>JAHEFX010000083.1 GCA_024639975.1 bacterium
GGCATGCCGATGAAGCTATCCCCATCACGTGACCGTTGCGATTACCCGACGGGTAATCGACGTCATTCCCCCGACGTGGGACATTGGGTCCATGCAACGAACAACCTCCCTCCGGTCGGTCATGGTCGCCGACGTCGTCATGTCCGGGGCCTTCGCGCTCCTTCTCCTGCTCGCCGCCGGTCCGCTCGGCAAGTGGCTCGGAATCGAACCCGTCGTGCTGCTGGGGGTCGGGGCCGCTCTGGTCCTCCACGTCGCGATCCTCGCCTGGTCGGTGTCGCAGCGAAGGGTCGGGGCCGGCGCTCGCTATGCCGTCGTCGCAAATGGCGCCTGGGTGTTGGGCGCTGCCGTGGTGCTGCTGCTCGGCTGGTTGGACCCGGTGGCGATGCTTGCGCTGGCCGCGGTGTCCCTGGCCGTGGGCGCCTTCGCGGTCCTTCAGGGAATGGGTCTCGCTGCTGTCCGGGAAGACCCCGGAGGGCGAGTCCCGGCCGACCACGGGTCGCCGGGGTCCGTCTCCTAGGCGGCGGTGGCCGCCTCGACGACGAGTCCGCCGATGCGGTCGAGCACAAGTGGGGCCATGTCTTCACAGCAGGCAACCGACGGGTCGTCGGAGCCCAACTCGGTGCCGCACTCGGCGCAGACGGTGATGGTGTCCTGCATGGGACCCACGGTACGGCCGGGGTGTGACGTTTCGGGGTATCAGAGCCTGAGCTCGAGCAGCGGCAGCATCCGCCCGGGGATCGAGCCCGAGGGGATCTCACCGATGTCGATGGCGCCCTTGGAGCGGTACCACCGGGCGGCATTCGGGTCGGCTTCGATCCGCAGGGTGCGGTGGCCGTCGTCGCGGGTGATGGTCTTGGCGACCTCGAAGAGCGCCGAACCGGTTCCGGCACCGATCCGATCCGGTTCGACGAACAGGTCCTCGAGCGAGCCGTCCATGACCGACACGAAGCCGACTATGGCCCCGTCGACCTCGGCGACCCGGATGTCCTCGACCGCGATGCGTTCGGTGGTGAGGGTCAGCTCGTCCCGACATTTCTCGATGAAGGTCTCGTCGTACCCCCACCAGGCCTTGGACCTCAGGGCGAGGTCGGTCAGAGCGTCGATGTCGCCGATCGCGGCAGGTCGGATGACCATGCGCCGAATCTACGCGGCCCGACCTACAGCAGGGCCCGAACCTCGGGGGCATCCCAGGGCACGAACCCACCGGATAGGGACTTCGGGGCGTGCAGGGCCAGCGCGGCGATGGCCGCGCCGGGCAAGGCCGGATCGAGGAGCTCGCCGTCCTCGTGGAGCCGCACGAAGCGGTCGTGGCCGGCCGCCCCCATGACCTTCCGGCCGTCGGATCGGATCGTGGCCTGCATGGCCGTGTCGACCACTCCCGGCCGAAGCGAGATGGCAGTGATGTCGGGCTCCTCGGTGGCAAGCACCTCTGTGGCCATCTTCAGGGCAGCCTTGGCGGTGCAATAGGCGCCCCAGCCGGCCAAGGGCCGCGTGGCAGCGCCGGATGAGACGTTGATGACGCGGCCGCCGGACGCTCGAAGGTACGGCAGGGCCAGAGCCGTGAGATGTACCGGGGCCACGACGTTGATTTCGAGGTGGTCGGACCACGGTCCGGCCTCGGCGTCGGCGGAGCGGGCGATGGGTTCGAGGACGGCGGCGTTGTTGACCAAGGCGTCGATCCTGCCGTCGCGCCGGAGCGCCGTCTCGATCACCTCGCGACGGGTCGAGTCCGAGCCGATGTCGCCGACGACGGTGACGACGTTGTCGAGCTCGTCCTCGAGGGCGGCGAGGGCGCTTTCGGACCGGGCGGTGGCCACGACGGCGGCGCCGCGACGGTTGAGTTCATGGACGACGGCGCGGCCGAGACCACGCGAGGCGCCGGTGACGATGACGGTGTGCATGGGCCGAGGGTACGTCCGGACGCGAAACGGGGAGCGCCTGTCGCGCTCCCCGTTCCAAGAGTTCGATACTTCCTCGATCGGTCATGGGAGGACCAGGCCCACGAATCGAGTCTCTCTGGTGGTCCGAGATGGATTCGCCGTCCCCGTCAAGGGGGAGGCGCATCGTGACAGGGCGCCTCAGCGCTCGGCCACCTCCAGAGTCCTATTGGATATGTGCAGTTTGGACCACCTCCTTTCTCTGGTATCCGGTAGATAAGCAGACTCCCGACCACCCTGCGAGGGGTTTTCCGAACCCAGGGTTCCCACCCACCGAGGTTCATCGACTGAGGGCCCGGGACCACCGTGGCGGTAGGCGGGAGTCCTCGGTTCGCCCGACGACGCCCGAAACCGCCGATCCCGTAACGACCCCGTGACGGCCGACGCGTAGACATGGGGCGGTAGAGCAAGGAGAGCCATGCCGGGTACCGCATTCGCCGTCGACATCAGGACCGATCAGGACACCACGCTGGTGCTCACCGGTGACGTCAACCGCGCCGCGGAGGCCGGGATAGGGGACGCCTACGACCGGTCGGTCGACGGACCAGGGCGCCTCATCCTCGATTTCTCGGATGTGGAGTTCATCAACTCGACCGGGATCGCCCTGATCGTCGGGCTGCTCGCCAAGGCACGAGCCTCGGGGAGGGTCGTGGTGGCGAGGGGGCTCACCGAGCACTACCGCGAGGTCTTCCGGATCACTCGGCTGTCGGACTTCCTCGAGATGGAGTAGGCCCACCGGGCCGGAGGGCACCCTGCCTCAGGAGTAGAATCAAGAGGTTGTGGTTGGGTTCCGAAAGCCCGTGGATCGGCCCCCCGTCCACGTGTGGACGGCGGTCCTGTTCATCCTCATCCTCGGCGCCTGCAGCACTGCTGAACCGCTTGCCATCGGTGACTGCCCCGAGATCGAACGCATCGACATGTTGTCCGTCGACGCCGCCGATCCCAGCCTCCTCTTCCGCTTGCCGCTCGACGCCTTCACCGAACCCTGGGAGCAAGCCAGCTTCTGCTCTAGTGGCTGGAACCCCGACGACCCCACCTTCCATGCCGCCGAGGACTACTTCGCGCCAGCCGGGACCCCGGTCTACGCGATGGCCGATGGCGAGCTCACCTTCTCGGGAAGGATGGGCGGGTACGGCTGGCTGGTCGTCGTCGATCACCCCGGGATGAACCTCTACTCCCTCTATGGCCACCTGAGTCCGAGCCGTTGGACGCCCGATACGGGGCCGGTGGCAAAGGGCGACCTCGTCGGCTACCTCGGCGACGAGTGGGAGAACGGTGGGAGCCGGGAGTCCCCCTTGGTGCCCCATCTCCACTTGGGTGTCCGGGCGGGCCAACGGACCGACTACCCGGGTCGGGGCGAGTGGAGGTGGATGGCCGGCTGGATCTCTTCGTGTCCTGCGGACTTGGGTTGGCTCCCACCATCACAGGTGATCGCAAGCCAGGAGGTGCCCGATGGGGGCTTCCGGGCGCCGGGTGGCCCCGGACTCGTGGCTTGGCTGCCGGAGATCCTCATACTCGGGTCGGTGGCGATCGGGAGTGGTTGGTGGATCGTCCGGGGAGCGCTGCGCAGAAATGCTGCCTACCCGGCCGTGGTCGCCGGTCTGACGTCGGGTCTCGGTTGGTACCTGGGTACCAGGGGCTTCGCCCTGCACTGGGTTGCCTACGTCCTGACGGGCGTCGCGGTTGTGGCTGCAGCGGTCGCCCTCGCTCGCCGGCCCAACCCATCGAAGTCCGAGGCGTGACCGTCGGCCTACCAGCCGGTCAGCTGCCAGATCGCCGGCTCCCAGCGGCCGACACCCACTTCAGCGAAGAGGCCGGCCGCTGCTCGCAGGTGGTTCTCACTGGCCGTCTCGTCGCCTGCGAGGTGGTGGAAGTCGGCGAGGTTCCCGTGGATCGCTGCCCGTCGGTGGCGGTCTCCCGTTCGGTCGAGCAGCGCCAGGGCCCGATCGCCCAACGCGATCGACTCATCGACCCGATCCCGGCGGGCGTAGGCGAGCGCGAGGTTGTTGAGCGCCGCCGCCTCGTCTTCGCGTCGTCGCGCCCGCCGGGCATGGGCGATGGCCGCCAGCAGGTGGTCGGGCTCGTCCAGGACCAGGCCGGCAACGTTGGCGACCCGGGCGGCGACAGCGGGTTCGCCATTGACCGCCTCCAGAGCTTCGGCGACTCGGTCTTCGGCCTCGGCCAGATTCCCGTCGCGGTGGGCGACCACGGCGAGATCCGCCAGCACCGTCGCCCGTTCGGCGGGATCCTTCGCCAGAGAGAGGGCGGCTTCGAACGACGCCTTGGCAAGTGGCCAGCGACCCCACCTGGCGTAGACGTCGCCGATCGACCGCTCGATCTCCCACGAGGTGCCTTCGGCCGCGGCCGCATTCAGGGCTCGGAGAGCAGCCGGGTAGGCGCCGGCCCGGGTCTCGACCTCGGCGAGGCGGAGGTGGATGGCGCCCGGCTGGGCATGTCCCAGGGCGAGCGCCGCTTCGAAGTGATCCCGCGACGAGTCGGGGGCGAGGACGGACGCCGCGTACGTGCCGGCACGCTCGTGGGCGACCGCCGCCTCTTCGGTCCGGCCGGCGAGCTCCAGGTGGCGCGCCCGCAGGGCCTGGTCCCGGTCCCCGGTCATCGCATCGGCGGCACGGGCGTGGAGTAGCGCGGTGCGAGCAGGGCCCATCAGGCTGCCGACGACTTCGGACACCCACGGAGCTGCCGGTGCGTACGAGCCGTCCACCTCACCGGCCAGATCCTGTGCCAGTAGGCGGTCCAAAGTCGCCGCGACGTCGACGGCCGGTTTGCCGGCGACCTCCGAGACCACATCCAGACCGGCTGAACCGAGGGCTACGAGAGCTTCCAGCACTTGCAGTCCGATCGGGTCGAGTCCCGCGACGCGGCGTCTGCGCTGGGTCTCGACGGCGGCGACCGGATCGTCGGATTCGAGAGCTTCGATCACCGGCCCCATCCACCCGGCCGTGGCTTCGATGATGGTCGGTGCCAGCGATTCGTCGTGGCCCGAGTCCCTGACGAGAGCGGCTACCTCGTCCTCGTCCAACGGCCGGGTCTCCACGACATGTTCGCCTCCGTGGGTCTCGGTGGTCAGGACCAGTCGGGTGCCCGAGCCTGCGGAACGTTCGACCAGGCGGTCGACGACGGACCGGGACGCCTCGTCGGCGAGGTGGGCGTCGTCGATGGTCAGGACCCGTTCGCCGACGAGGAGGCCGATGGCATGGGTGAGACCGTCGAGCAGGCGGCCCGAGGCGAGGTCGCCCTCCAGCGCCGGGGGCTCCGGGCTTCGGCGACCGAGCGATGGAGCGACATGGACGGCCGGGGCGGCTCGTTCGTCCAACTCGGCCGTGCTGGCGGCGGCCACTGCCTCCAGGATCGTCCGGGTAAGGCCGTGGGCCAAGGCTCCGTCGGTCGGGACGGCGGTCACGTGGATGGCTTCGGGAAGCGCGGCCTGGACCAGGGCGCTCCGGCCGCTGCCGGGCGGCCCGACGACGGACACCGCTCCCGGTGTCGCGGTCGCCAGGCGGAGGCCGACGATGAGGTCGTCGGGGACGAGCGACGGCTTGGCCCGCGGCGCTGGTGCGGGTGTCGGGGCTGGGGTGGGAGGCGGTTCGAGGGCCCCCGTCAGGATCGATTCGTGGAGCTCGACGGTCTCCGGGAGCGGTTCGACGGCGAGTTCGTCGTCCAACAGTGCAACCAGTGAGCGGTACTGGCGGATGGCTGCCGAGCGATCACCGGACGAGGCGAGCGCCCGCATGAGCAGCCGGTGTGAGGACTCGTCGAGTGGGTCCAGGGCCAGACGTCGTTCGGCGTCGGCGAGGGCGCCGGCCAGGTCGCCTGAGGAGAGTCGTTGTCGCGCCCGGCCGTCGAGTCCCGAGCGGACGATGCGGTCGTAGTGCTCGGCAGTGGTCGCCTGCCAGTCGTCGAATGGCGCAGCGTCGCGCAGGTAGAAGCCCTCCAGGAATCGGCCCCGGACCGCATCCAGGTGTTGCTCGATCTGCTCGGTGTCGTGGACGAGGTCGGTGCGGTCGAGCGTGACCCGGTCGCGGTCGGCTTCGACCCAACGGCCGCCGAGTCCACTCCGAAGGGCGGAAATGGTCCGGCGGAGGTTTCCCCGTGCCTTGTCGGACGGCGACTCCGGCCAGAGCAGCCAGGTCAGTTCCTCGCGGGTGGGTGCGACGTCCCGCTCGACGAGGTAGGCAAGCAGGGCGATCGCCTTGCGGGTGTCCACCGAGAGGGGCGCGCCGTCGACCAGGACCTCCGGGGGTCCCAGGAGTCGAGCTTCCAACCGTGACGGCGGTGCAGCCATTGGGGTAACCGTAACGATTTGGCCGTTCCGGTGTCGTTACGACCAGGCCGGGGCGTTACTGCGATCCAGCTCGTAACGGGTGCGTAACGGCCGTCAAGGACTCTGGCGGGGTGGCAGCATCCAGCACCGTGATTCCGATTCCACCGACCGACCCCTTCTCGGCTTTCCTCGTATCGAGGGCCGAACCCGTGGACCTCCCGGATCTCGAACTCGAGTCGGAGGTTCTCGACCGGCTTCGTGCCGAAGGCATCGTCCTCGTCGTGCCCCTCGTCTCGGAGGGACGCTTGCTCGGGACCGTCAACCTCGGTCCCCGCAAGTCCGAACAGGACTACACGAATGACGACCGGAGCCTTCTCTCGACCCTCGCTTCCCAGTTGGCGCCCGCCGTCCGGTTGGCTTCGTTGGCCAAGCAGCAGGAGGACGAGGCCGCCGAACGGGAGCGGATCGAGCAGGAACTGCGAGTGGCGCGGATCATCCAGCAGACCCTGCTCCCCAAGAACCTCCCCGAGGTGTCGGGTTGGGAGGTGAGCGCCCACTACCAGCCGGCCCGGGAGGTGGGCGGGGACTTCTACGACGTCCTGGAAACCGGTGACGGCAGATTGGTGATCATCGAGGGCGACGTCACCGACAAGGGGGTCCCGGCGGCCCTCGTGATGGCGACCTGCAGGGCTGCGCTCCGGTCGGCCGTCGAGCTGACGTCCGACCCGGGCGAGATCCTGTCACGCACGAACAACGCGCTCGTCGACGACATCCCGCCGACGATGTTCGTCACCTGCTTCGTCGGCGTGGTCGAACCGTCGTCGGGTCGCATCCGGTTTGCCAATGCCGGTCACCCGGTGCCGGCCGTCGCCGGGCCCGGTGGAGCCAGCGAGTTGCGGGCCTCGGGCATGCCGCTGGGGTTGATCAAGGACTCCCCATACGAAGTGGTCGAGGCCGAGTTGGTACCCGACTCGGTGATGGTCGTGGCCAGTGATGGCGTCGCCGAGGCCCACGGGCACGATGGCTCCATGTATGGCTTCGACCGCGTGCTCGAGACGGTGACCGCCGGACGCGACGGCGACCCGATCGATGCGTTGTTGGAGGACATCGACGGGTTCGCTGCGTTCCAGGAGGACGACATCACCGTCGTATCCCTCCGACGCCTGGCCTCAGCCGCCCAGTCGGCCGAAGCCTTCGGCTCCCCACTCCTCGAGTTCGAGGTGCCGTCCCAGGAGGGCGCCGAACGGGCGGCGATGGAGAAGGTCGTCGCCGCAGCCGGCGAGCTCGGACTCGACGAGCCCCGGGCAGCCAAGCTCGGCACGGCCGTCGCCGAGGCAGTCATGAATGCCGCCGAGCACGGCAACGGATTCGACTCGGGCATTCCGGTCGGCATCGTTCTCCACGAGCGGGGGGATTCGGTGGTCGTGGAAGTCAGCGATGACGGTGGTGGCCTCGACGGCGACCTCGTCGCGCCTGATCTGGAGGCGAAGCTCGACGGGGCGCAGTCGCCGCGCGGCTGGGGCCGGTTCCTGATCGAGAAGCTTGTGGATGAGACGACCGACCGGAGGGAGAACGGTCGTCACATCCTGGAAATGAGGATGCGAAAGGTCGGCCCGTAGGGGCCGGGGAGGAAGACAGCCATGGCGGATCTGACCGCAGAAGTGGATGGAGGAGTCGTCCGGTTGGGCGGCGACCTGACCGGCAACAGCGAACCGACCTTGGCGTCGGCTTTCGATGATGCGTCGGGGAGCGGCACGGTGGTATTGGATTTCACCGGCCTCGAATACATGAACAGCACGGGTATCGGTCTGCTGGTCACGACCCTGGTTCGCGCCCAGCGCAGCGAGGTGACCCTGATGGCTGCCGGCCTCTCGGACCACTACCGGGAGATCTTCTCGCTCACGAGGCTGGATGAGGCGATCCCGGTCCATGCCACCGTCGAGGAGGCCCTGGCCGCAGCCTGAGACGCTGGATCGGATCCCTGTGAGTGTTCGTCAGCTCTGGTGGGTGTGGCCGCCTCTCGTGGGGGGTTTGTCCCTCGTCGGGTTTGCGGTCATCGATCTTGCCGACGACTTCTTCATCACCGGGATGCTCGTCCTCGGCCCCCTGTTCGCCTTCTTGGCGGCGCTGATTGGCACGAGGGTGCCGGGGAACCCGATCTCGTGGCTCATGCTGGTCGTCGCGCTGGCCGTCCCGGTGGGTTCGGCGACCTACCCCTTGATTCCCGTCGACCCGCCGCAGGAGGTGACGTTCTGGTTGGCACTCGGCGTCTCGTACATCGAGTTCTCCTGGGTGCTCTTCATCTTCCCGGTCCTGCTCATGCTCTACGTCTTCCCAACGGGGCGCTTCCTGACGCCACGTTGGCAGTGGGCTGGCTGGCTGACAGCCGGGATGGTCGGAACGATGGCGTTCTTGGCCATGTTCTCCGAGCAGCTGTCCTCGACTGATCGCGGCTGGTCGGTTGCCACCCCGTTTGGCTTCATCCCCGAGGCCGCTCTCGATGGTGCGTTCGGGCCCGTATGGGGAGCCCTGCTGGCGATCCTTGCGCTGGGTGGGTTGGCGGCCATGATCGTCCGGTATCGCCGCTCGGGCCTGGAGGAGCGGACCCAACTCAAATGGGTGGTCTTCTCGGCGTCGGCATTCGCCGTTTTCTACGCCGCATCGGTCGTGACAAGCGACTACTTCGCGTCCAACAACTTCTTCTCAGTTGGTTTCGCCGTCACCTTCGCCCTGCTGCCCGTTTCGATGACCGTCGCCATCACCAAGTATCGGCTGTACGAGATCGACCGTATCGTCTCGCGGTCGGTCCTGTACCTGCTGGTGCTGGGGCTCATGGCGGGCGTCTACGTCCTGTCCGTACTCACCCTCGGGCTGTTCCTCCCGGCCGAGGGCGATCTGCAGGTGGCGCTCGCCACGCTTGCCGCCGCCGCCGTCTCGATCCCCGCCGGGCGTCGGCTCCGTCGATGGCTGGACCGCCGCTTCTTCCGGTCTCGCTATGACGCGGCGTCGGTGGTGGCGTCCTTCGCCGCCGAGCTGCGGTCGACCGTCGATCGGGTCGAGCTCGTCGCCCGGGCAGAGTCGGTCGTCGGTGAGACGTTCCAGGCCGAGACGGTGGACGTGTGGCTGGAGGAGGGCCCCGCATGATCGACCGCCGGTTCGTTCTCGGGCTCACCTTGGCCGGTGTTGCAGGTGTGGTCGCGATGGCCTTCACAGCCGGCGGTATCTGGGAGGGTTGGGGTATCCCGGGCTTCGCGGCCGTGTGGGGGGTCGGTTTCTGC
>JAHEFX010000084.1 GCA_024639975.1 bacterium
CGGCCTTCGTGAACACCTCACGGGGCACGATGCCGTCGCGTTCCCACTCCTCGATGTGGGGTACGAGCTCCTTCTCGGCGAAGTTGCGCGCCGTCTCGCGGAAGATCTCGTGCTCGGTGTCGTACAGGGTGCGCTTCAAGACGAGACCCCCACCAACGCGTTGGTGAGCACGGGTTCGTTCCGCTCCTTGGTCTCCGCCGTCACGACGATGCCGTCGTCGGTCTCCCACGCCTTCGTGATGACGGTCTCGCCGGGGAAGACCACGCCGGCGAAACGACAGCGCCAGCCCTTCACCCTGGAGACATCGCCGTCGAGCATGCCGTCGACCACCGCCTTCAGGACGATCCCGTAGGTGGCGAGCCCGTGGAGGATCGGCGTGTCGAACCCGGCCATCTGGGCGAACATCGGGTCGGCGTGCAGCGGGTTCTTGTCGCCGCTCAACCGGTAGATGAGGGCCTGGTGGGCCATCGTCGTGCTCTCGAAGGTGCCGTCGGGCTCGCGATCGGGCACCTCGATCGTGGTGGAGGTGCCGGGCTCGCCACCGAAGCCACCCTCGCCCCGGGCGAAGATCATGAACCGGTTGGTGAACAGGACCGTCCCGTCGGCCAGCGCGGATTCGACCTCGAGGACGATGACGGCCGCCTTCCCCTTGTCCTGCACGTCGATGATGCGGGCGGTGTTGGTGACCGTGCCGTCGACGGGGATCGGGGCGTGGACCTCGAGCTCCTGCTCGCCGTGGAGCACCATCATCAGGTTGATGTCGACGCCGTCGAGCTGGTTCACGCCGAAGAGGGCGCCGAACGGTGGCACGACGCCGAACGACGGCAGCACCTTCAGGCCGTTCTCGTAGACGTACGACAGCTCGGCGGGGTCGGTCGGTGCATCCTTGCCGGCACCGAGGCCGAGGTGATAGAGGATGACGTCGTCCTGGTCCCAGGAGAACTCGTCGACCATCGGGTCGGCGACGAGGGCCCTCGCCGGGTCGATCGGCATCTAGTTGCCCCCCTGGAACATCGGCATGACGACCTGCTGGAGCTCGTCCATGAGGTTGTCGGGGATGATGTAGCCGTCGGTGTCCATGATCTGGTCGGCGTTGGCGGCGACATCCTCGACCGACGGCGTCGCGCCCGGGCCGGCGAACCAGCCGGGGGTGACCCCCATGAACATGCGGCCGACCCGGCCGCCGCCCACGGTGAAGGTCTCACCGGACGGGGCGCCCTCGGAGACCAGGTACAGGGCGGCGGGCGTGACCTGTTCGGGGGCGAACATGTCCATCATCCCGCCGAAGAGCTGCTCGGTCATTCGGGTCTTGGCGATCGGGGCGATGACGTTGCTTCTGATGTTGTACTTCATGCCCTCCTGGGTGAGGACGTTGGACAGGCCCCACAGGCCGGCCTTGGCGGCCCCGTAGTTCCCCTGGCCGAAGTTGCCGAGCAGCCCGGCAGCCGACGAGGTGAACAGGATGCGGCCGTAGCCATTCTCCTTCATGACCTTCCAGGCGGCGAGGGTCGGGTAGAAGCCGCCCTTCAGGTGGACGTCCAGCACGGGGAGCAGCTGCTCGTCGGTCATCTTTGCGAACGACGTGTCACGCAGGATGCCGGCGTTGTTGATGAGGATGTCGACCGTGCCGAACTCGTCGAGGGCGGTCTGGACGATCGCCGCCCCACCTTCGGGCGAGCTGACCGAGTCGTAGTTGGCGACGGCCGTCCCACCGGCCTCGGTGATCTCGGTGACGACGGCGTCGGCGGCGGAGGATGAGGCGCCGGTGCCGTCCGTTGCCCCGCCGAGGTCGTTGACTACGACCTTGGCACCGCGACGGCCGAGCTCGAGGGCGTGCTGGCGGCCGAGGCCACCGCCCGCCCCGGTGATGATCGCGACCTTCTCGTCGAACCCGATGGTCTCCACGGGAGGACTCCTTTGTGAGGGACAGTCTTTGAGTGAACGCTCCAACTCTAGGAAGCGTCCGGACCCTCCGCGTCGGGCCTCAGGCCAGCTCGTGGGACAGGGCCGTCGTGGCGGCGTGCACGCCGCACATGCCGTGGATCCCGGGTCCCGGGGGCGTCGCCGCCGAGCAGAGGTAGGCGCCCTTCTCCAGGCGCCACGGCGTGAGCGACGGCCTCGGTCGGGCGAGGATCTGGCCGAGTGTCGGGGCCCCGTTGGAGATGTCCCCGCCGACGATGTTCGGGTTGTCCGCCTCGAACTGGGTGGGGCTGATCGTGGATCGGGCGATGACGCGGTCCCGGAAGCCGGGGGCGAATCGCTCCAACTGTCGCTCGATGCGCCCCGTCATGTGCACCTCCGAGCCGTTCGGGACGTGGCAGTAGGCCCATACGACGTGTTGGCCTTCGGGGGCCCGGCTCGGGTCGGCCACGGACGGCTGGGTGACCAGCACGAAGGGTTTGGATGGATGGTCGCCGGCGTCGACCTCCGAGAGCGCCCTGCCTATGGCGCGTGCGGAGCCACCGACGTGGACGGTCCCGGCGCCGGCGACGGTCGGGTCGGACCAGGGGATCGGGCCGTCGAGCAGCCAGTCGACCTTCCACACGCCGGGCCCGTGGCGAACGGAACGCAGCGCAGACCCCACTCGGCCCGAGAGCCCGAGGATGCTGGCAGCGGCCTCGGCCGAGGTGTCGAGCAGGACGACGCGCGCTCTCGGGACGTCCGCGCGACTGGCGACCAGGCTGTCGCAGACCACCTCCCCGCCGAGCGACTCCAGCTCGGTGACCATGGCGTCGACCAACCGGCCCATGCCGCCGGTCACGAATGGCCATCCCGCAACATGGGCGGCAGCCAGCAGCGCCGAGCCGATCCCGGCGGTGGCTGCCCCGTCCAGAGGGAGCCCCCCGTGACCGGCCATTCCGGCGGTGAGCGCCGCCAGGCGAGGCCCGGACTTGTCGATCACGGATGCGGCACTCCGGGTCAGCACCCTCCCGACCCTGGCCGCCTTCGCCGGATTCGGAGGGAGCCGACCGGGCTTCCCGAGCACGAGCTTGCGCGTGACCTTCCATTGCTCTGCGAGCTCACCCACCGACTTGCGGTAGCGCTTCCCGTCGGAACCGAGCCCGGCGATGGTCGCTTCGAGGTCGCGGTGGACCAGGACGGCCGGGTGGTCATCGAGGGGGTGGGCGGCGGCGACCTCCGGATGGGAGAGCTCGACACCAGGGACGGTGGGGAGGAAGGGACCGGCGAGGCCGAGCGCCGGAACGGCGGCGCAGTGGTCGTGGATGACGCCGGGAATGGTCAGCTCGGCGGACCGTGCGCCACCGCCCGGTGTGGCGGCGGATTCGAGGACCGTCACCGACTTCCCGGCGCGCGCCAAGGTCAGGGCAGCAGCCAGTCCGTTGGGTCCGGATCCGACGACGACGGCGTCGAGCACGTGGGCATCGTACGGGCTGGCCGTTACCAGTGCGTGACGATGGCTCGGCGTGGGCGGCGACCCACGACGCGATCAGGCCCGGGAGGCGCCTTCGCGCTCGAGGACCTTCGAGAGCTGGTCCTTCTTGACGAGTCCCGACTGCCGCCAGCGGGGTCGTAGCTTCTTGCCGCCCTGGCCGCTGAGGACCACGAAGGTCGGGGTCGACCGGATGCCGAACTCCTGCACGGCTCCGTGTGCCCGGGTCACATCGACCTTCACCACGTGGGCCGAGTCGCCGTACTCGTTTGCGAGCTCGTCGACGATGCCGTCCATCACCTTGCACGGCCCACAGCCGACCTGCCAGAAGTCGACGAGGACGGGCTTGCCCTCCTCGGCGAGTGACCGGAGGTGACCGATGTTGTTGACGGGGAGCGCCTTGCGGCGTTTCGAACGGAACATGTTGTATGGAGGTTAGAACCCCGGGGGGTATGGGTATCTTCCCGGCGCCGTCAGTCGCCGACTTCCTCCCAGACGAGATCCCAACGGTCGAGGCAGTCCTCGCAGCGGTAGGCGACGACCATTCCGGGTTCCCACCCGTCCGGCGGTTCGAAGGTGATCAGGTGGCAGACGCCGAGGCAGTCGACGCAGGTGATCGTTTCCGGTGGCTCGTTCACGCGTCGACGTCGACCGAGTAGGACTCGGTCGATGGCCGGCTGACGGGCAGGAAGCGGAGGATGAGGAAGCCGACCACACCCGAGGTGATGGAGCCCATGAAGATGCCGATCTTGGCGAGGTCGGTCGTGACGGGGTCGTCGAAGGCCAGTCCGCCGATGAACAGCGCCACCGTGAAGCCGATGCCGGCCAGGGCCCCGAGCCCTGCCACATGACCCCAGGACACGCCGGGGGCCAGCGAACCGAGCCGGAGCTTGACGGCGAGCCAGGTGAACAGGGGGACACCGACGGCCTTGCCGACCAGGAGGCCGGCCGCAATACCGAGGGCCACGTCGGTGGTGGCGGCGTCGATGATGGAGACGCCGGCGAACCGGACGCCGGCGTTGGCGAGGGCGAAGATGGGGATGACCACGAACGACGACCACAGCACGAGCGCGTGCTCGAGGCGGGCGAGCGGGGAGATCGACTCCTTGGCCACCCAGGACAGCATCTCGGCCTCGTGGTCGACCTTCTCCCGGTCGGCCTGGGAGCGGACCAACGCCGGGTAGGTGTCGATGATTCGACGGGCCCGACGATCGAATTGCTCGGCGGAGAGCAGGGAGCGAGCGGGTGTGAGGAGACCGAGTGCGACACCGGCGATCGTCGCATGGACACCGCTCTCCAGCATCAGGTACCAGGTCACCACGCCCATCACGGCGTAGAAGAGGATCGAGCGGATACCCACGCGATTGGCGACCCACGTCACGACGAGTCCGAAAGCCGAAGCGACCAGGAAGGCGATGTTGAGGTCGTCGGTGTAGAAGATCGCGATCACGGCGATCGCACCGATGTCGTCGGCGATCGCCAGGGCGAGCAGGAACAGCTTCGCCTGGAGCGGCACGCGCCGGCCCAACAAGGCGGCGATGCCGAGGGAGAAGGCGATGTCCGTCGCCATCGGGATCCCCCAGCCGTCCGAGGCCGGGTTGCCGGTCCCGACGATGGCCACGTAGATGAGCGCCGGCAGCAGCATCCCACCGAGGGCCGCGACGGCGGGCACGACGGCGACCTTCGGGTCACTCAACTCACCGACGGCGAGCTCTCGTTTGATCTCGAGACCCACCACGAAGAAGAAGATCACCATCAACCCGTCGTTGATGAAGTGCAGGAGATCCTCGTGGAGATGGATCGGGCCCAGCTCGAAGATGAGCTCGGTTTCGAGTAGGCCGAAGTAGGACTCGAACCAGGGTGAGTTCGCCCAGGCGATGGCGATGACCGCCATGACCAGCATCACGATGCCGGATGCCGACTCCGTCCTGATGAACGATTGGACCGGACGGACAAACCGCTTCGGGACGAATCGGTCGGAGTTCGTCCAGGTGGGCTGAACCTGTTCTTCCATTCGGGGCTTCAGGTTAGTGAGGGGTGGTCGGGTAGCTCCTGCGTCAGCCGATGGTCTTGCCGGCGCTGCGTAGCTGCCGGGTTGCCTCGACCACACGGTCGGCCATGCCCTGTTCGGCCTTCTTCATCCACGATCGGGGGTCGTACACCTTCTTGTTGCCGACCTCTCCCTCGACCTTGAGCACACCGTCGTAGTTGGTGAACATGTGGTCGACGATCGGACGGGTGTAGGCGTATTGGGTGTCCGTATCGATGTTCATCTTGACCACGCCGTAGTCGACGGCGTCGCTGATCTCCTGCTCGGTCGAACCGGATCCGCCATGGAAGACGAAGAGGAAGCGGTGCTCGGGACCATGGGCGTCGGCGAGGGCCTGCTGGCCGCCGTCGAGGATCTCGGGTCGGAGCTGCACGTTGCCGGGCTTGTAGACGCCGTGGACGTTGCCGAACGTTGCGGCGAGCAGGTAGGTCCCTCGCTCGCCGAGACCGAGCTTGTCGACCGTGGCGAGCATGTCCTCGTTGGTCGTGTAGAGCTTCTCGGCGGGGGCGCCTTCGTTGTCGACGCCGTCCTCCTCGCCGCCGACGACGCCGATCTCCAGCTCCAGGATGATGTCGAGCTCGGCGCATTCGTCGAGGAGAGCGTCGGCGAGTGCCAGGTTCTCGGCCATGGGGATCGCCGATGCATCGAGCATGTGCGACTGGAACAGGGGCGGGAGCCCGGCGGCCCTGCGCTCACGGGAGACGGCCAGGAGCGGGCGAATGAACTTGTCGACCTTGTCGGGTTGGCAGTGGTCGGTGTGGAGGGCGACGTTGATGGGGTAGCGATCGGCCAACACGTTCGCCGCCTCGGCCATCGCACGGGCACCCGTGGGCATGTCCTTGACGGCCAGGCCGGAGAAGAACTCCGCGCCGCCGGTCGAGACCTGGATGATCCCGTCGGACTCGGCCTCGGCCAGGCCTTGGAGGACCCCGTTGAGCGTCGACGTGGAGGTGACGTTGAACGCCGGGAAGGCGTACTGCCCCTCCTTGGCGCCGTCGAGCATGGCCTGGTATTTCTCTGGGCTGGCGATCGGCATGGGAATCCTTTGCGGCGACTCGGGGCGAGCCTAGGTCCCGGCGGGAATCGGCATCCCGGGGCAGTCGACGTGCTGTCGGGAAAGGCTGGGCATACGCTCGTCGCCCATGGCAGTCGCCAAGAGTCGCACCGCGCGCACGTTCTGGTTGACGATCGGCCTCCTCATGACGGGGATGGCGTTCGTTGGTGTGTTCCTGCCCGTGATCCCGACGACCGGCCCGATCCTGCTCGCGGGCTACGCCTTCTCGAAGTCATCGGAGAAGTTCGACCGCTGGCTCGTCAACCATCGTTGGTTCGGGCCGACCGTCCGCTCGTGGCGCGCCCATCACGGTTTCACGATCCGCGTGAAACGGCTGGCGACCTTCTTCATCGCCCTGACGTTCTCCCTGACGACGTGGTGGATGCTGTCGGGCGGGACCAGCCTCGTGTGGCCCCTCGTCCTCGACACCTTCGCGGTGCTGCTCGTCATCTGGATCTGGAAGCGCCCGACCGTATCGATCGCGGAACGCAAGGTCCTCATGGACATCCCCTACGAGCAGTTGGCGGCCTAGGCCACACCCGCCACCGAGTACGTCCGCTACTCGTAGGCGATCGCCTTCAGCACGTCCATCCGGGCAGCCGCCGAAGCGGGGATCAGCGAGGCGAAGAAGCCGGCGATGGCGCCTCCGATGAGGCTGCCGAAGATCCACAGCCACGGGACGGCGAGTGTGACGTTCTCCCCGAGCAGGGCCGCCGTCAGCGACCACCCGGCCGCCAAGCCAAGGACCAATCCCAGCACCGTGCCGAACAGCGCGATCAGGATCGCTTCCCATCGGATCGTCGAGCCCAGTTGGTCCCGGGTCATGCCGATGGCACGCAGCAGGCCGATCTCGTGGGTCCGCTCGAAGACCGCCAGGTAGAGGGTCAGGACGATCCCGAACAGGGCGACGAACACCGAGACGAGCAGCAGCACGGTGAGCAGGACCTGCACGCCACCGAGGCCGGCTTCGATCTGGGCCGACAGGTCGGCGAGGCTGATCACCTGGACCCCGGCGAAGTCCTCGAGGGCAGCGTCGAGCGCATCCTGGACGGCGGCGGCATCGGCTCCATCCTCGAGGACCACCACCACCTGGGCGTCGCCGCCTCCGGGATTGAGTTCGGCGACGGTGTCGATGTCGAGGTAGTAGGACTGGCCATCCGACAGGTCGGTGCCGAAGTCGGCGATGGCGACCACCTCGTAGTCGTTCGGCACGTCAGCCACGCTGAGAGCTACCGAGTCCCCGAGCGCGAGCTCCCGGGCCTGTGCGGTCGCGACGTCGATCCCGACCTTCCCGTCGCCGAGATCGGCGAAGGCACCGTCGACCGATTCGATGTTGAACACGAAGTCGATCGTCTCTGGCTCGATGCCGTTGACGAACACGTCGACGTCGTCCTCGGTGGTGGCGAGGACGATGTTCGTCCGGGCCACGGCCTCGACGCCGTCGACCCCGGACGCAGCCTCGGCGACCTCGGGGGACATGCCGCCACCGAGGCCGAACCCGGCCGGCGAGATGATCATGTCTCCCTGGAACGAGTCCTCGATGGCCTGGTCGATCGTGTCCTGGAGCGAGTTGATGAGGATGGCGACCATCACGACGAGGCCGACGCCGATCATCAGGCTGGTCGCGGTGGTGGCGGTTCGGGACGGTGACCGTTGGGCGTTCTCCCCGGCGAGGCGGCCAGGGACCGATCCCAGTGGCTTCCCGAGCACCTTTATCACCGGGCGCGCCAGGACGCGGGCGGCGAGTACGAGGCCGAGGAAGAGACCGAGTGCCCCGAACCCCACGGGCACGAGTGCGTCGGTCTCTCCGGCGAAGACGTCGCCGGCGCGGGCGGCTACCGCTGCCCACAGGAGGGTGACGAGCGACACGGCCACGAGCACCGAGCCGAGGATCCAGACCCAGGGCCGGGACTCGGCGAGCTCGGGCTGGTCCCGAAGCGCCGCCATCGGGCTGACCCGGTTTGCTCGACGGGCCGGGAGGAGGGCCGAGGCCAGGGCGACGAACGTCCCGACCACCAGTGCCACGGCGATCGTCCTCGGTTCGATGATCAGGGTCGTCGCCGGGATCGAACTGCCGATGGCGTTGAGCGTGGCCCGCGCCGCCCAGGCGACGAGATAGCCGACCGGGATGCCGACGATCGACATGACGAGACCGAGGAGGGCAGCCTCGAAGATGACCATGTTGAGGATGTTCCCGCGGGTGCCGCCCAGGACGCGAAGGAGGCCGAGCTCGCGGGTCCGCTGGGCGAGGACCACCTGGAAGGCGTTGTAGACCACGAAGCCGCCCACGAGCAGCGAGATGCCGGCGAAGACCAGCAGGAAGGTCGTGATGAACGAGAGGCCCTCACGCAGGTCGGCGGACTGCTCCTCGGCCTGGGTCCGGGCGTTGGTCGCCCGTGCATCGGCCGGGAGCACGCCGCCATTGAGGGCGTCCACGACCTCGTCGACATCGACGTCGGGCTCGGTGACCACGGCGTATCCGTGGACGGCGTCTTCGGTGCCGAAGAACTGGGTGGCCCGCTCGAATTCGAAGGCGACGAACGTTGCCCCGAAGAGGGCATTCGACTCGCCGTACGAGATGGTGCCGACTATGTCGAACTCCTCGTAGCGGCCTGCGCCGGGGGCGATCCGAGCCGTGTCCCCGATGGCGTACCCGAGCCGGTCGAGCGAGTCGACGTCGAAGACCACCTCGCTCGGACCGGCGGGGAAGGCCCCATCGACCAGCCCGAAGGGCGAGGGTCCCTCTTCGGACCAGGAGACACCGAACGACGGCGGCCCGAACCCGGGTGGGGCACCACCCGACTCGGGGGCGTCGATGATCACCGTCGACTGGATCTCGGGCGTGGCGCTCACCACACCGTCCGTCGCCTCGATGTCGACGGCGAGGTCGCCGTCGATGAGCGGGATGTCGATGCCGCCGGGACCGCCGGAGATCTCTCCCGCAACCTGGATGTCGATGTCGGCGAATGCCTCGGCGAAGACGTCGT
>JAHEFX010000085.1 GCA_024639975.1 bacterium
GGGATGACGGTGATCGGCTTCCTGCGCGACCCGGGCTTCACCCTCTACTGCGGTCCGGAGCGGGTCGGCGGGCTCTAGGCGCGGGGCGTCTTCGGGTTCGGGTAGAAATCGTCACGGTCGACGCCGGGCCGTGGGATGAGGCATTGGAAGTCCTTCTCGACGGCGACCGCCACCGATCCGACCGTGCCGTAGATCCCAACGGGCTCGTCGCCGCCCGCCCAGGCCTCCACATCGACCTCCGGGACGGTGACCAAGAGGTGGCCGTCGGTCAGGCCGACCCCTAGCGAAGCGCTGGCCTCGACGGCGTAGACGAGGTCGCCCGAGGGGAGGCTCGTCCGTCCTTCGACGCGCCGGCCCGCCCCCAAGTCGAGCACCTCGGAACGCGAGAGCCGGAGGCGCACCGAGTCGTCCAGGATGCGGAGCTTCATGGCAGCGACCGTAGCCACTCGTCCACGTCGGACCGGGTGGTGAGATGTGCCCGTTGCCGGGGAGCACCGATCGGTCCGCTCGGGACGAGGTCGAGGAAGGGGCGGACGGCACGGTGTCCGGCGTCGAGGTAGGCAGGCACCCGCTCCGTCGCCGAAGCCGGCCACCGGGCCAGGAGCGGCTGGGGATGGCCGTCGCGGTCGATGAGGAAGCGGACGGCGTCGATCTCCGATCGGGTGAGCCCGTCGATCTCTTCGGCGGTCCAGTCGGGGACGTCGACCGTCCAGAGCGTCAGGTCGTAGCCGGCCAGGGCGGCGATGCCGCCCAGCGGTCCGAGATCGGGCGCCGGGTCGACGACGCTCGGGTAGGGCGAGGTCTCATACGACGTCCAGCCCACCGACACCGTGACGTCGACGCCGGCGGCAGTGAGGCGGTCGGCCATCCATCGCCAAAGCGGTCGACCGCCGACCTCGATGAAGGGCTTGTCTCCCCCCATCCGTCGACCATCCCCGCCGGCCAAGAGCAGCAGCATGGCGCGGAAGCTATCCGGCCGACCCCAGGGACACGCTCAGTGGACGCCGGCGCCCTCGAAGTACTCGAGCATCAGCTCGGCCTGGTGGGTGTGGATGTTGACGAAGCCGACGACCATCACGTGGCCGGTCGGCTGGTCGTGGATCATCCTGGCGATGATCTCGTCCACCGACGGGTTCCGGTCCTCGCCGAGGTTGATGATCTGTTCTCGTGGGTAGCCGTTCTGGATGAGGCGATCGGTCACGCGGGCCTCGTAGGCGCCGAAGGTCACCAAGCGATCGAACAGCAGGTCCCGGACAGCGATGTCGGCGAACTGGGTGGCCCGCCGCTCGCGGTCTGACCGGTTGTTGAGGATCCCGACCGTCGTGGTGTCGTCGGTGACCCAGGGCTCGAGCTTCGGCATGACGGCGATCATCGACTCGCGATCGTTCACGGCGAACAGGTTGGCCCAGGTGACCTTCTTCGAGCCGATCTCCATGTGCTGGAGACGGAGGACGCCGGGATCGGGTGGCGCCTTCACCATCCCGGTCATCGCCGTGTCCCGGTCGATGCCGAGCTTCTCGGCGACCGCAAGCCCGATGGCGACGTTCTCCTTGAAGGCGATGTACTCGAACCGGGCGATGTCCTCGTCGGTCACCCAGTCCGGGTCGACGACGAGGAGCTCGGTGCCCATGTCGCCTGCGACGTCTCGCATGATCTGGGTGATCTCGGGGTTCTGCTCCGACGTGATGAGGAGGCCGTCGGTGGGGCAGGTGGAGAGGAGTGATCGAGCGATCTCGGGGAGGGTCTCACCCATCACGTCCTGGTGGTCCTCCCGGACGTTCGTGAGGACGCCGATCGTCGACTGGACGATTCGTTCCTCGCTGATCCGTTGGTAGGCCGGCTTGAGTGCCATGCACTCCACGACCCATGCGTCGACGTCGGGGGTGATCCACTCACCGGCTACCTCGATCTGTTCGAGGATGGTCGGCGGTCCCCGTCGCACGATCGGCACGTCCTCGCCCTCCGGGTCTATGACGGCCGCGAAGGTGCCGGTGGACTTGCCGACGGTGACGAGGCCGGCCTCGCGCAGCATGCCGGCGAGGATGCGGGCAACGGTCGACTTGCCCCGAATCCCGTTGACGTGGATGCGGATCGGGAGACTGGCCAGGAGCCGGTTGTGCGCCCACGACTGATAGGCCCACCGGGCAAGAACCGCCACAGCAGCCAACCCCCCAGCGATGAGGAACCAAGGCAGTTCCATGAGTCGATCAGGGTACGGAGCATGGCGACGTCGACGTTGGCTTTGTCCTCGACGCCGCGGGGGGATGGGACCCCATGGCTGGAGATGCCCCCGGAGGGGGATCTCTCAATGCGGGCTCTATCAGCCTGGGGCTAGCGGCCGGTGCCGACGGGGATGGCGCGGTGGGCGCCGGGGCCACGGACCGTCGGCGGTGGGCGGTGGGCGGCGGGTCGCCGCTTGAACCCGAACCATTCGCCGATCACGACGGCCCGTCGCTTGATGGCTTGCCTGGCGTGGGCCAGCTGCGGCTTGAAGATGAAGAGCCCGGCAGCAACACCGACGACGCCGAGCGCCAGGACCTCGATGACCGGGGCACCGTGCGTGAGCCGCTGCAGCGCCAGGACGAGGGGGGCCGTGAAGAGGGCACCCATGGCAGTTCCGGTGAGCGTCGACTTGATGTCCGATCGTTCCATGTCGTTCGCCATCAGGCCGGGCACGAACAGCGGCGTGAGCCCGAGGGCGGAGAGGGACAGGTAGTGGGATGGGTCCCATCCGAAGAGGGGACCGAGCGTCAGCAGCGATGTCCACGACAGCACCGAGCTGACGATGAGCATCGAGGCGAACTTCCGTCGACCGAACAGGATCATCACCCGCATCAGCCCGCGGGTCACGAAGAGGTAGGTGGCGATGGCGACGCCGATGAGCAGCAAGACCTGACCCCAGTCGGCCACGAACATGCCCAGGTAGGCAGCGCCGACGAAACCCGACGCCCGGAGGCGGTGGTTGTGGAGCAGGCCCCATGCCGCCGCCGCCGAGAGCATCACCGCGGCCGGGATCCAGGAGGGCAGCAAGATGACCGCCCTCCCGGCCCCGACCGGGTTCCCCGACAGGGTCAGCTCCGGAAGGGCCAACGTGGCGATCCAGAGCGGGACGGCCACCCAAGCCGCCGCTCTGGAGACCGCACTGGCCGTCTTCCGGATTCCCTGTCGGGCCATGTCGTGGGCGATGAGGGCCGGGATCACGTACCCGACGCCCACGATCAGTGGAATGTCCGATTCCCAGAGGTAGGAGGTGTTCGGGCTCAGCCGCAACATGGCGAACTGGATGCCGATCGAGAGCACCACCAGGACCGAGAACTTGGAGCGCCCGTACAAGAGCACCCAGCGGGGGAGCACCTTGTTCACGAGCCAGTAGGAGATGAACGCGTTGGCCAGGGTCGCGATGATCACCAGGGGCTGGAGTGAGGCCACGGCGATGTAGCCGGGCACGACGATCGACCCCGTCGTGAGGTGTCGACGCTCGTACTGGAGCATCGAGACGAGGATGCCGACGATGAACGCGAAGCGGACCACCTCGACGTTGAAGAGGTAGTCATGCACGGTCGTGCACCCCCGATCGCCCGGGGTGTACGCGCCGCGTTCTGGTGGGTGGCGTGCGGTGCGTCAAGTTGATCCCTGATTGTCCGATCAGGAATCGGCAGGCGAGGGGGGGTGCTTGAGCGTCAGTTGATCCCGAGGTGATCGCCGGCATCGCCGGCCGTGCCGAAGACTGGCGCGGTCTTCTCGGTCCCGCAGCGCCAGGCCATCCGGCCGGTGCCGCCGACTGGGGGGAACTCTCGCTGTGTCCCTATCCTCGCCGGGTGCTTCGGCGCCTCATCCCTTTCGCCCTCCTTCTCGTGCTCGCCCTGCCCATGCCGGCGGCCGGCCAGACCGACGACGGCCGCATCGACGTCATCGGCGTCCAAGGCCCGATCGATGCCCTGACGGCACGATTCGTCGAACGGGCCATCGGGGTGGCTGTCGATGACGGAGTCCAAGCCGTGGTTCTGCGGATCGACTCACCCGGAGCCGTCGACGAGGAGTCAGCGCAACGACTGCTCGACATCGTCGAAGCCCCTCCACTCCCGCTGGTCGTCTGGGTCGGGGACTCACCCGCCGAGGCACTCGGGGCCGCGGCACGATTGCTCGAGTCCGCTGCCGTCCCGACCGCTTCGCCGCAGAGCGAGATCGGTTGGTCGGAGATCGAGGTCATCGGCGGTGACGCCGGGTCCGGCGGGGTCTTCGCCGGTGACTCCACAACCGTCACCCTGGAAGACGACCGCTTCGCGACGGTCCAGGCTGCGGTCGGCCAGATCGTCGTGTGGCTCGACGGCCAAGAGGTGCCCTACGACGGCGGCTCATCCGTCCTGGATACCGCGGAGGAGGTCACCGATGACGATGGCGAGACCCGACTCCAGCAGACCGTGACCGTCCGCTTCGTCGGCCCGTCGGTGTTCACCCGGACCGCCCACGCCGCCCTCAACCCGGCAACGCTCGTCTTCCTGATCTCGGCAGGACTCGCCGTCGCTGCCTTCGAGTACTACGCCCTGGGCCCGGGCGTCGCCGCCGCCACGGCCCTGCTCCCACTCCTCGTCGGGGCCTACGGGCTGGCACATCTGCCGCTGTCGTGGTGGGCCGTCCCGCTCCTCGTCCTGGGCTTGTTCCTGATGGTCGTGGACTATCAGGCCGGAGCCTTCGGGCCGTGGAGCATCGCGGGGGCACTCCTGCTCGCCGTCGGTGGCCGGTACTTCGTGGACGGCGCACCGGTGCTGGAGGTCTCCTGGGTCTCTGCCGTTCTCTCGGCAGCAGCCACTGCCCTCTTCTTCGCTGTGGCGATGCCCGTGGTGGCCCGGACCCGGTTCAGCACCGGGACGTTCGGCCGGACCCACCTGATCGGCGCTCCCGGGGTCGTCGTCGAGGGTTTCGTCGAGGGGGCCGGAGTCGTGGAGGTGGATGGTGCCCGCTGGCGGGCGACCGGCCATCGTGAATCGACGTTCGCCGAAGGCGTCAGTGTCGAGGTGGCGGCCGTGCAGGGCCTGTGGCTCGAGGTCGAGGTCCCCGAAGAGGGCTAGAAGCCGGCGTTGCCGAGCCACACGGCAGCGGCGAAGATCCCGACGCTCACCACGAGGATCAGTCCCTGGATGATGCCGCGGGCCCTGGGGTCCATCGATCCGGCCGTCATCTGGTGCCAGAGGGTCAGCGCCGCGGCGGTCCCAACCGCCAGCAGCTTGACCAGGAGTGCCCGTCCGAACTCCGATGCCGGGTTCGACGCCGCCTCACCGAAGCGCAGTAGCTGCCAGATCCCGGTGAAGACGGCGAGACCCATCGCCGTCCAGGCGACCCGCCCATAGGCACGTGCCACGGCCTGGAACTGCTCACGTTCCGCCCCGGTCCTGCGCAGCGCCATCACGGACCCGCCCAGGACGACGAGTCCCCCGGTCCAGATGGCGGCGGCGAGCAGGTGGAGCAGCCGAACCCAGTCGTACATGCGGGCGACGGTACTTCGCCGCCGGAGCCCCGCATCCAGACCGAGTGGGCGGATGAGGTTCTCCCACCGGGTCCGTCCGCCGATCGTAGGTTCGACGGTGGAGGAGTGTGTATGCAGGTAGCCAGCCGGTTGACGGAGGCGGTCGGACGAACGCCCGTGGTGCGATTGGGGAGAGTCGTTCCGGCGGGCGCCGCCGACGTCTGGGTGAAACTCGAGTGGTTCAACCCGACCGGCTCCTACAAGGACCGGATGGCCCTGGCGATGGTCGAGGAGGCAGAGAGGCGGGGTGACCTCCGGGCCGGGATGACGGTCGTGGAGTACACCGGCGGGAGCACGGGTTCGTCGTTGGCGTTCATATGCGCCGCCAAGGGCTACCCGTTCCGCGTGGTCTCGAATGACGCCGTCGCCGTCGAGAAGCTTCGAACGATGGAGGCCCTGGGAGCCGACCTGACCCTTGTGGAGAGCGTCGACGGGAAGATCACTCCCGACCTGACCCGACGGATGATCGACACCGCCGAGTCGATCACCACCCAGCAGCCGAGCTACTGGACCAACCAACTCCACAACCCGGACTCCCTCGTCGGGTATCGGGGCGTTGGCGAGGAACTGCTCGAGCAACTGGGTCGGATCGACGCCTTCTGCGCCTCCGTCGGAACGGCAGGGCTGTCGATGGGTGTTGCGAGCGCCTTCCGGGATGCCGGCTCGCCCGCACGGGTCGTCATCCTGGAGCCGGCGGAGTCGGCGTTCCTGTCAGGTGGAGAGCCGGGGTCCCACGGCATCGAAGGGATGGGGATCGGCTTTCGGCCACCCCTCCTCGACGACGGCCTGTACGACGAGGTGCGAGCGATCCCGGAGTCTGATGCGAGGGCCATGGCCCGTCGGCTGGCCTCCGAGGAGGGACTCCTCGCCGGGGTGTCGTCAGGGTTGAACATCGCTGCGGCGATCCAGCTCGCCGTCGAGCTGGGCGAAGGACACACCGTCGCCACCGTGGCTGTCGATACCGGCTTGAAGTACCTGGCCTCCGACTTGTTCGGCTGAGGCAACACTCGGCACTTGGGAGTTCCCGAGCGCGGAGCGTGAAGTACCCTCCACGCCATGTCCACCTTCCTTCTCGTGGCCGATGACGACTGGGTGCGCAACGACGTCGAAGCGGCGCTCGCAGGACCGGGCGCGACCATCGAGACGCTCGAAGACCCCCGACTGGCCGTGCACAAGTCCCACGACCTCGTCCCGGACGCCGTGATCGTCGACATGCAGGTCGGTTCCATGGGGGGGATGGCCGTGATCCGGGCGCTCAAGGGCGCCGCCGGGTCCGACCTCATCGAGGTGGCGCCGATCGTGCTGCTCCTCGATCGGGGAGCCGATGCCTTCCTCGGCAAGCGCTCCGGCGCCGACTCCTGGGTACAGAAGCCCTTCTCCGCCCAGGAGATGCGTGCCGCCCTGGATGAAGCGGTCGCCGGGGTGACCGGCTGACGGGTTCATGACCCCCCTCCAGATAGGCCTGCTGGCCGTCCTGGTCGCCTGCTTCTTCGCGTCCGGGTTCCTGTCCGGGTCCGAGACCGCCATCGTCGCGATCCCCCGCGAGCGTCTCGACCAACTTCGCGGCCTGGGCCGGCGAGGCGATCGGCTTGCCGCGCTCGCCGACGACCCGGACGGGACCATCGGCACGGTCCTCGTGGCGAACAACTTCGTCAACATTCTCGCCACATCGATCGCCACGGTGCTGGCCACCCAATGGCTGGGCCCGATCGGACCGGTCGTGGCCACCCTTGTCGTCACGGCGATCGTCCTGGTCGTCGGCGAGATCACGCCCAAGACGATGGCCGCCCGTTTCCCGACCCGCTACGGGCTGGCGGTGGCCACCCCGTTGTACGTCCTCGGACGAGTACTCCGACCCATCTCGAGGGTCTTCGTGGGTATCTCCCGCCTCGTGCTTCGCGCCTTCGGGATCCGGGGTCCCTCGTCGGACCGGGTCACCGAGGCCGATGTCCGAGCCCTGACGATGATGGGCGTGGAGTCGGGGGAGATCGAGGAGGAGACCTCGGAGATCATCCACTCACTGTTCGAAGCGGCCGACCAACCCGTACGCGACGTGATGACCCCCCGGGTCGACGTCGTACCCCTGGAGGCGCCGCTCACGATCGAGTCGGTCCGGATGGCGGTGGCGGACATCGGCCGTAGCCGGTACCCGGTGGTGGAGGCGGACAAGGGTCTCGACGACCTGCTCGGTGTCGTCTACGTGAAGGACTTGCTCGCACTCGGTCCGGAACCCAAACCCCATGAGCTGGCGCGGGCGATCCGGCCGCCACACGTCGTCCCCGAGTCGGCCCCGCTGCTCGACGTGCTCCGCGACTTCAGGAAGCGCCGAATCGGGTTCGCCGTGGTGATCGACGAGCACGGGGGGTTCGAGGGGCTGGTCACGTCCAAGGACCTGGTGGGGGAGTTGGTGGGCGAGCTGCGCGACGAATACGACCCGTTCGTGCCCCGGCTGCGACGGACGGCCCCCGATCGCTGGGTCGCCGACGGCCGCGTCACCGTCGAGGAGTTGGCCGACGAACTGGAGGTCGAGCTCCCGGACGGGCAGTACTCGACCATCGCCGGGCTGTTCCTGGCCGAGCACGGCGAGATCCCCGAGGAGGGGGCCGTCGAGTCCGTCGGCTCGTTGGAGCTCTCCGTCAGTCGTATGGATCGGAACCGGATCGCGGAGCTGAAGCTGCGGCGCATGCACACGGATTGAGGTCCGGTACCATGCCGCTCCCCGATCGGGACGTAGCGCAGCTTGGTAGCGCGCATCGTTCGGGACGATGAGGTCGCCGGTTCGAATCCGGCCGTCCCGACCAGTGAAAGCCCCGGCTGTGCCGGGGCTTTCTTTGTCCGGACATTTGCTGGAAGAATCTTCATGGTTCGGTGCCGGAGCCGGTGATACCTTCATCCACCAAGGGAATTCTTGGGAGGACCCAGGTTGGCAGTGCTGACCGATTGGCAGGCTGAGGGGATGTGCCGTGGCTCACACTCGCACCTCTTCTTCGCGCCCCCCCGGTTCGAGCGCAAGGCCGACCGTGAGCGGCGCGAGGCCCGCGCCAAGGCCATCTGCCAGGTCTGCCCGGTTCTCGGGGCCTGCCGGGAGTACGCCCTGACCCTCGATGAGGCCTACGGCGTCTGGGGTGGCCTCACCGCCAACGAGCGCAGGCGCCCCCTCCTACGGCTCGCCCCGGCGTAGCGATCGCACGTCTCCGGTCCGCCGGGTGATGCTCTCCGCGTCCAACCACTCCACCAATGGCACGGCGTGCTTGCGCGAGATGTCGAAATGGTCCCGCAGGTCGGCGACGGTCCACTCCTCCCCGAGTTGACCGAGCCGGTCGGTGCAGTCGTCGAGGGTCCGGCGCAGGTAGGCGAAGGGGCCTACTCGCACCACTGTCCCGTTCCGCACCAGGAACGACAGGTGCTCTGGATCGACGGACTGCTCGTCGAGGCGCTCCGGGGCGAGACCGGCGGTCAGGAGACGTTCCTCGAACGCCCGCATCGCCTCCGAGTCGGCCTCGGTCGGTGTCGGTTCGTACCCCGAGGGTGCCACCCACGGCCCGACCTCGACCAGGCCGGCCCGGTCGACGAGGACGTCCACGACCCCCGGTGGGTGTCCGAGCGCGGCGGGCAGCTCCGCTTTGGGTTGGCCGGGGCGGAGGGGCCAGCGTTCGACATAGCGATCGACGATTGCGGGCAGGGCGGCTGCTGCCGAGTCGAGGTGTCCGTCGGCGAAGCGCAGGTCGCCGAGGG
>JAHEFX010000166.1 GCA_024639975.1 bacterium
CGGGTGGTCTGCCTCATCGGGGACGGGGCGATGGGCTTCCACATGCAGGAGATCGAGACGGCCGTGCGGGCCGAGCTGCCAGTGGTCTTCGTCGTCTTCGTGGACAAGCAGTGGGGCATGGTGAAGATGAACCAGCAGTTCTCCCTCAAGCCGCTCAAGACGGTGGTCCGCAAGTCGCTCTCGGAGGCGGAGACGATCAACGCCGACTTCGCCGAGACGGCCTTCGACGACATAGCGACGGCGATGGGCGCCCACGGCGGGCGGGTGGAGACCATCGAGCAGCTGGTCCCGGCTCTCGAAGAGGCACGCGATGCCGGGGGGCCGGCGGTCATCCACGTAGAAGTGGATTCGGTCGCCCACATGTGGGCTCCGGCGCTCCGGACCTTCAAGGACATGCACGGCGAGCCGAAGGGCTGATCGATGAGCCCCCTCGACGCAACCCAACTCTCCTTCAACGAGACGACGCTGACGCTGCTCAATGTCATCATCGGCCTGATCATGTTCGGGGTGGCCCTCGACATCCGGGTCGAGGACTTCAAGCGGGTGATCCGGGAGCCGAAGGGCCCACTCATCGGCCTCTTCAGCCAGTTCCTGCTGCTGCCGGCGCTGACCTTCGGACTGGTGCTGATCATCGACCCCGCGCCGTCGATCGCCCTTGGGATGATGCTCGTGGCGGCATGCCCGGGAGGGAACTTCTCGAATTTCCTGACGAGCTACTCGAAGTCGAACGCCGCACTGAGCGTGTCCATGACCGGTATCTCCACGGCGCTCGCGATCGTGATGACGCCCCTGAACCTGGCCTTCTGGGGGTCCCGGACCGAGGGGACCGCCGCCATCCTCACCGAGGTGGCGCTCTCACCGATGGACATGCTCGTGACCATCGTCCTGATCCTCGGGATCCCCCTCGTGCTCGGCATGGCACTGGCTGCTCGCCGCCCGGAGCTGGCGGCGAAGCTGTCGAAACCGATGCGCGTCTTCTCGCTCGTCGCCTTCGGGCTCTTCATCGTCGGGGCCCTTGCCGGGAACTGGCAGGCGTTCCTCGACCACGTCGGCGCCGTCGCCTTCGTCGTCGCCCTCCACAACGCCTCGGCCCTGGCCCTCGGCTACTGGTCGGCGCGGGGTCTCCGCTCCCATCGATACGACGCCCGAGCGGTCTCCATCGAGGTCGGTATCCAGAACTCGGCCCTCGGACTCGTCCTGGTCTTCGGGTTCTTCGACGGGTTGGGCGGTATGGCGATCATTGCGGCGTGGTGGGGTGTCTGGCACCTCATATCCGGCCTCACCATCGCCACCTGGTGGCGGCGACGGCCGGTCCCCGTTCCCGAGCTCGTATGACCGCCCGCGTCCTCGTGACCGGTGCGGCGGGCTTCATCGGCTCGCAGGTCCTCGAGCGGCTGCGCGGCCACCCCGACGTGGAACACGTGGTGGGTGCCGACATCGTCGACCCGCATGACGCCGGCCTGCGGATCGTCGACATCCGGGACGGGGGACTTGCCGACCTCCTCGTGGAGGAACGGATCGACCGGCTCGTGCACCTCGCGGCCATCGTCACGCCCCGGCCCGACCACACGCGTGAGTTCCTCCACTCGGTCGAGGTCGACGGCACCCGCAATGTCGTCGAGGCCTGCCTGGCCGCCGGCGTCGGCCATCTCACCGTCACCTCGAGTGGCGCCGCCTACGGCTACTGGCCGGACAACCCGGAGTGGATCGACGAAGACGACCCGCTGCGCGGCAACGAGGCGTTCGCCTACAGCGACCACAAGCGGCAGGTGGAGGAGATGCTGGCCGGGTACCGGGAGTCCGCCCCGGCCCTCCGCCAGCTCATCCTCCGCCCCGGGACGATCCTGGGTGCGACCGTCGACAACCAGATCACCGCCATCTTCGAGCGACCGGTGATCACCGGCATCGCCGGTTCGCCGACGCCGTTCGTGTTCATGTGGGACACCGACGTGCTCGACGTCATCGTCCTGGGCGTGGCCGGGGCGATCGAGGGCCGCTTCAACCTGGCCGGCGACGGCGCCGTGCCACTCGCCGACATCGCCGACGAACTGGGCAAGCGCCACGTCGCCATCCCCGCCTGGCTGGTCAAGGGGGTGCTCTCGGCACTGCACCCGCTGCGGTTGGCGCCCTACGGACCGGAGCAGGTCGACTTCCTGCGCTACCGGCCGGTGCTGTCGAACCGTCGCCTGCGCGAGGAGTTCGGCTTCACGCCGTCGATGACCTCCCTCGAGGCACTTCGTGCCTGGCGGGACCGATGACCGACCGGCTCGCCGGAACGGTCCTCATCACCGGGGCCGCCGGTGGCATCGGCTCGGAGGTGGCGGAGATCCTCGAGCGCCGAGGGTGCCGGGTCGTCGCTGCCGACCTCCGGGCGGACGGACCCGGCCGGGAGCCGATCGCATTGGATGTCACCGACGATGACGCCGTGGCGGAGGCCGTCGGGGAGATCGGCCCCTTGGACGGGCTGGTCCTGGCCCATGGGCTGACCTCGCTGGGCCCGGCGATCGGGACCACGGTGGATGCGGCCCGAACGGTCATCGAGGTGAACCTGATGGGGGCGATCTCCGTCGCCACCGCAGCCCTTCCCGGCCTCGTGGGACGAAGGGGAAGGATCGCCGTCATGTCCTCGGTGGCGGGGTTCGCGCCACTGGTCCATCGGACGGCGTACTCGGCCTCGAAGCACGGCCTCCACGGCTGGTTCGAGAGCCTCGACGCCGAGCAACCCGAGGTGTCGGTGACGATGGTGGCCCCATCGTTCACGGCAACGGGTATCGAGGACCGAGCCGTGCACCGTGCCGAGGGCGGGGCCGGCGATTGGTCCACCACGGGGGAGATCCTGGAAGCGGTCGA
>JAHEFX010000167.1 GCA_024639975.1 bacterium
GGTCGGCCTTCGAGACACGGCCGCCATAGAACAGGCCGGTGGTGCCGTCGTCGCCCTTGCGCGTGTAGATCTTCACGGCCGGTGAGGGTAACCCTCCTGAGGAGATCCCCCCGTTTCAGAGTGTTGGTTCGTAACGGTCCCTTGAAGGAGATCCTCCCGGAGGGGGGATGGGACCCGCTGGACCGACAGGACCAGTGGGAGGGGGGCTGCCACTCACAGTTGGAGGAGTACCCGACCAAGCGCAACGGCACCGAGCGACGTGAGCACCGCCAGGTAGGAAAGACCGGTCGCCGCCATGACGCCCTCGTAGCCCTCTTCCTTGAGCGAGTACCAAACCCCGACCATCAACAGCACCGAGAATCCAGCAAGGCCCACCCATGCCCACTCCAACACACCGGCGGTTCCGGCGAAGGCCCCGGTGGCGGCGAGCAGCCCGAGATCGGCAAGGAGTCCGACCACGCCGGCACCGTCCAGACGGCGCAGTGCCCATCGGGGCATCGTCGGGTCGACGAGGTACCAGTGGCCGAGGAGCATCTCGCAGGACACGCCACCCAGCGCGAGAGCGCCGGTGATCGCCGCAAGGGGACCAGCCATCTCTGAGGCATGGACGAGGTAGGCGACACCGGCGGCCCCGAAAGCGATCGCGGATGGGACCGTCCGCTTGGCGAGCAGCGTTCCAATGACCAGCAAGACGGCTCCGGCGATTGCCCAACCGCCGCCGAAGGCGGCGAATGCCCCCGCCAGGAGCGCAGATCCGCCTGCGACCCAGACATAGGCCGGACCGACGATGCGCCACCATGCGACGACAGCGATCCCGACGGCCATGCCGGCGGCCCACATCGCCAGCAGCAGCGACGGCCGGAGATCGAGGTCGGAGAGGGATGGCATCGGGCGGCGAGGGTATCGGGGGTTGGGGGCGCGGCCCAATACGCGTACGCTGCCGCCCATGTCCGTGGAAGTCGCCGTCATCCCGGCGGCCGGGAGGGGGACCCGGATGCGTCCGGCCACCCGCTCGGTCCCGAAGCCATTGATCCCGGTCCTGGAGAAGCCTGCGATTCAATACGTGGTCGAAGAGGCTGTGGGCGCCGGAGCCCAAGAGGTGGTGTTCGTTCTCTCGGACGAGCGGATCCTCCACCACTTCACGCAAGGACCCCCGATCGAAGGATTGGAGGACGTCGGTTTCCGGTACGTCCTCCAGGAGGAGGCGCTGGGCCTGGGTCACGCGGTGCTGTGCGCCAAGGACATCGTCGGGGACCGTCCGTTCGCCTGCCTGTTGTCCGACCGGTTCCCCCTGCCGGGGTCGACGCTTCTCGCCGAGATGGCCGACGCCTATGACGGACACATGGTGTTGGCGTTGGAGGAGGTCGAGCGGGATCTGATCCCGCTGTACGGCGTGGTGGACGCGGCCCCCGTCGGTGACCGCTGGGAGGTGTCGGGAGCCGTCGAGAAGCCGACGCCGGAGGACGCTCCCTCAAACCTCGCCCTGGTGGGGAGGTACGTGTTCCCGCCGTCGATCTTCGACCAGATCGCGGGGGCGGCGGCCGGGGCTCTCGGAGAGATCCAGGTGACCGATGCCATCGACGCTCTGGCGCGTTCGGACGGAGCGGTCGGGATCAGCTGTACCGAGGACCTGCTCGACACGGGTCTGCCACATGGATTGGCCGAGGCAACCGTTGCCGTCGCCCTCGCCCGCCCTGACATCGCGCCGGAGTTCCGTCGCTTCCTGCGGCGCCAGCTGGCCGATTAACCGCTGGCCAGCCGCATCCGGAAGAGGGCCGACTGCTCGTCGGCCATCTCCATCGTCCGATGCAGTCGGATCGAGGCGTCTGGTGCCTCGAGGAGCTCCTGCTGGTCGAGCGGCCCCACCGGACACACCTGGGCGAGGGCCCACGAGGCGAGCACAGGGTCGTCTGGGACCTCGACGTCGAGGATGCCCGCTTCCCCGAGTTCGGAGAGCAGGGCGAGGGATTGGCGGACCGAGGCGTGGGCCCGGTCGATCTCGGGGCTGAACCCGACCTCATCCTCGAGCTGCGAAACGTCTGCAATCGGATAGGGGTCGTCGGGAAGCCACTCGTCGACCTCGAACCGGGCCCCGCCACGCACCACGAGACCGACGGTTCCATCCTCGAGTTCACCAACACCAACAGGATGGGCGACTGCCCCGACGCGAAATCGGGTGTCCCCTCCCCCGACCTCGAAGCCACGCTCGATGAGGACCATCCCGAACGGCGTACCGGTTTCGATCACCTCGTCGACGAGGACCCGGTACCTGGGCTCGAAAACCCGTAGCGGGAGGAGGGCTCCGGGGAAGAGCACCGAACCGAGCGGGAACATGGGCATCTCGGGCACGCACGAAGGCTACGACTGCGTCCGCGCATAGGGTCGCGGCATGGTTCGCTCGCAGCGCCGCATCGGGCATCCACCACCGGACGGGTCCCGTACCCAGGGGACCACCGTCTCACCATGAGGAGCCGCTGATGCCGAGCACCGTCGTCATCCCCTTCAAAGACGAGGACCCCGGCATCCTCGAGCGGACGATCGGGATCGCCGCCCGACACGCCTCGGTTCGCCGAGTCATCGCCGTCGGCTATGCGAGCGATCGGCTGGAGCCCGCCGAGGTCGCTGCCCGCCACCTCGCCGACATGACGTCGACGGACGTGGAGGTGGTTGCCCAGCGACGCGTCGGGGAGTTCCGGTCCGGCAAGGGCGACGGGATGTTGACCGGCCTCGAACTGGCTCTGGCCGACCCGGCGACCCATCGGGTGCACTTCTACGACGCCGACATCCGGACCTTCGACCCCTCGTGGATCGACCGGGCCGAGTCGGCCC
>JAHEFX010000168.1 GCA_024639975.1 bacterium
GGTCGTTCCGGTGGCCCCGACGGTGGTGGTCGCGTTCTCGAGCGATGCCACGCCGTCCTCGTTGTCCCCACCGCCGCAGGCGGCAAGAACGAGGGCCAGGGCGCCGACCATTGCGATGTTGCGTGTCACGGTGACTCCTGTTCGTCGACCCCATTCTCGGCCGATGGGAGGTGTACGGAGACCGCGAGCCCTCCCGACGGCGACGCAGCGGCTTCCGCGGACCCCCCCATGCCCTCGGCGAGCCCGGCGACGATCGCGAGTCCAAGTCCGGAACCCTTGCCGGACCGGTGCCGTGGGTCCTGGGCGCGGTAGAAGCGATCGAACACGTGCCCCAGGTGGTCGTCGGGTACGCCGGGTCCGTCGTCGGCGACGGTCAGGACGACGCCCCCGCCACCGCCATGGGAGCTGATGGAGGTTCGGGTCCCGTCGGGCGTGTGGCTTCGCACGTTCGAGAGCAGGTTGGCCACGATCTGGGTGAGGGCGTCCCGGTCGCCCAGGACGGTGAGCCCGGCATCGGTCACGTCCACCGGGTGGTGCCCGTCGACGGCATCGTGATCGACGACCACGGCATGCACGACTTCGTCGACCGCAACCGGCTGGATGATCCGCTCGGGCTCCCGGTCGAGCTTGGCCAGCAGCATCAGGTCGTCGATGAGTCGGTTCATCCGCCCGGACTCGGTCTCGATGCGCTGCATGGCGGATTGGAGGCTCTCGGGGTCCTCGAGGCCGCCCATACGGTGGAGTTGGGAGTAGCCGGATATGGCGGTGAGGGGGGTCCGGAGCTCGTGTGATGCATCGGCGACGAACTGGCGGAGTCGTTCCTTCGTCTCCCGCTCGGTCTCGAAGGCCTGCTCGTTGCGTTCGAACATGTCGTTGAGGGCGTCCGCCAGCGCACCGAGCTCCTCCGCCGTCGGCTCCGACTCGACGCGTCTGGAGAGATCCCCGTCGGCCACGTCGTTGGCGGCTTCGACCATCTCGTCGACCGATCGAACCTCGCGACGGACGAGGATCCAGGTAGCACTGCCGCCGATGAGGAGCACGGCGCCGCCGCCGAGCACGATGACCGTGAGCAGGCGACCCATGACCGTCTCGACCGAGTCGAGGGATCGGGCGAGCACGGCCGTTCCCCGCCCCGGTCCGGGGGCCACGATGGCCCGGTAGCTGCCACCCCCCTCGGTGGGTGGCAGGGTGGCCAGGTAGGCGCTGGACGGCCGTTCGAGGCCGGCCGTGTCCGGGAGGGGCTCCTCCTCGCCCTCGAAACCCGGTGCCAGGGCGCCGACCACATCGCCGTTTCGGTCGAGGAGAACCACGGCATACTCGTTCAGCAGCGGGCTCCGGCCGGGCAGGTTCCCCTGGCCGAGACGACCGGCGATCTCGCGGAGCTCGTCGTCGATCTCGTTGACGAGGAACCGTTGTGTGGAGCCAAGCGCGACCAGTCCCAACAGGAGCACCATCACCGCGGACAAGGCGGTGAAGGTGATGACGAGCCGGAGCTTGAGCGTCATCAGCCGTCGGTACGCAGGACGTAGCCGACGCTGCGGACGGTGTGGATGAGCTTGACCTCGTCGGTGTGGAGCTTGTTGCGCAGGTACGAGATGTAGGTCTCGACCACGTTGCCGTTCCCGCCGAAGTCGTACTCCCACACGTAGTCGAGGATCTGGCCCTTCGACAGGACCCTGTCCCGGTTGAGCATGAGGTAGTGGAGCAGCCGGAACTCGGTCGGCGAGAGCTGGACCTCGTCCTCGTCGACCCAGACCCGGTGGGCATCCTCGTCGAGCACCAACGGACCCACGGACAGACGGCGGGGAAGGTCGCCGCTGCCGCGGACCCGTCGGAGGATCGCCTCGATCCGGAGCGAGAGTTCATCGAGGCTGAAGGGTTTGGTGAGGTAGTCGTCGCCCCCGAACCGGAAACCGGTGCGGAGGTCGTCGATGTCGTCGCGAGCAGTGAGAAAGATGACCGGGGTATCGAGCCCGTCCCGGCGGATGCGTCGACAGACCTCGAATCCATCGATGTCGGGGAGGTTCACATCGAGCACGACCAGATCGGGATCCTCCTTCTTGATCGCCCGCAGAGCGTCGAATCCCTGGGCGGCGGTCATCACCTCGTGCCCGGCGAAGCGGAGGGCGCTCGCCAGCATGTCGAGGAGGGACTCCTCGTCGTCCACGACGAGCAGGCGGGTGTTGGTGTCGGACATCTGGATCCAAGGTAGGCGGCGCGCGTTCCCACTCTCTGGGAGTTTCCTGAGAAGTTCCTGTGAGTAGGGCAACCCGTTGGGCCGTGGGTCGGAGTTCACCCGACCGGCTCGAGGACCCCGGTGATCTCCCACGGGTAGTCGGTACCGCCCGTCTCGTATCGGAATTGAAGGCCCTCGTAGTCTCCCGTCCCGGTCTCCACCCCTTGGGAAACGGCCTCGGAGAGGGCACCGCCGACGACCGTGAGGGTCAACGAACCGTCACTGCCGTCTTTGACCCAACTGCCGCCGTCGTTGGTGATCGTCGCCAACTCCGTGCAGGTGGCGACGGCCGCGCCGTCCTCCATCGTGTACTCGCATCGAAACGAGCCCTCGATCCGGCCCGAGAGCCGTTCATCCGACATGGTTCGCTGGGGGCAGACGAACTCACGCTCCAGGACGGATCCGCCCAGACCGGACCCCGGTGGGGTATCTCCGCTCCAGCGGGTGTTCGACTCGAAGCATTGGCCGGTATCTCCGGTGACCTCGACGATCTCGCCCCCGGCGTCCCCTACACACCCGGCTGCCACCAGCGAAACCACCAACAGGACTCCGAGAGCATGCACGCTCAGC
>JAHEFX010000169.1 GCA_024639975.1 bacterium
TCTTGTCGAGGGAGACGTGATCCGCTCGATCGACGGGATCATCATCGACGATTGGGACGACGCATCCGAAACGATTGCCGGCCTTGCCGGCCAGACGGTCGACATCGTCGTGGAACGCGACGGCGCGGCCCTGACCCTGGAGGCCACGCTGGGCTCGACCGTCGACGAGGCAGGTGAGACCGTCGGCTTCCTGGGCTTCGCTCCGGTCGTCGAAGTGACCACGACCGACGTCGCCTTCGTCCAAGCCGGGGGATTGGCCGGCATCGAGGTGTGGGACCTCACCAAGCAGTCCTACGGCTTCATATTCGACCTCGTCACCCCGAGCACGCTCGGTGAGTTGGTCGGTGGCATCGGCGGCGGAGAGGTGCAGACCGACGCCCGCCCCGTGTCGATCGTCGGGCTTGCCCAGATCGGCGCCCAAGCCGACGAGTTGGGCTGGGCGAACATCCTCTTCTTCATGGCCTCGATCAACGTGATCCTCGGCGCCCTGAACCTCATCCCAATCCTTCCCTTGGACGGTGGCCACGCCGCCATCGCCATCTACGAGAAGGTCTTCCGGCGTCCGGCCAACCTGCAGGCACTCGCTCCCGTGGCAGTTGCCGTCGTTGCACTCTTCGCCTTCATCGGGGTCGTGTCCATCCTGCTGGACGTGACCAACCCGATCGACCTCGGCGGCTGACCTAGCCTTCCCCCGTGGAACGACGACGCACCCGACAGATCCACGTTGGCGACGTAGCCGTCGGCGGTGACGCCCCCATAAGCGTCCAGTCGATGACGACTACCAAGACCGCCGACGTCGACGGCACGCTCGCGCAGGTCTATGCCCTGAAGGCCAACGGCGCCGACATCGTCCGGATCACCTGCAACGACGCCGATGCGGCCCAAGGCCTCGCCGAGATCGTCCCTCGTTCGCCTGTGCCGATCATCGCCGACATCCACTTCAACCACCGGATGGCCCTGGCGGCGCTCGAAGCCGGCGTACAGGCCCTCCGCCTCAATCCCGGCAACATCCGGGACCCCAGGAAGATCAAAGAAGTCGCCAGCGCCTGCAAGGCGCAAGGCATCCCGATTCGGATCGGCGTCAACGGCGGATCCCTCGACAAGGACCTGCTCGAGAAGCACGGGTCGGCGACACCCGAGGCCATGGTCGAGTCGGCTCTCCAGGAGCTCCGCTACTTCGACGACGTCGACTTCCACGACGTGAAGATCTCCGTGAAGCATTCCCATGTCCCGACGATGGTCGACGCCTACCGACTGCTCTCCGAGACGGTCGACCACCCACTCCACCTCGGCGTCACCGAGGCCGGCCCACTGCCCGGAGGCCTGATCAAGGGCGTCGCGGGCATCGGCACACTGCTGCTCGAAGGCATCGGTGACACGATCCGGTTCTCACTCACCGCAGACCCGGTGGAGGAAGCCAAGACCGGACGGGCGTTGCTCGAGTACCTGGGTCTCAGAGAGCGGGCCGGGCTCGACCTGATCGCCTGTCCGTCGTGTGGACGGGCGGAGGTCGATGTGATCGAGGTCGCCAGTGCCGCCCAGGCCCGCCTCGAGGAGGAGAAACTCCCGATCCAGGTCGCCGTCATGGGATGTGTCGTCAATGGACCGGGCGAGGCCCGGGAGGCCGACATCGGCATCGCCGCCGGTCGGGAGAAGGGCCACCTCTTCATCCGCGGTCAGGTGGTGCGCGTGGTCCCCGAGGCCGAGATGGTCGAAGCCCTCGTGGATGAGGCTCGCAAGCTGGTCGACGAGGGGGTCGAAGCCCGGCTGGCCGCGGCCGAGGCCAACGCCGAGGAGATTGCGGCAGCCGAGCGGGAACAGCTGATCGAGCTACGGGGCGATGCCAACCGGGCCGAGGAGCGCCGGGCCAAGGTCGCCGAGATCGCCGAGGGCTAGGCCCGAAGCGCCTTCAGCTCCGTCTGCAGCCCTTCGGGGAGCTGTCTGGTCGATTCCCTGAATGTGAGACCCGACATCCGGTCGACTCTCGGACGGACCCAGTCAGCAACGAGCTCGGGTCGGTTCTTGGACGTCTCCCGAAGCACCCAGCCGATGGCCTTGCGGATGAAGAACTCGTCCTCCTCGAGCATGGGGTCGGCGATCGCCGAGAACGCCCCGAAGTCGCCTTCGCCGGAGGCGAGTGGCTTCAGGTGGCGCAGGAGCGATGCCCGTCGCATCCAGAAATCGTCATCCCGAGACCAGGCGGCGACGGCTGCATCGACCTCGGGGTGTGTATCGGCCAGTTGGGTGAGCGACCGGGGCACGATCTCGTCCATCAGGGCCCACGTGTGGCACTCGCGCACCAACCGCTCCAACAGTGGGAGGTCAGCCGGTACGAGGTCGTCCTTGCGGCGGGTGAGGACGATGCCCGCCGCGAGTCGGCGTTGGAAGACGGCGGGATCCTTCGGTTCGTCCCACAAGACCTCCACCAACTCGATGAGGTCGTCGTGGCCGGACGGAGGCGACTCGCGGAGCAGGGCCGCGATGACCTTTCGCACGTCGGGCACGGCGACGCCGAGATGGTCCATGTCGCTCTTGAGGTAGCGCTTCTCGTTCTCCGCCCGCCCCGGAACGACGAACCCGACGATCCGCTCATCGAACGCTTCCGAGAGATCTCTGGCCCAGGTACCCATACGCAAGTGAACCACATCGGCACCCCGGCGCCCCGAATCCGAGGTGCGCAGCGCGTCGGGACCGGTACCCTGCCGCCCGCTATGCGCTGGTCAGACGTCTTCATCCCAACCCTCCGCGACGACCCGAGCGAGGCCGAGGCGGCCTCCCACCGTCTGCTCGTCCGGGCCGGCTAC
>JAHEFX010000170.1 GCA_024639975.1 bacterium
GGCGGCACTCGATGCGGGCCCGCAGGTGCACGACGTCGGCTCCATCGCCGAGCTGGTCGACCGGTTGGTCCGCGCTGCCGATGGACTGGCCCCGACGGCGCCGGTGGTCGCCCAACGCTTCGACGAGCACCTCTTGGAGGAAGGTCGGCTCCCCACCCGACTCGACCTGGACGCCGTCGACCGACCGACGCTCGTCTACCGGCTGTGCGGGCATGTCGCTGTCGCCAATACGGCGGCCCTGGCAGCAGCCGGCATCGGTCCGGACCCGCCGCCAATCGACGGAGGAGCGATCGACCTCGATGACTTCGGGCGGCCGACCGGCGTGCTCCGCGAGGAGGCCATCGGATTGGTCGCCTCGGCGCTCGAGGGGGGCACCGGACCGGGCCCCGAGGGCCTCGCCCGAGCACTCCGACGCTTCCGCTCCGAGGGGCTCACCCGGGTCGGTGCGATCCTCGCCCCCGGCTCCGGGCTCTGGTGCGCGACCGGTGACGAACTCGACGCGGCCGTCGCCCTCGGCGACGACCTGCCCCTCCCGGTCCACGTCTACGTGGCCACGACCGACATTGCCGCCCTGAGGGCTTCGGGGGCGGCCATCGAAGCGGCCGGCACCCCCAAGCTCTCCTTCGCCGGCCTCAAGCTCTTCGCCGATGGCTCCTTCGGCGGTGCGACAGCCGCCATGTCGGACGGGGCGGGCATCACCCGTCTCCGCCCGAAGAGGGACCTCCCCCTCGCCCAACTGGCGCTGGACCTGGGAGGGGGCGTGGCAGTCCACGCGATCGGCGACGCAGCCGTGTCCGCCACGCTGGACCTGTTCGAAGCCTTGATGGACCGTGGCGCCGACCCGGCTCGGCTGCGAGTCGAGCATGCGTCGACCCTGACCGACGACCTCATCGAGCGCATGGCGCTCCTGGGAGTCGGCGTCGGGGCCCAGCCCGCCTTCGTCGGCTCCGACCACCCCTGGTTGTCCGAGGCCCTCGGCGACACGGCCCGTCTCGCCCATCGCTTCGGCTCCCTCGACTCGGCGGGCGTCACCGTCGGGGGCGGTTCGGACTGCCCGGTCGAACCGGCGTCACCACTCTGGGGCATGCGATGGGCGCGGGACCGCAACGGCTTCCACGAATCGGAGGCGGTCGACGGCGCGACCGCCCTCGGCTGGTGGACCGACGGTGCCCATCGCCTGCTCGGCCTCCCCGCCCCGCTCGGTCCGGGGGCCCCAGCCGATCTCACGATCCTGTCGGCCGACCCCACCGCCACGCCCGCCGAACGGCTCTCCACGATCGGCATTGCCACGATCGTCGGGGGTGATGATGTGTGACCTCCCGACCAACGAGGCCCGGCTCGACCCGGGGGTCACTCCGTAGGCTCGGCGGCGTGAACCCCCACGCCTACCCACCCGAGGACGGCGACCACCCGTTCGTCCCCTACCGCCCCGACCTCCCGTCCGACGAGCAGTTGCTGGAGCGGGGCCGAGGCGTCCTGGACCGGATGGACCGACGACGATCCGTCCGGATGTTCTCAACCCGGCCAGTGCCGAGAGAGGCCGTCGAGCTCGCCGTGGAGGCAGCGTCGACCGCTCCGTCCGGCGCCCACCAACAGCCCTGGACGTTCGTCCTGATCGGGGATCCCGGACTGAAACGGCGGATCCGGGAAGCCGCCGAGGCCGAGGAGCGGGAGAACTACGAGGAGGGTCGACTCCCCGACGACTGGCGAGAGGCGCTGGCACCGCTCGGAACCGATTGGCAGAAGCCGTTCCTCGAACGGGTGCCTTGGATCGTGGTCCTGTTCGAGCAGCGGTACGGGCTCGACGAGTCCGGAGAGCGGGTCCACCACTACTACGTGAAGGAGTCGGTGGGTATCGCGGCCGGGATGTTCGTCAACGCCCTCCACGAGATGGGCCTGGCCACACTGCCGCACACCCCGAGCCCCATGGCGTTCCTCCGTCAGGTGCTCGGCCGTCCCGAGAACGAACGCCCTTTCGCCCTCTTCCCGATCGGCTTCCCCGACGACGACTGTGTCGTCCCCGACCTCCGACGCAAGACCCTCGCCGAGGTCCTCGTCGAAGTTCGCCCCGAGGAGTAGCCCGCCGGCACCCATCCAGGGACTCCCCCGAGATCCTCCTCCCCGGACGTGCGATCGGACACCGTCCGGCGGATCTCTCCCAACCAGCCGCCAGCTTTAGGCTCCCCCTATGTTCGACTACCGGGCCGTCACTGCTCAATCACTTCGTTCCGACACCGAGGAGACGCTCGCTGCCTGCGATGCGCTCGTCGAACAGATGGTGTCGGCGGAGGGACCGCGGAGTTGGGCGAACACGGCCGAACCGATGGTCGAACTGCAGCGGCTCCAGGCCGGTCTGTACGGCCGGGTCCCGTTCCTGTCACAGGCCCACCCGGATGGAGGCGTTCGGACCGCCGCGAGGGAGCTGGAAGAGCACATCTCGCAGTGGGGTATCGCCCTCACCTACCGACGGGACGTCTACGAGGCTTTCGCCGCCTATGCCGAGAACCCTGCCGACAACCTGACCGACGAGCAGCGGCGCTGGCTCGAGTTCGAGCTCCGAGACCTCGTCCTGGCCGGACACGGTCTCGATGACGAAGCCCGCACCGAGCTCGAGCGATCGAACACGCGCCTCTCCGAGCTCGGGCTGGCCTTCGCCTCGAACCTCAACGACAACGACGACCACCTCGACGTCCCGATCGATGACCTCGCCGGTCTGCCGGAACCACTGATCGCCGGTCTCATCGACGGCGAGGCGCCCGGCACGAAGCGGGTCAGCATGGACTACCCGGACATCGTGCCCGC
>JAHEFX010000016.1:0-16071 GCA_024639975.1 bacterium
CGACGAGATCCACCACATCCGATTCACATCGTTCGCCTGGCATGGCGATGGCTTCTTCTACACCCGCTTCCCCGCACAGGCCGAGGGTGACGTCGGCCTCTTCAAGAACCCGAGTGTCCACTTCCATCGTCTGGGGACCGACCAGTCCGAAGACCCGAAGGTCTTCGACAATCCCTCGGCCCCCGACCTCGGCTACGACCCCACCGTGTCCGACGACGGCTCGCTGCTGGTCCTGAGCGAATGGGAGGGGACCTCGCAGAAGTCCGGTCTGCTGTATGGCAGTCTCGCCGACGGCATACCGACCGAGTTCACGCGGGTCGTCGGAACCGGTGTGGCACTCCACGGCTTCCTGACGGCGACCGAGGAGGGCCTCATCGTGGAGACCGACCTCGACGCCCCCAATCGCCGAATCGCCCTGATTCCATTCGACGACCTCGACGCCCGCCACACCGTCGTACCCGAGGGAGCGCCCATGGAGGGCGCGGCGGCTCGCGCCGATTCGATCATCACGGTGACGCTCGACGAGGCAACCCACAAGGTGCGCCGCCATGGATTGGACGGGACGGCGCTCGATGAGATCGAGCTGCCCGCACCGGGGACGGTGTCGATGGTCACCGGACGGTTGGCCGATCCCGTCGTGTACCTCGGCTTCGAGTCGTACCTGCACCCGCAGACGGCGCTCCGGTGGGAAGCCGGCGAGACCACCATCTTCGCCGGTGCCGAGCCACCGATCGACCCCGACGAGGTCATCGTCGAGCGGATCCATGCCACGAGCACCGACGGCGCCGAAGTCGGCATGTACCTGCTCCGGCGCAGGGATGCGGCGCTCCCCGCACCGACCGAGCTCTACGGCTACGGCGGCTTCAACATCAACCTCACCCCGTTCTTCAACCCGGCCCGGATCGCTTGGCTGGACGCCGGAGGCGCCGTCGCCGTCGCCAACCTGCGCGGCGGGACCGAGCTCGGCGAGACCTGGCACGAGCAGGGGATGCTCGGGAACAAGCAACAGGTGTTCGATGACTTCATCGCGTGCGCAGAACGCCTCGTCGAGACCGGTGTCACGACGTCGAAGCAGCTCGGGATCCGTGGCGGGTCGAACGGCGGACTCCTCACCGCCGCCGTCATGCTCCAACGGCCCGACCTGTTCGGTGCCGTCCTCTCCCAGGTCCCCGTCGCCGACATGCTGCGCTACCAGCACTTCACCGCCGGCCGGTACTGGACGGTCGAGTACGGCGACGCCGCCGATGCCGAGGCCTTCGAGTGGCTCATCGGCTACTCCCCGATCCACAACGTGGAGCCGGGGGTCGACTACCCACCGACACTCATCCTGACCGCGGAGACCGACGACCGGGTCGTGCCGATGCACTCCCACAAACTCGCCGCCACCCTCCAACATGCGGTCGGCGGAAGGTCGGCAACGCCGCTGCTCGAGCGGGTGGAAACCAGGGCGGGCCACGGTATGGGCAAGCCCACGTCGAAACTCATCGACGAGGCGGCCGACATGTTCGGGTTCCTGCTCCACCACCTGGCGCACGAGTAGTTTGCGGGCGTGATCGCCCACGCCACGACCGTCGACGCCGCACCAGACGCCGTCTGGGCAGCCCTCCAGCACGCCACCACCTGGGAGGGCATCGCCGGCATCCGCGGCGTGCACGACATGACCCACGACGGCGACCTGCTCGAGGGCTTCGAGTTCCACATCGAGGTCGCCGGGATGCGCTTCGACGGCACGGCAAGGGTGTCCAAGCGATCGGTGGGCGAGGCGATGACCCTCGACCTCGACTCGAAGGACCTCGACGCGAGACTCGCCGTTCGGGTCAAGGCGGAGGCGGCCGTCTCGAAGCTCGTCGTCGGCGTCGAACTGACGGCGAAGTCCATGGTCGTGAAGATGGCCTTCCCCGCCGTCCAGAAGGCCGTACAGAACGGCCTCCCCCGCGAGGTCGAGGCCTTCGCCACCCGATTGGGGCAATGATGCAACTCGGAGCGTTTTCCATGTCCTTGACGGTTGCGGACCTCGCTGCCTCGAAGGCCTTCTACGAGAAGCTCGGATTCGCCGTCACCGGCGGCAACGAGACGGAAGGGTGGCTGATCCTGCGCAACGGCGAGACGACGCTGGGGCTCTTCCACGGGATGTTCGACCACAACATCCTGACCTTCAACCCGCGGCTGCGTGGCTCCAACATGAGCCCCGAACCCGGCTGGGACGACGTGCGGGACATCCAAGAGCACCTGTTGGCTGTCGGCGTCGAACTCGACGAGACCGTCCAGACCGAGGACGGCGCGGCCCACGTGACGCTCCGGGACCCCGACGGCAACCAGATCCTGATCGACCAGTTCTGATCCGAGGGACAGCCCTTCACGTTCACCCCGCCCCATCAGGCAAGCGAGGCGAACCTCCGGGCCTCGAGAACCAACTCGGCTCCCGGTCCCAGGTCGCCTTGGACGCCATCACCCCCTGACCGCCGGCGGGAACCGAGGCTGTCTTTGTTACCTCGCACCTCTATGTATAGTGCTTCGAGGTATGCAGATCGAGAAGGACCTCGTTGCCGCGTCGGCGACTCCGATCGTCTTGGCGATCCTCGCCGAGGGTGAGAGCTACGGCTACGCCATCCTCAAACGGGTTCGGGAGCTCTCCGACGGCGAGCTGGAGTGGACCGACGGGATGCTCTACCCCCTCCTCCACCGGCTGGACCGCCTCGGCTACGTGACCACCGAATGGCGCGTCCCTCCCCAGGGCCGAAAGCGCAAGTACTACGCCGTCACCGACATCGGCGCCGCTGCCCTCGCCGAGCATCGCCGCCAGTGGGCCGCCGTGACCCGCACCCTCGACGGGATCTGGCACCAGAGCCGGGTCGCCCCCCAAGGAGCCGGATGATGCAGACCCTGGACGAGCAGATCGCCGAGTGGCGCTCCCACCTCTCGGCCGGGACCACGGAGAGCGACCTCGAAGAGCTCGAGAGCCACCTGCGCGACCAGGTGGACGACCTCGCAGCCGTCGGCCTCAGCGACGACGAGGCGTTCCTCATCGCCGTGAAGCGGATCGGCGGCGCCGACGAGCTCAGCCGTGAGTACGCCCGGGAACACTCGGGGCGGCTCTGGAAGCAACTGCTCCCACCCGCCTCCCGGCCCGACCCCGGACTCGGCTCGGCTCTGGCGATCGCCGCGGCCGCTGCCGTGGCCGTGCACCTGCCTCGCTTCGCCGTGGATCCCGCCGGTGATCCGCTCCCCATGCTCCGCAACGTCCCGGTGATCGTCCTCGCCTTCCTCGGGCTCTACTTCCTGGTCCGGCGGGGCCCGACGGTGCGCACCGCCATCTGGACCGGGATCCCCTTTCTCATCGCCACGCTCGTGTTGAACCTGTACCCGTGGGATCCCGACGGGCAGATGGTGGTGATCTCGATCCCGGCGACCACCACGGTCCTCTGGTTCACCATCGGGCTTCCATACATGGGCGGCACCTGGCGCGACCACGAACGCCGGATGGACTTCATCCGCTTCACCGGTGAGTGGTTCATCTACATGGTGCTCATCGCCCTCGGCGGCGGCGTCCTCACCGGGCTAACGGCCGTGCTCTTGGGGGAGGGACTCGTCGAGTGGCTCGTGATCTCGGGCGCGGCCGGCGCCGTGGTGGTGGCCGCCTGGCTCGTCGAGTCGAAGCAATCGGTCGTCGAGAACATGGCCCCGGTCCTCACTTCGGTCTTCACGCCCCTGTTCGCCGTGCTCCTGGTGGCCGCCTCCGTCGACCACCTCGCCGGCGGATTCGAGTTCGACCGGGAGACACTCGGCATCTACGACGGCCTCCTGGTTGTCGTGTTCGGGCTGGTGCTCTATGCGACGTCGGCTCGGGACCCCGAGCGGCCACCGGGTTGGATGGACCGCATCCAACTGGTCGCCGTCGGGTCCGCCCTCCTGCTCGATGGACTGGTGCTCGGATCGATGATCGCCCGGGTTGGCGAGTTCGGTCTCACCCCGAATCGGGTGACGGCGCTCACGCTCAACCTGGTCTTGTTGGTGAACCTCGTCTGGGCCGGTTGGTTGGGACTCCGGTTCGTGACGGGGCGGACCGTGTTCCATCGGATGGAGCGCTGGCAGACCACCTACCTCCCCGTCTTCGGGCTATGGGCGGCGACGATTGCCGCCGTGCTCCCCTTGCTCTTCGACTTCGCCTGATCAGGCTCACGACGAAGGAAGCGCCGACTGGAATCGTTGGTTCGACCAGTGCCCCGGTAGGTCCATGGCGAAGGGCCGCGGTCTCCCACGGCCCTTCGTCGAATCCGATCCGAAGGAGGACTATTCCTCGGCGGACTCCTCGGATGCGAGCTCTGCCGCCGCCACGCGGGCGGCGTCGGCGTCGCCCGCGACCAGCGACGCTCGGTCGGTGAGCAATGTCACGGTGTTGTCGAGGACCTGCAGGAAGCCTCCATGCACGGCGAAGGTGGTCCTGCCACCGTCTTCGGCATCGACGGTGACGGCACCGGTGGTGAGCGCAGCCATGACCGGCTCGTGGTCGGCCATCACGCCGATCTCACCGTCGGGGGTGCGGGCCACGAGGAACGTGGCCTCCCCCGACCAGAGGGACTCCTCCGGTGAGACGACGTCGACGGTGAAGGTGTTCGCCACTACTTCTCCAGCTCGGCGGCCTTGCGCTCGGCGTCCTCGCGGCCACCGACCATGTAGAAGGCCTGTTCGGGAAGGTGGTCGAGCTCACCGTCGAGGACGGCGCGGAACGACGCGATCGACTCGTCGATCGGTGTGTAGACGCCCTCTTGACCGGTGAACTGCTCGGCCACGAACATCGGCTGGGACAAGAAGCGCTGGATCCGCCGTGCCCGGGAGACGATGAGCTTGTCCTCTTCGGAGAGCTCGTCGATGCCGAGGATGGCGATGATGTCCTGCAGGTCGTTGTACCGCTGCAGCGTCCGCTGGATGTCGGATGCCACGTCGTAGTGGGCCTGGCCGACGACCGTGGGGTCGAGGGCTCGGGAGTTGGACTCCAGCGGATCGACGGCCGGGTAGATGCCGAGCGCCGTGAGCGGACGGCTCAGCACCGTGACGGCATCGAGGTGGGCGAAGGTGGTCGCCGGGGCCGGGTCGGTGATGTCATCGGCAGGGACGTAGATCGCCTGCAGCGAAGTGATGGACCGGCCCTTGAGCGACGTGATGCGCTCCTGGAGGATGCCCATCTCGCCGGCCAGCGTCGGCTGGTACCCGACCTCGGACGGCATGCGACCGAGCAGCGTCGACACCTCGGAACCCGCCTGGGTGAACCGGAAGATGTTGTCGATGAACAACAGCACGTCCTGGCGCTGCACGTCACGGAAGTACTCGGCCATGGTGAGGGCGGCGAGGGCGACGCGGAGGCGCACACCCGGCGGCTCGTCCATCTGGCCGAACACCAGGGCGGTCTTGTCGATGACACCGGCCTCGGTCATCTCGAGGAAGAGGTCGTTGCCCTCACGGGTCCGCTCACCGACACCGGCGAACACGGACACACCACCGTGCTGGGTGGCGACACGGTTGATCATCTCCTGGATGAGCACCGTCTTGCCGACACCGGCACCACCGAAGAGGCCGATCTTGCCGCCCTCGAGGTAGGGGGTGATGAGGTCGATGACCTTGATGCCCGTCTCGAAGACCTTGGTCTGGGGCACCACGTCTTCGAACGCCGGCGGCTCTCGGTGGATCGGCCACCGTTCGTCACCGAGGTCGACACCCGGGGAGTCCAGGGAGTCGCCCCACACGTTGAAGATGTGACCGAGGGTCTTGTTGCCGACCGGCACCGAGATGGGGGCACCGGTGTTGCGGACCTCGGCACCACGGGTCAGACCGTCGGTCGGGGCCATGGCCACGGCGCGGATCTTGTTGTGCCCCAGGTGCTGGGCCGTCTCGCAGACGATCGTGCTGGAATTGCCGCCGATCTCGAGATCCACCTCGAGGGCGTAGAGGATCTCCGGGAGACCGTCGGGGGCGAACTCGACGTCGACGACCGGGCCTGCGACCCGGACGATGCGACCGATGCTCTGGGTTTCCGACATGTTCCTTCGTTCTCCTTAGCTGGGTGGCCCTAGGCGTTCAGGGCCTCTGCGCCACCCACGATCTCGGTGATGGCTGTGGTGATCTCCGCCTGGCGCTGGCGGTTTGCCTGGACGGTGAGGGCTCGGATGAGCTCCTCGGCGTTGTCCGTTGCTGCCTTCATCGCTCGGCGGCGCGATGCGTGCTCGGAGGCCGAGGACTCCAGCAGCATGCTGAAGACGGTGGCCTCCACGTAGCGCGGCAACAGCCGGTCGAGGATGTCGGCCGGGGTCGGCTCGTAGTCGTAGTCGACGGTGCGCTGCTCGCCGCCCTCCGGCGTGGAGATGGGCAGCAGTTGGTACTCGGTCGGGACCTGCGTGAGGGCCGACTGGTAGCGGGTGTAGAAGGCATCGACGACATCGATCGCTCCGCTGGCGAAGTCCTCGACGAGGGCTGCCGTGATCACTCGGGCATCGCCGTAGCCGGGGGTGTCGGTGACTCCCTCGAACGTCCGAGGAAGGTCGTAACCCCGGTAGGCGAAGTAGGCGATCGCCTTCTTGCCGATCGGGTACACCTTGACGGCGCGCCCGGCTCGCTCGTGCTCCATGATCACCTGCTCGGCGGCACGGATGATCGTGGTCGCATAGGCACCACAGAGTCCGCGATCCGACGACACGACGAGGACGCCCGCCGTCTTCGGGTCCCGCGTCGCCAGCAACGGGTGATCGGTACTCCCGGCGGCTGCCGAGACGTTCCGAACCACCTCGACGATCTTGGCCGAGTACGGCTTCGACGCCTGCACACGGGCCTGCGCCTTCGGGATGCGTGCCGACGCGATGAGCTCCATGGCCCGCGTGATCTTCTTCGTTGCCTCGACGGAGCGGATGCGCCGCCGAGTGTCACGAAGCTGTCCGGATCCCAAGGATCAGCCCTCCAGGAAGGTCGACTTGAACTCGTTGATCGCGGCAACGAGCTCGTCGGCGTCGGGCAGGGTCCCCGTGTCGCGGATGTGGTCGAGCATGCCCGAGTGGCGGGTGCGGATGTGCTCGCGTAGCCCGGCCTCGAACTGCTGGACCTGCTCCACCGGAACGTCATCCATCAAGCCCTCGGTCACGGCGAAGATCGCCACGACCTGGTCCTGGACGGGGAGCGGCGTGAACTGGCGCTGCTTCAGCACCTCCACGACGCGTGACCCGCGCTCGAGCTGTGCGAGCGACGTGGCATCGAGCTCGGAACCGAACTCGGCGAACGCCGCCAACTCACGGAACTGCGCGAGGTTCAGACGAAGCGAACCGGCGACGGCCTTCATGGCCTTCACCTGGGCGGCACCACCTACACGCGACACCGAGATGCCGGCGTTGATGGCCGGTCGGATGCCCTGGTAGAAGAGGTCCGTCTCCAGGAACACCTGGCCGTCCGTGATGGAGATGACGTTCGTCGGGATGTAGGCCGACACGTCGTTCGCCTTGGTCTCGATGACGGGGAGCCCCGTCAGGGAGCCACCCCCGAGCTCCTCGGAGAGCTTGGCGCAGCGCTCCAGAAGGCGGCTGTGCAAGTAGAACACGTCGCCGGGGTACGCCTCACGGCCCGGAGGGCGGCGCAGCAACAGCGAGATCTCGCGGTAGGCGACGGCCTGCTTCGAGAGGTCGTCGTAGATCACCAAGGCGTGCTCGCCGTTGTACATCCAGTACTGGCCGATGGCCGATCCTGTGTACGGGGCGTACATCTGGAGGGCGGCAGGCGCCGACGCCGGGGCGTTGACGACGACCGTGTACTCCATGGCGCCGGCCTCTTCGAGTGCGGCGACGACCTCGGCGACGGTCGAAGCCTTCTGGCCGACGGCAACGTAGATGCACTTGACCTGCTGGTCGGTGCCCCACTGGTTGCGCTGGTTGATGATCGTGTCGACGAGAACGGCGGTCTTGCCGGTCTGCCGGTCACCGATGATCAGCTGGCGCTGACCACGCCCGATGGGTGTCATGGCGTCGATGGCTTTGATGCCGGTTTGCAGCGGCTCGCTGACCGGCTGGCGCTCGACGACCGAGGGTGCCTGGGTCTCGAGGAGACGACGCTCGGTGGTGTGGATGGGGCCCTTGCCGTCGATGGGGTTGCCGAGCGGGTCGACGACCCGGCCGAGCATCGCATCGCCCACGGGGACGGAGAGGACGTTGCCGGTCTGTTTGACCGGGTCGCCCTCCTCGATGTGCCCGTACTCACCCATGAGCACGACGCCGAGGTCGTCCTCATCGATGTTGAGCGTGACGCCCATGAGACCGCCGGGGAACTCCAGCAGCTCGGAGGCCATCACGGAGGGGAGGCCCTTGACGCGTGCCACGCCGTCGGCGATGGACGTCACGTACCCGACGGTCTCCTTCGAGACAGACGGCTCCCAGCCCTCCAGGTTCGCCTTGAGGGCTGAGGTGATGTCCTCGGTGGTGATCGTGAGATCTGCCATTTCTTCTTGACTCCTAGCGGGTGGCGAGCGAGGCGCGCATCTGGTCGAGCTTCGAGGCGATCGTGCCGTCGATCACCGTGTCGCCCACGGTGGCGACGAGGCCGCCCATGACGGACTCGTCGACGACGACTCGCACCTCGACGGCCTTGCCGGTCGCCTTCTGGAGGGCGGCGGCGAGGCGCTCGACGGTGTTGTCGTCGAGGGCGATGGCCGAACGGACGACGGCGATCTGCTTCTGGCTACTGGCCGCAGCGTGGTCGGCCATTGCTGCGGCGATCTCGCCGAGCTCACCGATCCGTCCGTTGGCGACCAGCAGATCCAACACGTTGACCGTGGTGTCGGCGGCGCGAGTCCCGATCAGGTCGGAGATGATCGCCTGTCGTCGTTCGAGCGGGAGGGCCTGGTCGGTCAGCGTCGACCGGAGCTCCGGATTGGACTCGAAGGCCCGGGCGATCTGGAACAACTCCGACTCGACCCGCGCCTCGACGCCTTCGCCGCGAGCGATCTCGTAGATCCCTGCGGCGTAGGCGGCAGTGCGATCATCGACCATCGACTACTCCGACTCCAACTGGTTGAGGTACTGCTCGACGAGCGCCCTTTGGCGATCGGAGTCGAGCGAGTCACCGACGACCTTCTCGGCGATGGTCACCGACAGGCCGGCGACCTCCGACTTGGCCTCGTCGAGCACGCGAGACATCTCGGCGTCGGCGTCTGCCTGGGCCTTCTCGCGGATCTTGGCGGCCTCTTCCTCGGCCTTGGCCACGAGGTCGGCGCGCACGGTCTCCGCGTCGTCGCGGGCGGCGTCGACGATGGAATTCGCCTCGCCCTTGGCTCCGGCGAGCTGGGCCTCGTAGTCGGCCTTGAGCTTGTCGGCTTCTGCCTTGGCTTCGTTCGCGGCCTCGATCTGGCCGGAAATGGCTGCCTGGCGCTCGTCCATGAGCTTGCGCATGGTCGGCACCGCGAACTTCCACATCACCAGGAAGACGATGAGGAAGGCGAGGATGCCGGTGTAGAGCTCAGCAGGTTCGGGAAGGAGGAATTGGATTCCTCCCCCGCCCTCTGCCTCCTCGGCCGCCAACAGGAACACGTCCGTCATGCGGTGCGTCCTTTAGGCCAGGAAGAAGAGAACGAAGCCGATGAGTGCGAGAGCCTCGGTGAATGCAATACCGAGGAACATGGTCGTACGCACCATGCCGGCTGCTTCCGGCTGACGAGCCATCGCCTGGACGGCGTTACCGGCGAGCACGCCGATACCGAGGCCCGGGCCGATGGCCGCGAGGCCGTAACCGATGACCGCGAGGGCGCCCTTGAGCGCCTCAGCTGCAGCTTGGTCCATGGTTCCTTATCTCCTTGTTGATTCCCTAGGTGGTCTCAGTGCTCGGGGTGCACTGAGGTCTGGATGTAGACGGCGGACAAGAGCGTGAAGATGTAGGCCTGGAGGAAGGCGACGAGGATCTCGAATACGAAGATCCCGACACCCAGGATGAACCAGGCCCCACCGGTGAGGGCTTTCCCGAAGCCCAGATCGCCCTGGATGAAGCCCCAGACAAAGATCCCGGCGGTGCCGAGAAGCAGGGACAGCATCACGTGGCCCGCCACCAGGTTGGCGAAGAGCCGGACTGCGAGTGAGAAGGGGCGCACGAAGATCGTCGAGATGAACTCGATGATGCCGACGAGCGGCTTGAGCCCGACGGGGACCCCCGGGGGCCAGAGCAGGTGGCCGAAGTAGCCGAGGCCCTGCTTGGCGATGCCGGCGATCACGAAGATGAACCAGGTGACGATGGCGAGAAAGGCGGGGATTGCCATCCGTGAAGTGACCGGGAAGTTCACGAGCGGCGTCACTTCGAACATGTTGCCGAAGAGGATGAAGAGGAAGATCGAGAGCAGGTAGGGCGTGTACCGCTCGCCACCCTTGCCGATCACGTCCTTGGCGATGCCCTGGTCAACGAAGTTGAAGGCGGACTCGGCCACGAGTTGGAACTTGCCGGGGACGAGGCGGCGCTTGCGGAGGCCGAAGTACATCAGGCCGATGGCGAGCAACGCAGCCAGCACGATGAGGAAATGGGTTCGGGTGAGCCACGGGATGGACTCGAAGATCGGATGGAATTCGAACAGCACCGACACGTCGTCCGGTGCACACATGGCGACGTTCTCGGCGTCGCATTCAAAGGCCAGGATCATCTGGTCCACTCGAGTTCCCTTTCACTTCCTCTGGACACCGCCACCGTCTCCCAGGTGAGGAGGACGAGGTAGGTAGCCACCGTTGCAATCGCGAACGTCACCCGGTCCAGTTCCATGAGCGTGGTCACGAGGATCACCGTGACCGTCAGCAGCCCGAAACGGATGACGAAGCCGAACAGCGCGGCCGCATGATAGGCACCCGGTGAGATACGGGCGGCAACGCTCAGAATCCAACCCGCGAGGAGGAAATTGCCGACCACGACCGCAACGCCGATGGCGGCTGCGATCGCTCCGTCGGTACCCGCCAACAGCCAGGCGAGGCCGACCGCGATGGGTCCGACCACGACCGCCCGCTTGGCGGTGTTCCTGGAGAGCTTGGCCTCAACGTCCACGTTGCTTTCGTTCCTCGTCGTCTATGGCCCCCTGGGCCTTGGCGTATTGCCAGACCCGGAGGAAGCCGGAGTACGCCCCGGTCAGGGCACATGCAAGCAGGAGCCACGGGTCAGTCCCGAGCCACCGGTCGAGCAGCCACCCGACGAGCAGTCCCGCCAGGATCGAACCCAAGAAGGATCCGCCGATATCGGTCTTCGTGACCGCCTCGGCGATCTGTCCGCTGGTGCGTTTCTCAGCCATGCCTGCGCTCGGGCGGCGAGGCTAACGGTGCGCATGGGGCTGCACACAATCGGGAACGCCCGAGCTCCTTTCCAGGACCCATCTTGACCGCCCCGAGGTCGTCAGGTCCATTCCCTCCCAGGTAATCACCCAACCCTGGGTTGTGGTGCCGCCGTGCCTTCGGACCGCGGGCCGAGGTTCCGCAAGAAGCGGACTGGTGGCCCGCGGTTCGGCTGAGCACCCGTCTCTCAACCCTGGGTTGGCTGGGTACGGGTGCCGCGGATCCAGTCGGTGTGCATGGCGGCGTAGACGCCACCGAGCTCCAGCAGCTCGCCGTGGGTGCCGTCCTCGACGAGCAGACCACGGTCGAAGACGAGGATCCGGTCTGCCGCCTCGGCCGTCGAGAGCCGGTGGGCGATGGTGATCGAGGTCCGGCCGGACAGGAGCCGCTCGAGGGCGTTGCGAAGGTCCACTTCCAGGGCCGGGTCGACCGATGACGTCGCCTCGTCCAACACCAGCAGGTCGGGGTCCGCGATCGCGGCCCGGACCAGGGCGACCAGCTGGCGCTCCCCCGCCGAGAGCCGGGATCCCCGCTCCCCCACCTGTGTGTCGAGACCGTCCGGGAGCGACTCCAACCACCCGAGCAACCCGAGATGGCTGAACGCCCCGTCGATCTCGGCGCGTTCGGCCCCCAGCCGGCCGTACCGGACGTTCCCTTCGACCGAGTCGTCGTGGAGGAACCCTTCTTGTGGGACGTAGGCGACCCTCGAACGGAGCGAGTCGAAGGGCACCGCCTCCACGGGTACACCTCCGATCGAGATGAGCCCATCGCTGCGCTCCAGGATCCGCACGACGAGCTTGGCGAACGTCGTCTTGCCCGATCCGGTCTCCCCCACCACGGCAACTCGCTGACCCGGGAGCACTTCGACGTCCACGCCCCGGATCGCCTCGGTCCCGTCGGGATAGGCGTAGTGCATCGACTCGACCACCACCCCGAGGCGGCCGTCCGGCAAGGGGGTACCCCCGGTGGGGTCGGCTATCTCGATCGGCGCATCCAGGACCCCGAAGATCCGGCGCAGGCCGGCGCCGGCAGCCTGGGCGCCGTCGAGTGTCTCGACCATGGTCTGGACCGGCTCCACGAGCAGGGCCACGAGGAAGAGGAAGGCCACGACGGTGCCGGCGGTGACGTCCCCGTCCAATCCGAGCCACACGCCGAGGGCGACCACCCCCGCCGTGATGGCTCCGGCGTAGGCCTCGGCCGTGGCGAACAGCCCGTTGCCGAGGGCGAAGGCCCTGAAGTCGGCCTTGAATTCGGCCCGCAAGGACGTGTCGAGTTTGTGGAGCGTGTGGTCCTCTGCACCGTGGGTCCGCACGACCGGCAGCCCGGAGATTGCTTCCCCGGTGGCGGCCATGACGTCGGCCACCCGGAGCCGGGCAGCGTCGTGGGCCTTGGCGAGTACCCGCTGGAAGAACAGGAGGAGGCCGACGTAGATCGCCGTGGCCACGAGCACCAGCGTCGCCAACTGCCAGGAGTAGAAGTACATCACGATGAGCGTGATCGAGACGCGTGCGGTGCCGATGAGCAGCCCGACGCCGCCCCACTCGAGGAACTGCTGGACCCGCTCGACATCGTTGGTGACCCGGGAGATCAGGGCGCCGCGCCGCTGCTCCTGGGTCACGAGCGCCGACTGCTGGTGCAGTCGGGCGAAGGTGGCGGTCCGCAGATCGTGCAATCCGGATGTCGCGGCGACCATCAGACGGATACGGGCGACCCGACCGACGAGGACGCCAAAGACAACGATGGCGAGTGCATACCCGCCCGACGCCAGGAGGGCGGAGGTGGGGGCGTCCTGCAACTGGCCAGAGTCGGTCAGCCGCTGCAGGAAGAGGGGGACCACCAACTGGGCCACCGTGCCCAGTGCGATGAGCAACAGGGTGACCCACAGGCCCCGGCGGAAGGCGGGGACGTCACGGACGGCGCGGATGACGACGGCACTGGCGGTGTTGCGGTCGCTCATGCGCGCGCCCCCCGCTCCTCGGCGTCCTTCTCGTAGGCCGTCAGCAGTCGCTGGTAGCCGGGCACCTCGGCAAGGAGCTTCTGGTGGGGGCCTTGGGCGACGACCTTGCCACCTTCGATGAACACGACGTCATCGGCGAGGGCGATCGTCGATGCCCGATACGCCACGACGACGACGGTCGATGGGAGCTCTGCTTGCTTGAGGCCCGTGAGGATCGACGCTTCCACCGACGGGTCGACGGCGGACGTGGCGTCGTCGAGGATCAGGAGCCGTGGCTTGCGGATCAATGCCCGAGCGAGGGCCACCCGCTGGCGCTGGCCACCCGAGAGGCTGGCCCCGCGTTCTCCGATCCGGGTCTGCATGCCGTGTGGGAGCTCGGTGATGAACGTGTCGGCTGCCGCCATGTGTGTCGCTTCGGCGACCGCCTCCGACGAGATGTCGTTCCCGAGTGTGAGGTTGCCCTCGACCGTGTCGTCGAAAAGGAAGGCCTCCTGGGGGACGTAGGCGACCTCCTCGGTGAGCGCTGCAGCACCGAGATCCCGGAGGTCGCGATCGTCTATTCGGATCCGCCCGTCCCGAGGGTCCCAGAGACGGGCGAGCAGCACGGCGAGCGTCGTCTTGCCCGAGCCGGTCGGCCCCACGACGGCGACCACCTGCCCCGGCCGGATGACGAGGTCGAGCTCGCTCAGGACGGGCCGGCCGTCGTAGCCGAAGCCGACCTCGTCGGCACCGACGCCGGCTCCCCTGACCGGGGAGACCGCCTCGCCGATCCCGTGGACCACATGCTCATCGGCGTCGAGGACGGCTGCCACCCGTTCCCACGATGCCGTCGACGCTGCGATGTCGAAGATCACGAAGCCGATCAGCTGGATGGGCCAGAACAGCAGGGCCAACAGGTAGGCAATCGAGACGATGTCTCCGGCTGAGAGGACTCCTTCGACCACCCGCACCGCGCCGACCGTGATGATCGCCACTTGGGCAGCCGTCGGGAGTCCCTCCACGAAGGACTTGAAGTTCTCGAAGACCCGGCCGAGGTGGATGAGATGGTCGCGCAGCTCTCCGGAGCGGTCGGTGAAGCGGTCCGCCTCCCAGTCCTCGCGCCCGAACGCCTTGACGGTGAGGGCACCGTCGAACGATTCATGGGCGCCGGCCGCAAGACGGCCGCGCAGGGCCTGCACCTTCTGGATGAGGTGGAACGTGATGTAGGCGCCACGCAGCTCGAGGGCGACGGTCGTGGCCAAGAACACGAGGGTGATCCAGCCCAGCGTCGGATCGATGAGGAACACCAGCACCGTCGAGCCGATGAGCAGGAGAGCCGACCCGGTGGCGTACGGCACCGGGTTGAGGATCGACGTCGCCGCATTCACATCGGCCTCGGCGATCGAGATGAGGTTGCCGACCGCCTGGCGGTTGTACCAGTCCATGTCGAGGCGCAACACCTGTGAGACGAGCCGACGCCGGATGTCCTGGCGGCTCTTCAGGTAGTGCCAGCCTGCCCCGTTCCGTCGGGCGATGATCCCCAGGGCTTTGACCACCGCCACGAGGACGAGGAGCCCGACGCCCGTCCAGACGATCGACGGGTCGGCGCCACCGTCTAGCACCCCGAGGATGACCTCGTCGGTCACCCATCCGATCACCTGGCTCGAGGCGATGATCGATCCCGAGTAGACGAGCGACCCGGTCAGGGCGATGGTGAAGCCCCACGGGTGGGCGCGTACCAAACGACCGATCAGCCGGAAGCCGGTGGCGAGAATGGAACGGAAGGTGGCATCGGTCGACACGCGGCCGCCGATGGTAGGAGGCTTGGACCCCCTGGACTGAATGGAGCCCCCACAAATGCGGAGGGCTCCGAGTACTGCCTGTCAGGCGGCTCCGTCGTGCACGAGATCGGCTTGATAGGGCTCGATCATGATGCACTCACCGGGGCATTCCTCGGCAGCCTCGATCGCGTCGTCCATGAGCGAATCGGGGATTCGGGCAAGACCGCGGGATCCGTCGGGACCGTGCCCGTCGCCCTCCACACCGTCGAACACGATCGAAGACCCGAAGTGATCGGCTTCTTCCTTGACGACCCAGAGGCCATCATCCCGTCCGACGAAGACATCAGGAGCGATCTCTTCGCAGATACCGTCACCCGTGCACAGATCCTGGTCGATCCAGACCATCATCTTCGTTGCTTCAGGCATGGGAATTCCTTTCGGATCTCACCATACGTGCGTAGCCGACCCGACCGGTGGACGTCGCAAGACCGTCGAGGGACACCAGACGGGAAGCCCGGATGAAGCACGGCGAGAGACGCGGGTCCGGCCCCTCGGCTTCCTTCGCGTCACGACGGCTTGGGCCGGACCGCCAGGGTGACGATCGAGTGGGCGACGCGCTTGCCGGCATTGCTCATGTCGACCGTCCAGACCCAGCTGGTCCGACCCCGGTGCAGGGGGATGGCGAGTGCTTCGATCGTCCCCTCGAAGCTCGGGCGCAGGAACGTCGTGTTGTTCGACTGGCCGAGCGCGATGTCGCCGTCCGCCAGAACGGCCACCGCCGTCCCCATCGAGGCGACGTTCTCGGCCAGGGCGGCGTACATCCCGCCATGGACGACGCCATACGGCTGGCGCTCGGCGTCGGTCACCTCGAACGAGCCGAACCACGACCCGTCGTCATCACCGGTCGGTCCGAACGAGAAACCATGGACGGCAGCGAACACCGAGGTCTCCGTGTCCGGTACGAGTTCCCCGAAGCTCATCCGACGTAGCCCGGGAAACCCTCCGGGTAGGGCGGGAAGGCGTGGGCGATCTC
>JAHEFX010000016.1:16171-30806 GCA_024639975.1 bacterium
AACGAGAAACCATGGACGGCAGCGAACACCGAGGTCTCCGTGTCCGGTACGAGTTCCCCGAAGCTCATCCGACGTAGCCCGGGAAACCCTCCGGGTAGGGCGGGAAGGCGTGGGCGATCTCACGGATGCGCGCCTCGATCGGATCCAGCGCTGACTCGTCTGCCCGTAGGGCGGCCGTGATGAGCGAAGCGACTTCTGCATGCTGGTCGGTCCCGAGGCCCTGGGTCGTGGACGCCGGGGTGCCGATGCGAACCCCGGAAGTCCTGAACGGGGGCTGTGGGTCGTTCGGGATCGAGTTGAAGTTGAGGGTCACGCCGACCGAATCGAGGCGCTTGGCCGCTGCCTTGCCGGTCATCTCCTCGTCGATGGAGCGGATGTCGAGGAGCATGAGGTGGTTGTCGGTGCCGCCGGTTACGAGGCGCACGCCCTCTTCGACGAAGCGCTGGGCCATTGCTTGGGCGTTGGCGAGGATGCGCTGGGAGTAGTCGGCGAATGCCGGTTGGGCGGCCTCGTGGAAGGCGACCGCTTTGCCGGCGATCTGGTTGTAGAGCGACCCGCCCTGGGCATTCGGGAACAGGCCCTTCTCGATCTTCTTGCCGATCTCCTCGTCGTTGGCGATCACGGCACCACCGCGAGCTCCCCGGAGGGCCTTGTGCGTGGTGAACGTGACGACGTCGGCATGCTCGACCGGGTTGGGCAGCGCCTTGCCCGCCACCAGGCCGATGAAGTGGGCGGCGTCGACCATGAAGATGGCCCCGATCTCATCCGCAATCGATCGGAACGCCTCGTAGTCGAGGTGCCGCGGGTAGGCCGAATAGCCGGCAAGGACGACCTTGGGCTGGTGCTCGACCGCCAGGCGGCGGACCTCCTCCATGTCGATCCGCTCTGTCTGTTCGTCGATCCCGTACGACACGAAGTCGTAGAGACGACCCGAGAAATTCACCGGTGACCCGTGCGTCAGGTGACCGCCCTGGTCGAGTCGCATGCCGAGGATCTTGTCCCCGGGCTGCAGGAGGCCGAAGTAGACCGCCATGTTGGCCTGGGCCCCCGAGTGTGGCTGGACGTTGGCGTGCACCCCGCCGAGAAGGTTCAGGGCACGCGCCTGGGCGAGTCGCTCCATCTCGTCGACGACCGCGCATCCCTCGTAGTACCGACGCCCGGGGAACCCCTCGGCGTACTTGTTCGTGAAGACCGAACCGGTCGCCTGCAGGACCGCTCGGGAGACGAAGTTCTCCGACGCGATGAGATGGACGGACGAGTTCTGCCGGCCGACGTCCTTGCGGACGAGGCCTGCGAGCTCCGGATCGACGGTTTCGAGCGAGCGGTCATCGGTCATGCCGGCGAGGTTAGGGCTTCCCGAGGGATCCCCTGCAACGGGGAATGGATCCATCGAGGAGTGCCGGCGACACGACGGAGGAGTGTCGAGCGCGCGTAGCGTCGTCGCATGGAATTCGCAGGTAGGACCGTCCTCGTCACCGGGGCCTCGAGCGGGATCGGCGCCGCCGTCGCACGACGCTTCGGTGCCCTTGGGGCCCATGTTGCCGTCAATTCGGCCCAGAGCATCGAAGCAGGCCGAGCCGTCGCCGATGAGGTCGGGGGATCGTATTGGCAGGCGGACATCGCCGACGAAGAGCAGGTGCTGGCGATGGTCGCCGGCATCATCGACCTGACTGGCCGACTGGATGTGGTCGTGAACAACGCCGGGACCACGCAGGTCATCCCCCACGCGGATCTCGACGCCGTCACCGACGACGTGTGGCGACGGATCCTCGACGTGAACCTGATGGGCACCTGGTACGTCTCCCGGGCTGCGGTCCCCCATCTGTCGGAGGTGGAGGACGGTTCGATCGTGAACGTCACCTCCATCGCCGGACTCAACGCCATCGGGTCATCGATCCCCTACGCCGTGTCGAAGGCCGGGCTGAACCACCTCACCGTGCTGTTGGCACGAGCCCTCGGCCCCAATGTCCGGGTCAACGCCGTGGCCCCCGGTCTGGTCGAGACTCCCTGGACCGAGGCGTGGGACGCCATGCACGACCACGTGGCCAAGACCGCGCCCATGCGCCGCGCCTCCACCCCCGACGACGTCGCCGAGGCAGTCCTTGGGCTCACGAGGTCGAAGATGGTGACCGGCGAGGTCCTGGCCGTCGATGGCGGCCACATGCAGGTGCGCGGCTGACTCAGCCGTTCAGCCCAAGCGCCAGCACGGCGTCGACGAACCGGTCGGCCACGGGGTCCGTGCCGATCGACCGTCTCACCGCCACGACACTCCTCGTGGCGACCACCGGGCCGACCGGGCGCAGGGGCTCCGACCCCGCCTCGCCGATCCCTTCGGGCAGGACGGTCCACCCCGTTCCCAGCCGGGCCATCTCGCGCAGGACCTCGGGGTTGCCGGCGGTGGCGATGGGGTCGGCGGTGAGTCCCAGTCGACGCAGCCCGACATCGATGAGGTCGCGCGTCCGGGAGCCGTCCGGATACAGGACGCACTGCTCCCCCTCCCCGTAGACGCGCAGCTGCTCACGCACGACCTCGACGGCCGGAAACCGGTCCTCCGGTCCGGTCACGACCACGACATCGAGCTCCCGCTCGGCCAGGCGTTCCAAGAGGCGGCTGCTGACGTCGACGACCAACCGCAGGTGGACGTCAGGCATCGCCTCGGCGACGGCCCCGACCCGGTCGCCCACCAGGTAGAGCGGCACAGCATCGATCACACCGACTCGCAGCACACCGGCCGAGGCACCGGATTCCAGCGAGGACCACGCTCCATCGAGCGTGGCGAGGGCGTCCCGGGCAGCCTCGATGAGAACCCGCCCGGCGCGGGTCGGGACCCGACGGACGCCGTCGGCCTCGAAGAGCGGGACTCCCGCCAGCTCCTCGATTCGGGCCACGGCCGCCGACACGGTCGACTGGGCCATGCCGAGGTTGGCGCCGGCGTCGGTCCACGTGCCGACCCGGTCGATCTCCCGCAGCAGGCGGAGGTGTCGCACGGAGAGCTTGTCGATCCCATTCATCGCTGTTCTCGATGATATGCATGGATTCCATCCATTACTCCGAAGGATGGGCGCGTCCTACCGTTCCCCCCACCACCTCCCGGAGTCCTCCCAAATGCAGACCGATCAGGGCCGTCTCGGCATCCTCCTCCCCGGCCTCGGTGCCGTCGCCTCCACGTTCATCGCCGGTGTCATCGCCTCCCGCCAGGGCCTGGCCGATCCGGTCGGCTCGCTCACCGAGACGGGCCACCTGGACGGGGGACCGATGCGCGACGCCCTCGGCCTCGCTTCCCTCGACGACCTCGTATTCGGGGGCTGGGACCCCTATCGGGTGACGGCCCTCGACGCTGCCCAACGCGCCGGCGTCCTCGACGCCGCCCTTCTCGAGAAGCTCGGTCCGGAGCTGCTGGAGATCAAGGCGATGCCGGCTGTCTTCGACCGCGACTGGGTGCCGGCACTGACCGACACCGACAACGTGAAGGAGGGCGCCAGCCACCTGGAGCTCGCAGACGCGCTGCGGGCAGACGTCAACGCTTTCAAGGAGGAGAACCACCTGGACCGCGTGGTGGCCGTGTGGACCGGGTCGACCGAGGCCTACCGGGAGCCGGGCGCCGCCCACGAATCGTTGGCGGCGTTCGAGGCGGGCCTCGAGGCCAGCGACCCGAGCATCTCCCCCAGCCAGGTGTACGCCTACGCCCTCGTCCGCGAGGGAGTGCCGGTCGCCAACGGCTCCCCGAACCTGATGTTCGACTTCCCGGCCATGCACGAGTTGGTGGCGCTCACCGGCACCCCGGTGGCGGGCCGTGACTTCAAGACGGGCCAGACGCTGGTGAAGACGGCACTTGCCCCGATGCTGGCCGCCCGCCTGCTCGGCGTGAACGGCTGGTTCAGCACGAACATCCTCGGCAACCTCGACGGCCTCGTCCTCAACGAGGAGGACAACTTCAAGTCGAAGGAGGTCACGAAGGGAGGCGTGCTCGGCTCGATCCTCGATGGGGAGACCCACCCGGAGCTCTACGGGGACATCGACCACTTGGTGCGGATCAACTACTACCCACCGAAGGGCGACGACAAGGAGGGCTGGGACAACATCGACCTGTTCGGCTGGCTCGGCTACCCGATGCAGCTGAAGGTCAACTTCCTCTGCCGGGACTCGGTCCTCGCCGCCCCGATCGTGCTCGACCTCGCACGCCTCCTCGACTTCGCCGCCCGTCGTGGCGAGTCCGGCATCGTCGACTGGCTCGGCTTCTACTTCAAGGAGCCCATGGCTCTCGACGGCGAGGAGACCGTGCACCACCTCTTCGAGCAGGAGACCCGGCTTCGCCAGGCGCTGCTGGCGCCCAAGTAGAGAGATCCCCCGCAAGGGGGATGGGCCCCACGAAGCGGAGCGGAGTGGCAGGGGGCCGGTCGACGGTTGGTTTCAGCCGAACCGCAGCTTGAGGGGGCCCTCCCTCAGGACGACCGGCGGTCGGACCGTCATGTCGACCACCGTCGAGCCCGACCCCTTCGAGGCGACGCCTTCCAAGTACCCGTCCACGTCCACGCCGAACTGGGCCTCCGCCGCCTCGTGGTCGAGTCGGTCGGCCCCCCCGGCCGGGTTGGCCGACGTGACGGCGAGTGGGCCGGTCGATGTCAGCAGGGCCAGGGCTACCGGGTGGTCGGGGACGCGGATGCCGATGGTGCTGCGAGCGGCGTCTCCCACACCCGCCGCCAAGGCCTCGCGGGCGGGCACCACCAACGTCAACGGCCCCGGCCAGTGCCGGCGGCCCATCGCCTGTGCCAGGTCGTCGACCTCGGCGAGCTTGACGAAGGATTCGACGTCGGCTCCGAGGAGGGCAATCGGCTTGGCCGGGTCACGACCCTTCAGGAAGAAGAGCCGGTCAACGGCGGCCTGGTCGGTCGGATCGGCGCCGATGCCGTAGACGGTCTCGGTCGGGATACCGACGACCCCGCCCTCGGCAAGGATCTCGGCGGCATCGGAGAGGTTCAGGACTCCGATGGTGCCCTCCCGAACACATATCGGGTGCGGCCGGTCAGGTCCTCGACGAGCCGGGGCACATAGGCGCCGAAGGACTCCATGGCGGCGGCACCCTGCTCTTCGCCGATCTCGCAGGCGATGATGGCTCCCGGCGCCAGCCACCCGATCGCCTCGTCGGCGAGACGCCGAAGGATTTCCATGCCGTCGTGCCCGGCGAAGAGCGCTTCGTGCGGCTCGTGTTCGCGCACTTCCATGGGAAGGAACGACCCCTCGGCCACGTAGGGCGGGTTGGCGACGAGGACGTCGACGTGGCCTTTCACGTCGAGCGGCAGGGCCGCGAACAGGTCACCCTCACGCCAGACGACCTCGAGGCGGGTCTTGTAGCCGTTCTCCTCGGCGAGCCGCAACGCCTCCGTCGACAGGTCGGCCCCCATGACCACCGAGGTGGGGAACGTGTACTTGAACGCCAGCGCCAGCGCCCCCGACCCCGTACAGAGGTCGACGATGAGACGCGGACTGCGTCCCGAAGAGGTGATCTCGTCGCGGACCAGCGCCCAGAGGTACTCGGTCTCTGGACGCGGGATCAACGCACGCCGGTCGATCGAGAGCGTCAATGGCCCGAAGTCGACCGTGCCCTCGAGGTACTGGAGCGGTTCGCCGGCGAGCCGACGGTGCTCCAGGATCCGATAGCGCTTGACCTGACGTTCGGTCAGCTGCATGCCCTCGTAGGTCTCGGCGAACGGCTCGCCCGTGACGAGACTCAGCAGCCGCCGGCGTTCGTGCCCCGGGAGGGTCTGGTCAGGCGTCACCGACCACCCCGAGCACCAGACTGAACTCGTTCATGGCGAGGTAGACGACCACGCCATCCCCCCGTGCCGTCGCCTCCCGGGGATCCTCGCCGAAGAGCTCTTCGGGGTTGTCGAGGCCGAGCTCGGCCTGCAGTTCGGCGGCTCCCGCCGCACCGAGGAAGCGCGGTATCACCTCGTCGACCAGGGCGGCATCGTCTTCGGCCCCTTGGGCGTTCTCCGCGGACAACTGGGCCACCTCGACCATGCCGTCACGCACGCCGAGGTCCAGCGCCACCGCGAGGTCCGTCCGGACCTCGGCCGCCCAGACCTCGCTCCCATCGTCGCCGGTCTCCACGACCTCGAGCGTCGGCAGGTCGAGGGGGGACTCGTCCCAGGCGGCGACCCATTCCTCGATCGGCCCACCGAGTGGCTCCATGTCGGCCGGGTAGGCAATCGTGACGAGGGCCTCGTCAGCCCGAGGGCCCTCCCCCGACTCGTTCGGTCCGTCGGTCCCCGGAGTCGAGAGTTGGATGAGTATCCAGGCTCCGACCACGAGCATGACGACCAGCCCCACGAGCGTTCCCACGGTCCGCCACTGCATGTTCAAGCTTCGTCGGCGAGGCGGGCGGCCTGCTCGTCGGCGGAGAGACGCTCGACGAACTCATCGAGCTCGCCCTCGAGCACCTGCGGGAGCTGCTTGATGGTGAGACCGATCCGGTGGTCGGTCACCCGGTTCTCCTTGTAGTTGTACGTCCGGATCTTCTCCGAACGTCCACCCGAGCCGACCTGGGAGCTGCGGGCCGCGGCCAACTCCGCCTGTTGCTCGGCGAGCATCGCGCTGTAGAGGCGTGCCCGGAGGATCCGGAAGGCCTTGTCCTTGTTCTGGAGCTGGCTCTTCTCGTCCTGGCAGGAGACCACGAGCCCGGTCGGCTCGTGGGTGAGGCGAACGGCCGAGTCCGTGGTGTTGACAGACTGGCCGCCCGGGCCCGAGGCCCGGAACACGTCGACGCGGACATCGTTCGGGTCGAGCTCGAACTCGACCTCGTCGGCTTCGGGGAGAACGGCGACCGTGGCCGTCGAGGTGTGGATGCGGCCTTGCGACTCGGTCTTGGGCACCCGCTGGACCCGATGCACACCGGCCTCGTACTTGAGGCGGGAGAAGGCGCCCTTGCCCTTGACGCCCATGGTGACCTTGGAGTAGCCGCCGGCTTCGGAGTCCGAGGCCTCCATGACCTCCGACTTGAAGCCCAGACGCTCGGCATAGCGCTCGTACATGCGAAGCAGGTCACCCGCCCAGATCGCCGCCTCGTCACCGCCCGCGGCGGCGCGAATCTCCACGAGCACGTCCTTGTCGTCGGCCGGGTCCTTCGGTACGAGGTCCAGCTTCAGCTTCTCGACGAGCCGGTCGGCCTCGGCGGATCGTTCCGAGGCCATCTTGCGCAGTTCGGAGGCCATCTCGGCGTCGTCCTCCACGTCGGCCAGCTCGGCAGCCTCGGCTGCGTCCTCCGAGGCTTGGCGCCAGGCTCGGAAGCCCTCGACGATGTTGCGCTGCTCGGCGTGACGGCGGGCCACCTCCTGGTAGCGGGTGCCGTCGGAGAGGATCTCGGGGTCGGCGAGCTCGGCTTCGGTCTCGGCGAACGCGACCTCCACGCCCTCCAATCGGGTGCGGAGCGCCTCGTCCATCAATTGGGCTCCACGTCGAGCGCCACTTGCGGGACGGGTCCCCTGGCGACCGCTTCTTCCCGGTCGTCGGGGGTGAGGGCGTTCAGGAGCGAGGCGATGGCGACCTCGACCTGGTCATCCGAGGGCTGGCGGGTCGTCAGCTTCTGGAGCCAGAGCCCGGGGGCAGCGAGTACCCGTCCGAGCCAGCCGTCGTTGAGGCCCGAGAACCGGAGGATCTCATAGGAGACACCGGCGACGACGGGGATGAGGATCACGCGACTGGCGATGAGCCACAACCAGTCGAGGTCGCCCAAGAGGCCAAAGGCGATCGACGAGATGAGCAGGACGAGGAACAGGAAGTTCGTACCGCAGCGGGGATGGGCCGGCGAGTACTTCTGGATGGCAGCGATCGTCAGGGGGTCGCCGTGCTCGTAGGCATGGATCGTCTTGTGCTCGGCGCCGTGGTACTCGTAGGTGCGGCCGATGTCCTCCCAGAGGCCGATCGCCCAGACATACCCGATGAACAGTCCGATGCGAAGGACGGTCTCGACGGCGGCGAGGATGGCCTCATTGCCTTGAGCGACCCACTTCGCGACGAAGGTCGGGACGAGGACGAACACGCCGATCGCGAAAGCGAGCGCGACGGCGACCGTGAGGAACATGGCGAAGCCACCGACCTCCTCCTCTTCCTCGCCGGCCACGCCCGCCGACCAGGTGAGGGCGCGCATCCCGAGCGAGAGCGATTCCCAAAGGACGAGGACGCCGCGGATGAGGGGGATCCTTGCCCAGAACGAGCGGGTCGAGAGTCGGGAGAGTTCTCCCCGGGTCGCCTCGATCTCGCCGTCGGGGTTGCGACAGGCAACCGCCCAACCGTCCGGGGCACGCATCATCACGCCCTCGATGACGGCCTGGCCGCCGACGGTCTTGTTGGGGTCCTGAGCCATGGCCCGGAAGGGTAGGCCGAGGGCGGCGATAGGCCTTCCCTCGATTCGGGAACCCCGATGTCAGTCGTCGGTGATGGCCTCGTAGATCCAGGCCTCGAGGTCGTTGCCGTCGGGCAGCGTGACCGTCGTGACGACCCGTCGGTAGCCGGCGCCCTCGAACCGGTCCACGTCGGGGAGGTGGCGTTGCAGTGCATCGGAGGACAGGACGTCGACCGGCATCGGAGCGGCATCGTCGGAGAGCGTGATCCCCGGGTAGCCCGCGGCATCGCCCCATGCGATCTCGTAGACCCAGCCTCGCACCGTTCCTTCGAACCACTCCCCCGGTATCCGGGAGACGATGAAGTGGTTCGACCCGCCCCGTCGGAGCGTGCCGTAGACGGCGAGGGCGGTCGGATCGGCCATGTGGCGGGAAGGTACCTCGGTACCCGAACAGCAGCGAACCCCCGCCGACGGCGGGGGTTCGCAGGAAGTTCGTTCCGAGACCTAGGCCTCTTCGGTGGCTGCTTCCTCGGCGGGAGCTTCAGTCGACTTCTTCTGCGCCTTCTTGGACTTCACGCCGTCGCCGTAGCGCTTGTTGAAGCGGTCGATGCGACCACCGGAGTCCACCAGCTTCTGGCGGCCGGTGTAGAAGGGATGGCACTCGTTGCAGAGCTCGACCCGGAAGTCGCCGCCCGTGGAGCGGGTCTGGAACGTGTTGCCACAGGAGCACGTGATCGTGGCTTCCTGGTAGTCGGGATGGATGTCGGTCTTCATGAGAATTCTCCTGGGAGCGGTGCAGGTTAGTTCTTGGCGACTTCTGCGAGGAAGTGGGCATTCGACGGAGACGTCTTGAGCCGGTCCATGAGCAGCTCGAGAGCCGGTCCGGGCTCGAGGGCGAGCAGGACCCGTCGGAGCTTCCACACTTCGGTGAGCTCTTCTGGGGTGAACAGCAGTTCCTCGCGCCTTGTTCCCGAAGCCTCGATGTCGATGGCCGGGTAGATCCGTTTGTCCGCCAGCCGCCGGTCGAGCTTCAGCTCCATGTTGCCGGTGCCCTTGAACTCTTCGAAGATCACCTCGTCCATCTTCGAGCCGGTCTCCACGAGTGCGGTGCCGAGGATGGTGAGCGAGCCACCCTCCTCGATGTTGCGGGCCGCTCCGAAGAAGCGCTTCGGCGGGTAGAGGGCCTGACTGTCCACACCACCCGACAGGATCCGACCGGAGGCCGGCGTCGCCAGGTTGTGGGCCCGGGCGAGGCGAGTGATCGAGTCGAGGAGGACGACCACATCGGTGCCCTGTTCGACGAGCCGCTTGGCCCGCTCGATGGCGAGCTCAGAGACCTGCGTGTGCTCTTCGGCGGGACGGTCGAAGGTCGAATAGACGACCTCGCCCTTCACCGTGCGCTGCATGTCGGTGACCTCTTCGGGACGCTCGTCCACGAGCACCACCATCAGGTGACACTCGGGGTTGTTCTCGGCGATCGACGTGGCGATCTCCTTGAGAACGGTCGTCTTGCCGGCCTTGGGCGGCGAGACGATCAGACCACGCTGGCCTTTCCCGATCGGCGCGACCAGGTCGACGATCCGGGGCAGGACTCGGCCGATCTCCTCGGTCTCGAGCCGGAGCCGGATGTCGGGGAAGAGGGGCGTGAGCTTCTCGAACTTGGGTCGACGACGGGCTTCTTCGGGAGAGACGCCGTTGACCGTGTCGATCCGGATGAGCGCCGGGAACTTCTCCTGGTTGCGGGCCGGCCGGATCGGGCCCTTCACCGAGTCGCCCTTGCGCAGCCCGTTCTTGCGGACATGGTTGACCGAGACGTAGGCGTCCAGGTCACCCGGCTTGTAGCCGGTCACCCGGATGAAGCCGTAGCCCTCGGGAAGGATGTCGAGGAGGCCTTCGCGGAATTCCAGTTCCGAGTCGGGGACCTGGTTCCAGTCGGTCCCGCCGCCGCCCTGGCCACTGCGGTTGCGGCGCCGGCGCTTCTTGCCCTGGCCCTGACCACCCTGGCCCTGGTTCTGGCCATCGCGACCGCCCTGGTTCTGGCCGTCACGACCACCCTGGTTCCCATCGCGGCCACCCTGGCCGCGGTTCTGGCCACCGCCCTGGTTCTGGCGCTGCCCTCGGTCGCCGTCCCGATCGCCCTTCTGACCGCCGTCGCCATCGGAACGGTCATCGGTCTTGTCATCGGAACGGTCATCGGACTTCTCGTCGGAACCCTTGTCCTCGACCTTCTGCTCCGGGTCGCCGACGTCGGAGCCTTCCTTCGACTCCTTGCGATCGGACTCGTCGCTCTTGCCGGACCGGCGCGTCTCCACCACGGCGGGCGGCTCCACGGCCGGGTCGACCACGTCGGCACCGCTGCCGTTGGCGAGCTCGGCAGGGATGGATCCGTTGTCGAGGATCGCGGAGATCAGCTTGGCCTTCTGGAGGCCATCGGACTCGACGCCCATGGCGCTGGCGATGGCGCGGAGATCGGGGACGGTCTTGCGCTGGAGGTCGGCTCGGGTGGTCAACCTGGGTCCTTTCTGTGGATACCGGAGTCGGTATCTGGGGCGGCACCCTGGGAGGGGGCTGGGGAGTCCCCTGCTCCGGTCCCGGGAAGATGCACGCGGAGGGCGCAGGGACGGAAGGGGGTGCCGAACGGCAGTCGACAGTGTAGCACTTCGCCCCGAGGAGGCGACCCTCGGCTCAGAGCAGGGCCGAGAGCGACCCGAGATCGGCATCGATGACCTCGTAGCGCTCCTCGCGTTCGAGCAGGTCGGCGAGGTCGTCGGGGAGTCGGGGCGTCACGCCCGTGGCCTCCGTCACGGCTTCCGGGAATTTGGCCGGATCCGCCGTGGCCACAGCCACGATCGGGGCACCCGGATAGGCGGCGCGGATCTGCCCGATGGCGAGACCGATCGCCGTGTGCGGATCGACGAGCACCTCACCACGCGACCAGGCATCGGAGATGGCCGCGAGATTCGCATCGTTGCTCATCCACCCCGACGAGAACCGTTCCCGGACAGAGGAGAGCGCCCCCGAGGGGACCCGCAACGTCCCGGCGGTCCGGTACCGGTCCATGAGGTCGGCGACCGCCTGGGGGTCGCGTCCGAGCAGTTCGAAGAGGAGACGCTCGAGATTCGAGGGCACCTGGATGTCCATCGCGGGCGAATGTGTCTCGACCACCCGTCCGATCTCGAGGTTCCCGTCCTCCAGGAAGCGGGCAAGGCGGTTGTTCGCGTTCGTGGCCACCACGATCTGGGCGATCGGTGCGCCCACCGTCGCCGCGACGTGGGCCGCGTAGGCATTGCCGAAGTTCCCCGACGGCACCGCCACGACGACTTGCTGCTTCGGACCGCCGAGGCGGACCGCTGCGTAGACGTGGTAGGCGGCCTGGACGGCGATCCGTGCCCAGTTGATCGAGTTCACGGCCACCAGGTGGTGGTCGGCCATGAGCGACTCGTCGGCGAATGCCTGCTTGACCAGGTCCTGGCAATCGTCGAACGCCCCGCGCACGGCGACGTTGCGGATGTTGTCGTCGAGCACCGTCGTCATCTGGTGACGCTGGACATCGCTGATCCGACCCTCGGGGTGCAGCATCACGACGTCGACCCGGTCGAGGCCCCGGAGGGCCCCGATGGCCGCCGACCCGGTGTCGCCCGACGTCGCACCCAGGACGGTCGCATGGGCGTCGGATCGTTCCAGGGCCGAATCGAGCATCCTCCCCACCAGGGCGAGCGCGTAGTCCTTGAACGACAGTGTCGGCCCTTTGGTGAGGTCGAGGAGGTGGACCCCGTCCCACAGCTCCCGAATGGGGGCGATGGCCGGGTCACGGAAGTCGGCATAGGCGGCGCCGGCCATGGCCCGCAGGTCGGTGAGCCCGAAGTAGGGCTCGGTGAACGGGAGCAGCACCCGGGCAACGATCTCGGTGAACGGCAGGTCCGCCCACTCCTCCTCGATACCGACCTCGGGCCACTCCTCGGGGAGGTAGAGGCCACCGTCGGGGGCAACACCGCCCAGGAGGACGTCACTGAAGCCGACCGGGCCGTGTCCGCGGGTGGAGACGTAGCGCATGCTCAGTCGGCGATGAGGACTCGAAGGACCGCAGCCACATCGTTGACGACATCGAGCCCTTCGAGGGCATCGACGGCGGCGTCCTGTTCCGATTCCAGAGCCCGGTGGGTGATGAGCAGGAGCGTGGCGTCATCGCCCGTCCCTTCCTGCCAGACCGAAGCGATGGAGACCCCGTGTTGGCCGAACACCTCGGCGATGGCGGCCAGCACACCCGGCGCGTCCTTCACGAGCAGGCGGTAGTAGCGACGGGTGGCGATCTGGCCGTCGGCGAGCGTCTTCGACGGCTGGAACCGCACGGGCGGCGTCACCTGGGCGCCGGCCAGCAGCTCGCGGGCGGCGTCGATCACATCGCCCAACACGGCTGTGGCCGTCGGGTCGCCACCGGCACCGGGACCCGAGAACAGCAGCTCGCCGATCGCCGGCCCCTCGACGAAGATCGCATTCTGGGCGCCACGGACCGAAGCAAGCGGGTGGTCGTGGGGCACGAGCGTCGGCTTCACCCGGACGGCAATGCCTTCTTCGTACTCCTCGGCGATGGCCAGCAGCTTCACGGCATAGCCGAGGTCGTCGGCCCGCAGCAGGTCCTCGACGGCGATCCCGTCGATGCCCGTGCGGGGCACGTCGTCGCCGGGGATCCAGGCACCGAAGGCCAACGAGGCAAGGATGGCTGCCTTGGCGGCGGCGTCACCGCCACCGACATCGGCCGTCGGATCAGCCTCCGCGTAGCCAAGGGCCTGCGCTTCGGCGAGGACGTCCTCGTAGGCGGCACCCTCCTCACTCATCTTGGTGAGGATGAAGTTCGTGGTCCCGTTGACGATGCCGAGCACCCGCGTGAGCTTCTCGCCGGCGAGCGACTGGGAGAGCGGTCGGATGATCGGGATCCCACCACCGACGGCTGCCTCGTAGAGGAAGGCGACACCCTGGTCATGGGCGAGACCGTTCAACTCGAGGCCGTGGGCGGCAACCAGCTCCTTGTTGGCGGTGACCACCGGTTTGCCGGCCTCAAGGGACCGCTTGACGAGGGAACCGGCCGGTTCGAGGCCACCCATGAGTTCGACGACGAGCTGCACGTCGGGGTGGTCCACGACCTCTTCGGGATTGTCCGTGATCCGGTCGGACGGGAGGTCGAAGGGACGCTCCTTGCCGAGGTTCCGGACGCCCACCTTCACGACGTCGAGGACCAGCCCCGACTTCGCTTCGATGGCGTCCGCTTCTTCGATGAGCTTGGCGGCGAGCGTGCCGCCGACGATGCCGGCGCCCAGGATGCCGATTCCGACCTTCATGGGCGCGCAGGGTAGCCCCGGTGCCGCATTGGCGACCCACGGATATGCTCGCCGTTCCATGGCCGAGCCACTCCCCTCCCACCTCCTGCCCGAGACCGCTGCCGTCGGAACCGACGGCAGCCTGTCGATCGGCGGCATCCCGGTCGCCGACCTCGCCGAGGAGTACGGCACTCCGTTGTTCGTCTACGACGAGCAGCACCTCCGCAATCGGGCACGGGAGGCCGTGGCCGCCTGGCCGGACGGTGTCGCCTACGCCACGAAGGCGTTCCTCTGCAAGGCGATGGCGGCACTCGCCCACGAGGAAGGCATGTACCTCGACGTGGCCACGGGCGGGGAGCTGCACGTCGCACGGGCCGCCGGGGTGCCGGCCGACCGGCTGGTGATGCACGGCAACAACAAGTCACCCCTGGAGCTCGAGACGGCCGTCGTGGAGGGGGTGCACCGGATCGTCATCGACTCGTTCGACGAGATCGACCGATTGGAGGCCATCGGGGCCGACGTCGACGTCCTGGTACGGATCACCCCCGGTGTCGAGGCCCACACGCACGAGTTCATCGCGACCGGCCACGACGACACGAAGTTCGGGTTCACCGTCTCCACTGGCGATGCGAATACCGCCGTCGAACAGGTGCGAGCCAGCCGGGTGCTCCGGTTCCGGGGCGTGCATTGTCATATCGGGAGCCAGGTGTTCCGGCTCGCATCCTTCGCCGACGCGGCTCGGATCGTTGCCCGGATGGTGAGGGAGTACGAGCCCGAAGAGGTCTCCATCGGTGGCGGCCTCGGTGTCGCCTACCTCGAGGGCGAAGAGGCCCCGACGATGCAGGAGTGGGCCGAGGCGGTACGTGGGGCATTCGAGGCCGAAGGGGTGACGGCCAAGGTGACCGCCGAGCCGGGAAGGTCGATCGTGGCCCAGGCCGCTATCACCGTCTACACGGTGGGGACCATCAAGGACATCGAG
>JAHEFX010000171.1 GCA_024639975.1 bacterium
GACGGACGCGGCTGGGGCCGCGGTCGATGGCGGCACGTGGGCCGAGATCGAGGCGATGGGATTGGATCCCGGTGCACTGCTTGCCGCCAACGACGCGCACCGCGCCCTGGATGCCGTCGGGGCGCTCATACGAACCGGGCCGACCGGCACCAACGTCGCCGACGTCTGGGCGGTCTGGCGCTGATCAGTCGGAGGCGTGGACGGTGAGCCACGTCCACAGCGTGTCGGCCAGGTCCTCGGAGAAGGCGATGAGGTGACCAGCACCCTCCACGGTCCAGAGGGCCACGGTCGCTCCTCCCCGACACTGCTGATGCGACACGGTGACGGTCTCGGTCCCCGGTATCGAGGTGTCGAGATCGAGGGAGTCGCCGTCTGCACCGGGACCGCATTCCAGATCGGCGACCCACGCCGCAGTGGTCTCCGGCGCGCTCGGGTAGGTCGCCCCACCCTCGTAGTTGATGGTCTGGTCGGCCGTGCCGTGTATCGATAGCACGGACGTACTGCCGGCCCCGACGCAATCACGGTCGGGGTCGATCGATCCGGCCACGGCGACGATGGATGCGAAGAGGTCGGGTCGTTCGCACGCCAGACGGTGAGCCATGAATGCGCCATTCGAGAAGCCGACGACGTGGACGGCGGTGGAGTCGACCGAGTACTGGCGCGCCGCGTCCTCCACCAGTCCGGTCAGGTATCCCACGTCGTCGACCGGGTCGTCCCCGAAGTTGCAGCAAGCCTCGGTGGCATCCCAGAAGCGGGCTCCCAGGCGATCCGGGGTGCCGTCGGGGGCCAGGAGGAGGAATCCCTCGCCCGCCGCGAGCTCGGCAAGGCCGGACCCCCGTACGAAGTCATCGCCGTTCGACCCGTACCCGTGAAGGGTCAAGAGCAGGGGAGTGGGCGTGCCCTGCTCGTAGCTCACCGGGACGAAGAGTCCCGTGGGCCGGTCACCGCCGAGGTCGACCGTCTCGACATCGGGGGTCACACACGAGCTTGCCACCGCCGCGGCGATGGCAAGAAGTAGGAGGAGGGACCGACGCATTGCCGGCAGGCTAGGAAGGTCTCAGCAGCAGGCCGTTGCCGGCGCCTCCGTCCGGACGGCATCGGTGGGAGAGCAGCAGGCGCCTGCCTCCGGCGCCAAGCGCTCGGAGTCGGCGAGCACCGTGTACCACTCCCACTCCAGCCCGTCGGGATCCGTTGCCCAGACCTTGTCCTGGACGGCATGGCAGCAGTCGACGCCGTCCTCGAGTCGGGTCTCGAGGCCCGCCGTCTGCAGGTGGGTGGTTGCCTCGTGGACTTCCCGGGTGCCCGGGACCTCGACGCCGAGGTGGTTGATCGTCCCGCCATCGGGGCGTTCGAACAGCACGAGCTTGAGGGGTGGGTTCGTCACCACGAAATTGGCGTAGCCGGGCTTCACCTTGTTGGGCTCGACCCCGAACGCCTTGCCGTAGAAGTCGATTGCAGCGTCGAGGTCGGCGACGTTCAACCCCAGCTGTACTCGTGACGACATGTTTCCTCCTATTGATGAGCGTCGATATGAGGACCTTGCCAGATGTATCGATGGATGTCAATATGTAGATCATGCAATGCGACTGTGGAGCCTCGGTGGAGGCCGTCGACGCGGCCCACGCCGAGCATGTGGCGAAGACCCTCAAAGCCCTGGCGGACCCGAACCGCCTTCGGATCCTGGCGCTGGTGTCCTCGTCGGAGTCCGGCGAGGCGTGTGTCTGCGACCTGACCGGGCCGCTGGGCCTGAGCCAGCCCACGGTGAGCCATCACATGCGAATCCTCCGCGAGGCGGGGATCGTGGAGTCGGATCGGCGTGGGAAGTGGGTGCACTTCCGGATCGCGGCCGAGGCCCCGGCGGAGGTAGGCGCCGTCCTCGACCGTCTGGCCGTCGGGGTCTAGCTCAGGCGCTCGCCGCAAGGGTCGCCGGGAGCGGCCCTCCTCGCACCCGGGCGGTACCGGAACGGTCCTGCCAGTCGATCAGCACGGTCACCTCGGACCCATCGACGAAGATGAGTCGCAGGTGGGGCGGGAGGTCCCCCGCCGAATGGTCCGTCACGATGCCCCAGCAGCCGGGTCTGCCGTCGACGCGGGACTCGAGAACGGCGATCGCATCGGTGGTGTGGGTACCCGTCTCGGCGTCGATCACCTCGACCGGCCCTCGGTATGCGTTGGTCTCCATCCCGACAGCGTGCCGGTTCTGTGTGTCGGAACGGTGACGAACGTTGGTCGGCGCGTGAACGGTCAGGTGACGTCGTCGATGGCGGCCAGGAGATGGTCGGCTGCCTGCGTCGTTGCGCCGTGGCCCATCATCCCGATCCGCCAGATCCGGCCGGCGAGCGGCCCGAGTCCGCCGCCCACCTCGATGCGGTGTTCGTCGAGGAGTCGGCCCCGGTTCGCTGCGTCGTCGAACCCCTCCGGCAGCAGGGCGGACGTGAGCTGGGGGAGTCGATACTCGGCGTCGGCCAGCATGCCGAAGCCACGATCGGCGAGCCCGGCCTGCAGGTGGGCTCCGGCCCGGGCATGGCGATCCCAACGGGCCTCCAGCCCTTCCTCGAGGATGAGGCGCAGGCCTTCGTGTAGCCCGTAGACCATGGAGATCGGCGCGGTGTGGTGGTAGCGGCGCGAGGCATCGGCGTCGTCCCAGTACCCGGCAAGCAGGCCGATGTCGAGGTACCAGGAACGGACCGGCGTCGACCGATTTGTCGCGACTTCGACCGCACGATCCGAGAAGGTGACCGGGGCGAGGCCGGGGGGCACCGAGAGGCACTTCTGGGTACC
>JAHEFX010000086.1 GCA_024639975.1 bacterium
TCCACGCCCCGCCTCGCAGCCCCCTCGACGTAGCGCTCGATGATCCCGGCGGGGTAGCTCGGGTCGACCGGTGCGTCATCGGCGTGGGGGTGCAGGTGGAGGTGGTAGTCGGCCATCGGGGGTGCAGTGTCGCAGCCCGGCGTTCGGATCAGACCGCCTCGCCGTCCTCCAGCCCCAACGCCTCGCGCAGCTCCGTCCGTCGGCGCTCCAGCTCGGCACGTCCGCCCGCCTCGTCCATCTGGTCGTTGAGCTTGGCCAGGTGGGGGGCGGAGTCGTGGTCACCCCACACGAAGCCCATGACGAAGTTCCGCTTCTTCCCCTTCGTCCCGATGTGGGCGTCGAGGAGGGTCCCGAGCTCGGTCTCCACCGCCGCCAGCTCACGGCGCAGCTCACTCTCGCGAGCGACCACCGTCAATGCGTCGGCCTCCGCCCGAAGTGCCGCACGCCTGGCTTCCAGTCCCGGTCTCGCCTCCTCGTCGGCCGTCTCGAGCGCGCGCCGAACGGCATCGAGGTCGGTCCAGATCTCGTCGGGAGTCCTCAAACCTCGGGGAAGAAGTAGCGCTTGACGGCTTCGATCCGGTGCGTATACGAGTCCGGGTCGATCATCCACATCGAAGCGGCGATCGACGAGAGCAGCGAGTTGCCGTCCTGGCTGGTGAAGCAGAACCCGATCACCTCGTTGCCGTTTCGGACCGTGACGGTCTCGATGGGCACGATCGCCTGGTTGAGGATGCGACCGAAGTACCCATGGTCCCGCCCGAACGAGAACACGGAGTTGGCCGACCGCTTGTAGGTCACGGCGATGCGCCGGTTCGCCTTGAGGAGGTCGACGGCTTCGTCCCTTGTGATGTCACGGTCGAGTGTCAAAGAGAACCAGACCGCATGCATGTACTGGGTGGGCAGCTTCATCGCCGATGAGAAGATGTTCAGGTCGTGGCCCAGGGTCGCGAAGAGGTCGTGGGCGTCGCGTGCATGGTGGGTGCCATGGTCCTCGTCGCCGTGGGGGCCGACGGTCGGCGATGGGACGAAGGAGCCGTCCTGGGAGATGTCGTTCGCCCGCCGGAGCAGGTTGAACCGCCCATCGACCAGGTGGTTGGTGCCGTCCTCGTCGAACGCGAGCGTCTTGATGAGGGCCGACATGTTGTGCGTGTTGCACGAGACGATGTGCAAGAAGCGGTCCTCGCCATGGACGAGGGACTCGTCATTGATGCCCCGGGCGTACATCTTGCCGAAGCCGTACTCGGACCCCTGTGCCATGAAGCCGAGGGGGCCATCGAGGGCTTCGTACCGCTCCTTGTGATTGTTTCCGACCGGCGTGCAGTCGATCACGACCGTGGCCCGGTCCAGCCCCTCCTCATCGGTCATGTCGGCGGTGATGCCGAGCTCGGCGAAGGCGTTCCGCCGTTCGGGCAGCACGGCGAGCTTGGCGCCACGCCGCTGGAGGTCGGTGACCTTCGAGCGGTCCGTGAGCAGCGGCGTCCGCTTCATGAAGGTGACCTCGTCGAGGCCAAGGGCTTCCTTGTTGTCGACGAGGAGCCCGGTGAGGGGCTCGCCGATCGTTCCGGTGCCTACGACGTGCACGGTGGTGGGCATTTGCGGTTCTCCTCGTTGGACCTGACGGCCTGTCGCGAAGCTACCCACCGGCGGAGGCGAGCCCAGCCGATGGGTGCTTCGGTTGGAGGACGCCGGTGCGTCCCTGGTGGTTGGACTAGAACTGGGCCTCTTCGGTCGAGCCGACCATGGCGAGCGTCGAGGCCGACCCGCCGGAGATGACGGTGGCGACGTCGTCGAAGTAGCCCGCACCGACCTCGCGCTGGTGTCGGGTGGCCGTGTAGCCGGCCGCCTCGTTGGCGAACTCGGCCTCCTGGAGCTCGACGTAGGCCTTCATCTGGCTCTCCTTGTATCCCTTGGCCAGCTCGAACATCGAGTGGTTGAGGGCGTGGAAGCCGGCGAGCGTGATGAACTGGAAGGCGTAGCCCATGCTCCCGAGCTCGTTCTGGAACCTGGCGATCGTGTCGTCGTCGAGGTAGGCCTTCCAGTTGAACGAGGGCGAGCAGTTGTACATCAGCTTCTGGTTCGGGAACTCGGCGTGGATCGCGTCGGCGAACGCCTTGGCCTCGCCGAGGTCCGGCGTGCCGGTCTCACACCAGATGAGGTCCGCATACGGGGCGTAGGCCAGACCGCGGGCGATCGGGGCCTCGATGCCGGGCTGCACGTAGTGGAAGCCCTCGGTCGAACGTTCCCCGGTGAGGAACCGGTGGTCCCGGGGGTCGACGTCACTGGTGAGCAGGTTGGCACCGAGCGAGTCGGTCCGGGCGGCGATCACGAGCGGGACGCCCATGACGTCGGCGGCGAGTCGGGCTGCGACCAGCGTCTGCACGTGCTGCTGGGTGGGGATGAGCACCTTGCCGCCCATGTGTCCGCACTTCTTGGCCGAGCTGAGCTGGTCCTCCAGGTGGATGCCTGCTGCACCGGCCTCGATGAAGCCCTTCGTGAGCTCGAACACGTTGAGCGGACCGCCGAACCCGGCCTCGGCGTCGGCCATGATCGGTGCGAACCAGTCGGTCTCGACCTCGCCGCCGGTCTCCTGCCAGTCGATCTGGTCGGCCCGGGTGAGGGCGTTGGTGATGCGACGGACGAGGGCCGGCGCCGAGTTGGCCGGGTAGAGCGACTGGTCGGGGTAGGTCTGTCCCGCGAGGTTCATGTCGCCGGCGACCTGCCACCCGGAGAGGTAGACGGCGTTCAGACCCGCCTTCACCATCTGGACCGCCTGGTTGCCCGAGAGCGCCCCGAGGGCGTTCACGTACGGCTGCTCCTCCATGGAGCGCCACAGGCGCTCGGCACCCTTCTTGGCGACGCTCTGCTCGACGAGGAGTGAGCCACGGAGGCGAACCACGTCCTCGGCGGAGTAGGGACGCTCCACCCCGGTCCAGCGGGGGTTGGTCTCCCAGTCGAGGTTCAAGGCCTCGACCTGTGCGGCGTAGTCGATCTGCATGGTTTCCTCTTTCAGTCGATCAGTTCGTAGGCGGGCAGGGTCAGGAACTCGATGAAGTCGTCGGCGAGGGCCACCTGTTCGAACACGGTGCGGGCTTCGTCGACACGTGCGGTGGCGAAGTGCTCGCCCCATTCGTCGGCGAGCTCGGCCACGACGTCGTCGGCGACGGCCCGGACGCGCTCGGCGGTGATGGGTTGGCCGTCGTCGGTCGACGCCCCTGTCCGCACCCACTGCCAGAGCTGGGAGCGGGAGATCTCCGCCGTGGCGGCGTCCTCCATGAGGTTGTGGATGGCGGCGGCGCCGTTGCCGGTGATCCACGACGACAGGTAGCGGATGCCCACGTCGACGTTCTCGCGGATCCCGTCCTCGGTGATCTTCCCGTCTTCGATCGAGGTGTCGAGCAGGTCCTCGGCGCCCACCTCCACCTCGGGTCGCTGCTTGTGCATCTGGTTCGGTCGGTTCCCGAGTACCCCGTCGAAGATCTCGAGCACGACCGGGACGAGGTCAGGATGGGCGACCCAGGTCCCGTCGCAGCCGTCGGCGGCCTCTCGGCCCTTGTCCGCACGGACCTTCGCCAGCGCCCGCTCGGTCACCACCGGGTCGCGGCGATTGGGGATGAAGGCGGCCATGCCACCCATGGCAAAAGCACTGCGCTTGTGGCAGGTCTGGACCAGCAGCTCCGTGTAGGCCCGCATGAAGGGGACGGTCATGCCGATCTGGGCCCGGTCGGGAAGGACCCGACCGGAATCGTTGCGGAACTTCTTGATGACCGAGAAGATGTAGTCCCAGCGCCCGGCGTTCAGACCGGCGCTGTGGGTGCGGAGCTCGAAGAGGATCTCATCCATCTCGAACGCCGCCAGGATCGTCTCGATGAGCACCGTCGCCCGGATCGAACCGGTCGGGACGCCGAGCGCCTCCTCGGCATGGTCGAAGACCTCGTTCCACAGCCGCGCCTCGAGATGGCTCTCCAGCTTGGGGAGGTAGAGGTAGAGCCCACTACCCGCCTCGACGCGCTGGGCGAGGTTGTGGAAGGCGTAGAGGCCGAAGTCGAAGAGGGCTCCCGAGATCGGCTGCCCGTCGACCAGGACGTGCTTTTCGGGCAGATGCCAGCCACGGGGACGAACGAGCAGCGTTGCGGGGTCCGGTCCGAGCTCGTAGGCCTTCTTCTCCGTCTCGAGCCGAATGGTGCCGCGGTGTGCGTCCTGCAGGTTCTGCTGACCGTCGAGACAGTTCGCCCAGCTCGGCGAGTTGGAGTCCTCGAAGTCGGCCATGAACGTCCGTGCGCCCGAGTTGAGGGCGTTGATCATCATCTTGCGGTCGACGGGACCGGTGATCTCGACCCGCCGGTCCTGCAGGTCGGCGAACGGGATCGGGTCGACCGCCCAGTCACCATTGCGTACCGATGCCGTCTCGGGGAGGAAGCCGGGGAGCTCGCCGGCGTCGAGTCGTTCCTGGCGGACGGCTCGAGCAGCGAGCAGCTCGCGTCGGCGGGCGTCGAACCTGTCATGCAGGCCGGCAAGGAACGCCAAGGCCTGCGGGGTGAGGATGTCGTCGGCGGCCCCGTGCGGGGGCGCCTCGATCGTCACCGGGGGCGTGCTGGTGGTCGACATGATCGGATGTTCTTATCCTACTGGTGGGTTGGGCAAGCTTCTGACGGCGCAAGATTTCCCGTTGTTAACATCAAAACCATGAGTGACGGAATGGAAGCCCCACATGTCGGCCTATGACCCGTTGGTGTTCGGCCAGCGACTCCGTCACCTCCGCCGTTCCCGCAAACTCACCCTCGACGCCCTCGGCTCCCAGGTGGGGAAGCCGGCGCCCTACCTGTCGATGGTCGAGAACGGCAAGCGGGAGCCGAAGCTGTCACTCATCGGCGAGTTGGCCGACGCCCTCGGGGTCTCCGTCGCCGACCTGCTCGACCCGGAGCCGCCCACCCACCGGGCGGCCCTGGAGGTCAACCTCGCGAAGATCCAGGACGAGGCCCTCTACGCACGCCTCGACCTCCCCCACTTCCGTCCAACGTCCGGGACCCCCGACGTCGCCCTCGAGCACGTCACCGCCCTGTTCGCTGCCCTGCAGGATGCCGAACGCGGCTCGGCCGACCGATTGGACCAGGTGCGGAGCACCGTCGCCGACCTCAGGGCCGAGGCCAAGGCTGCGGGCAACTACCGCCCTGAAGTCGAGACGGTCGCCGCCGAGGCGCTCGCCGCCGTCGATTTCGACGGCGAAGGCTCACTCTCCCAGCGCACCGTGTTGGACCTGGCCGGGCATTTCGGGTTCACCATCGAAGCCGTCCAGGACTTCCCCCCGACGGCCCGGGCCGTGCTCGACCGCTCGGCGGGGGTGCTGTTCATCCCCCAGCGCAACTCCCTGCGAACCCGGGCCGCACGATTCGTGATCTTCCAATCCCTCGGCCACATGGCGCTGGGCCACGACATCCCCGACGACTACCCCCAGTTCCTCACCCAGCGCATGGCGGCGAACTACTTCGCCGGTGCGATCCTCATGCCGGAGTCCCGCGTGGTCTCGCGCATGAGCGAGGCCAAGGAAGAGCGGGACCTGGCCGTCGAGGACCTGAAGGAACGTTTCTACGTGTCCTACGAGACGGCAGCGCATCGGTTCACGAACCTCGCCACGGAGCACCTGGGGATCCCCGTGCACTTCCTCCGCACCGATGAGCAGGGGATGATCCGCCGTTCGTACGAGAACGACGGCATACCGCTGCCGGCCGACCGCAACGGGATCGTCGATGGCAACCGGATCTGCCGGGAATGGGCCGCCCGTGCCGCATTCCGGTCCGACCAGACGTATGCGATGTACTACCAGTACACCGACACCCCGGCGGGCACCTACTGGTCGTCGGCCCACGTCGAGGCGGACCGGGTGCCCCCGCACGTCATCACGCTCGGCACCGACTTCGAGCACGCCCGCTGGTTCCGCGGTCGCGGCACGGAACACAAGGGGTTCTCCAAGTGCCCCAACGGTCCCTGCTGTCGGGAGTCGCCCGATGCCAAGGCCAGCGGTTGGGACCAGTCCGTCTGGCCGATGGCGCTCTCGCTCTCGCATCGCCTGGCTGCATTCCCCGACGAGACCTTCCCAGGCGTCGACCTCGCCGAGGTCCGCTCGCTCATCAACGCCGACTAGCGCCGGCCCGCTGCGGTACCTTCGAACCGCACACATCGAAAGGGCCAGCGTGCGTCGTTCCAGGATCATCGGTCTCGGCAGTCACCTCCCACCCCGGGTGGTGACGAACGACGACCTCGCCGAGTTGATGGACACGTCCCACGACTGGATCGTCCAACGCACCGGAATCCACGAGCGTCGGTGGGTCGACCCCGAGACGAGCACCAGCGACCTCGGGTTGGAAGCCGCCAACGCAGCCATCGCCGATGCGGGGATCGACCCTTCGGAGATCGACATGATCGTCTTCGCCACCCTCTCCCCCGACCACGAGTTCCCCGGGGCCGCCTGCTTCCTGCAGGCGAAGCTGGACCTGCCCGGGATCCCGGCGATGGACGTGCGCCAGCAGTGCACGGGGTTCGTCTACGCCCTCTCCACCGCCGATGCCATGATCCGGGCGGGCAATGCGGACACCGTCCTCGTCGTCGGTGCCGAGGTCCACTCCAAGGGCCTCGACCAGACGACGGCAGGACGCGACGTCACGGTCTTGTTCGGCGACGGCGCCGGAGCGCTCGTGGTCCAGTCGACCGAGGTCGGGGATGCTCGCCACGATGCCCACGTGTGGGACACCCGACTCCATGCCGATGGATCGTTCGCCGAGGCCCTGTGGCTACCGGCCCCCGGCATGGCCTACGAACGATTCATCTCGGAGGAGCACTTCGAGGAGGGGTTGAACTACCCGCAGATGGACGGCCGGACCGTGTTCGTGAACGCCGTGAAGCGGATGCCTGAGACGGTCGAGGAGATCCTCTCCGAGAACGGCGTCACGACCGACGACATCGACCTGTTCGTGTTCCACCAAGCCAACATGCGCATCATCGAGTCGGTTGCCCACCGCCTCGGGATTCCCGAGGAGAAGGTGGTCAACACGATCGACCACACGGCCAACACGACGGCCGCAACCCTGCCGATCTGTCTCGACGAGGCCCGCGATCGCGGCAAGTTGGAGCCCGGCATGCTCGTGGTCGGCGCCGCTTTCGGCAGCGGCTTCACCTGGGGATCGATGCTCCTGCGCTGGTAGACACCGCCCGGGAGGAGCCTCAGGTCGCGGCGCTGGTCGCAGCGACGATGGCCACGTGCATCGCTTCCAGGACCTCGGACAGGGCACCGCCGATCTGATCGCCCTCGCGTAGCTCGGCGAGCCGGGCCTTCCTGCCCCGTAGGGCTTTGCGTTCGACGGTCCTGGTGAGGAGGTCGGCAGCGTCGAGCACGACGACAAGCGTTCGTGTCCGGTCGTCGACATACCCGTCGGTCAGCACCGCCTGACCGACCCGGGCGCCTATGCCCGCCTCCGGGGCGCCGTCCCGCTCCGGGTACCGATCGGAACCCAGCCCGAACAACCCGCCTTCCGTGACCTCCAACACCCCTCGATCCACCAGACCCCGGGCCGTCATGTGGCGCAAGGCCGGCTTCGCTCCCAGCCTCTCCACCCACCACTCGAGCCGCCTGGTCTTGCCCTCGCCGATCCAGCCGAGCGCTTCGTCGAGGACCTCCTCGCCGGTCGGAGTGGCGTCGGCGACCTCCACCAGCGACTTCTTCTTGTCCGGCACGATCGCCAACCGGCCGGCTCGCAGTAGCTCGTGGAGAACCGACGCCGCAACGGCGAGGTCCGTGTTCGGCTGCGGTGCGGTGCCCTTGTCGTCATGGAGGGCGACGAGGAGCACCTCCTCGTGCAGCAGCAGCTCCTGGCTCACGCGTACAGCTCGGGAGCCACTTCGACGATCAGCTTGCCGACCGCTCTGCGATCCATCATCGCCCGAAGCGCCTCGCCTCCCTCGGCGAGCGGGTACCGGGCCGAGATGCGCGGCTTGACGTCACCGGCGAGGTACCACTGGGTCAGCTGGGCCAGGTTCGCCATGTGCTCGGTCGGTTGGACCTCGGTGAACCGACCCCAGAAGACGCCGCGGATGTCACACCCCTTCAGCAGGGCGAGGTTGGCCGGGAAGTTGGGGATCCCGGCCGGGAACCCGACGACGAGGTACCTCCCGAGCCAGTTCATGGACCGCAGTGCGGACTCGGCGTAGTCACCGCCGACCGGGTCGTAGACGATGTCGGCGCCTCCCAGCTCCTTCATCGCAGATCGCAGGTCCTCGGTCGAGTAGTCGATGGTCTCGTCGGCTCCCGCCTCGCGGGCGGCCGCCAGTTTCTCGTCGCTGGAAGCAGCGGCGATGACGCGGAGGCCGAGCACGTGGCCGATCTCGACGGCCGCCAGCCTGACGCCCCCACCGGCGCCGAGGACCAACAGGGTCTCGCCCGCCTTGGCCTCCCCACGCTGGACGAGGGCGTGCTGGCTGGTCGAGTGGGCGAAGACGAAGGCGGCAGCGTCATCGAGGGGCATCGCGTCGGGCACCGGGAGACAGCGCCGGGCATCGACGACGGCCCGCTCCGCGAAACCGCCTTCGGATCCGAGGAAGGCTATGACACGATCCCCGACGACCAGGCTGGTGCCTTCCCCGACCGACTCGACGACGCCGGAGGCCTCGCCGCCCGGGGCGAACGGGAGCTCGGGCTTGAACTGATACAGGTCGCGGATGGTGAGTGTGTCGGGGAAGTTCACGCCGGCGGCGGCGACCCGGACGACGACCTCCCCGGGGCCGGCGGTCGGGTCGGGTACGTCGGTGAGGACCAGGTCCTCGGGATCCCCGTGGTGGGTGCAGAGCAATGCCTTCATTGGGCGCGACGCTAGGCCAACGACGTTCCTGAGCCAGG
>JAHEFX010000172.1 GCA_024639975.1 bacterium
TCCGACGACGCCGGACGGCCCGGGATGAACGGCGTTGACGTGGAGCGTCAGGTCCTCCTCGGTGCCCAGGCGGTTGGCCGGGATCATCACGGTGTCGCCCGGGGTCACCGGGTGGCCCATGAGCGCCTTGGCCACGGCCCGGGCATCTTGGGGGGCAGGGTCCGTGATCACGGTCGATGCCGTGGTCAGCACGACCCGCTTGATGTCGGTCGACTGGCCGATCTCGAGTCGGGAGTTGGCCAGGGAGGTCGGGCCTATCAGCATCACCGTGGGGCTCGGGGTGGAGCCCGGTTGGACCCGGACGTGGGTCTCGCCGACCGACACGACCCCGCCGGACGGCAGGCCGAGGGCGGCGAGCATGGCGCGGTCGATGATGGCGGTGGGATCGGTGCCTTGTCGGAGGGTGAGGCGCATCGACGGTCATCCTATGGGCGCCGGGGCGCCGTAGCCTCGGGGCATGGACCACGACATCGGCCTCGCCCGCGCCCAGCTTGCCCGCATGCGCGGGATGACCGGGTACTACCACCGGCGCTTCTTCGCCGACACCCGCTTCACCCTCGTCGTCGGCCTCGGGATCGTGGTGGCGGCGGCTGCGATCGACGAGCGTCTCATCGCCCTCCTCGCTCCCGTCGCGCTGCTCGGCGCCGCCCAAACCGCCTTCGACGCGTCGTACCTCACGTTCGCCCGCCACTACGCCCGCGCCCTCGAGGGCTGGCTCAACGAGCGGGCCGGCACCGACGTGCTGGTCGCCGCCGACCTCGAGGAGGCCTACCTCTACCCACTCGACCGGGGGAAGCTCGTCACCGTGCCGTTCGACCGCGGCCTCACCTGGTTCGGGGTCATGACACTGCTCTACACGCTGCTGGGTGTGACCGCCTACGGCCTCGGGGTTTGGGCGACGTGGGAGGTGCTCGATGGCGGCCGGGAGGCCCGCCTGTACCTGGCCATCCTCGGGGTCATCACGATCGCCCTCCTCGCGCACGGTCTGTGGTGGTTCGGGACCGGGGCCGGGGAGCGCAAGCTCCGGGGCGTCCTGGACCCGGTGTTCGGCGAGCCCCCCGAAGGCTGATCGATGGCGTGATCCGGGCCGACCGGGCGCCGTTCGTGGCGGCGGTCCGCCTGGTGTTCACGACGCCTTGAGCGCTGCTTCGGCTTCGGCCCAGCGCATCCCCGCCGCCCTGAACGCGGCCGGGTCCAGGTCCGCTTCCAGGATCTCGGCGTCCTCTCCCGTCAGTGCCTTCCAGACGAGGTCGAGCTCCTCGGCGACGGCGACGGACGCCGGGGTGGTGGACGCCTCGGGTGCGACCGGTTCGGCCAGCAGTGGGGTGTCGCCCTCCCACGAGGTGACGAACCGGCCGTGGTCGACCACGACGGTCGCCTCGCCCAGCCGGAACATGACTCGACCGGCGGCCTCGAGCAGCTGCCAGCGGTGTCGGCGCTCCAACGCCCGGCGAAGCGCCCGATGGCGGTCCCGGAGCCAGCCCGCCTCCTCGAATCGCTCCGAGGCGGCCAGGGCCCGCATGCGCCCGGCGAGTGGCTCCAACAGCGCCTCGGGCCGGTCGACGGCCTCGCGGATCGGGGCGATGGCTTGCGCATAGGCGTCGGGATCGAGCTCGCCGGTACATGGACACAGCGAGACCCCGAGTTGGGCGAATCGGCACAGACCCGAGCGGCTTCCGGGCTTGCCGGTGCAGCGTCGGACCTTGGCGGCGTCCCAGAGGGCGAACTGGACTTGCTCGGCCGCCTTGCGGGAGCGGAACGGCCCCAGCGCCGACCGGTCGTTGGGCCGGTGCGTCCGGGCGATGGTGAGGCGGGGGAAGGCCTCGTCGGTGAGGCGGACCCAGTGTTGGGCCTTCGGTGGTTTCGACCGTCGGTTGTGCCGAGGGATGTGCTCGTGGATCAGCCGGAGCTCGAGGATCGAAGCCTCCAGCTCGGTCGGGCACTGGATGTGGTCGATCTTCGTGAGCTCGGCGAGCATCGCCGTGATGGTCCGACGGGTGTCGCCGTAGAAATAGGAACGCACCCTGCTGCGCAAGTTGGTGGCCTTGCCGACGTAGGTCACCTCACCGAGTCGGTCCCGGAAGAGGTACACGCCGGGTGATTGGGGGAGGCCCTCGGTGAGCTTCAGTTTGTGGAACGTCGACGAGCCGCGGGCCTTGGGGAGGGTGAGGAGGTCTTCGAGCCCGGTCACGCCGAGGGTGCCGACTCGCTCGAGGAGGCCGTGGAGGACGTGGGCGGTCGCCCGGGCGTCCTCGAGGGCACGGTGGTTCGGGGTGGTGGGGGAGCGGAAGTGGGCGGCGAGGGTGCCGAGGCGCAGGTTCCGCACCTCGTCCCGCACGATCCTGCGGGCCAGGGCCACGGTGTCGAGGACCCGGTTGGGGAGGCGCTCGTAGCCCAGCGACCGGCCGGCCGCATTGAGGAAGCCGATGTCGAACGAGGCGTTGTGGGCGACGAGCACGGCGCCGCCGGCGAACTCGAGGAAGGCGGGGAATACGGAGTCGATCCTCGGTGCCTCGACGACCATCGCATGCGTGATGCCGGTGAGGATCGTGATCGTGGGAGGTATCTCCCGACCGGGGTTGATGAGCGTCTGGAACTCACCGACCACCTCACCGCCGCGCACCTTCACGGCCCCGATCTCGGTGATGGCATCACCCTGGGCCGACCCGCCGGTCGTCTCGAGGTCGACCACCACGAAGGTCACCTGGTGGAGCGGGGTGCCGAGGTCC
>JAHEFX010000087.1 GCA_024639975.1 bacterium
ATCTGCCATGGAACAAGAGCCTTCGTAGGCGGTTCCGGCAGCCCGAACGGTCACCTGGAGGAGTTGGACGGGCCCGGCCGTGAGCCGCTCGACCGATGCGGAGGAGCCGGACGGCGCCAGCTCCCCCAGCGCCTCGATCGTCGCCCGCACCGCCGCTTCGTCGGATGAGATCCCCCGACCCGCCCGGGCCGTGCCCTGCATTCGGCGCTCGCCCTGCGTCAGGACGACGGCGACTTCTTCCAGCCCCCGGCGACGCTTGGTGGTCGCTGCTTCGAGTGCGATTCGCTCCACGTCGGCAGCGTACGCCCTAGGGGGCGAGACAGGCGTCCACTCCTTCGAGGACGCCGATCCGGAAGGACTCCACCCGTTCGAACGCTGTAGGTCCGTCCTCGGCGGCCTCGCCCAGGAAGAGGATGGATTGGATCGCCTCGTCGAGGTCGCCGGCCGAGAGCCTGATGACCTGCTCGACGCCGTCATCATCGAACTCGCCTGTCGGGAGCCCTCTCTGGAGCACTGCGCCGTCGGCACCGAATATGAGCCGCCCATCTCCCGCCCAGGCACCCGCCAGGCAATCCAACTGCCGGTCCGCTCCTGTCCCCGTCGTCGACAGGCCGAGCAACACTTGGCCCTTCTGGGCCCACGCCTTGCCGATCACCAAGGCGGGTCCGAAATCGCCGAACGCGTCGTAGAGCGGATCGACGACGCCATCGACGTCGAGGACGAGGACGTCCTCCGCGTCGCAGTAGCCGAACCCATGACGCAGACTCGACGTGTCCACGAGCTCGCAGGCGACCGCGCCACCGGCCTCGACCACTGCGAGATCGGAGAACGGACTCCAGGCGAGCCCCTCGGCGGTCAACACGTCGGTCCACCACACGTCGAGCGTGCGGGCCAGGGTCGGGAAGACCTCCGACTTGGGCAAGTTCCCGCCTGTGGCGAGCTCATCCACCGAGAAGCCGATCTGTGTGACCTCGGGGAACTCGGCCGCATACCCGGCGCAGGTCCCGACCCCGGTGCGGAAGCCGTCGGCGAAAGCGCCCACCCGGTCGAAGGCGTTGCCGTGTGCCCCGGGATCGTTCCTACCTGCCGCAACGGGGTCGCGGAAGTACAGGAATCCGGCCGTCGCCACGTCCAATTCCGACGGACCGACATCGACCAGCCCACCGTCGACGGCGTACCCGGCCCAGGCGCCGGCGTAACAGTCGGCTTGCAGCTCCGACACGATGGTTGGCAGCCGGCTATCGAGCACACGACTCTGCACGGCATGTCCCCATTCATGGGCGAGCACCAGGGAGACGGCGAAGGGTCCGAAGTCGTCGTAGAGCGTCGGGAACAGCACGGCCTCGTCCCAGGCGACCGTGTCGTCGGCCGGGCAGTAGAAGGCGTTGCCGATGGCGATCTCCGCATCGAGCAACTCATCCCCGCATGCCGGCGGGCCGTCGGTGGCCACGTCGTAGCCGCCGAGCACGTTCACCGGCTCGTAGGCGAGGTCGAACGCTTCCGGAAGCGCCTCGCCCCAGAACTCGCCGAGGTCGATGAGCGTCAGCGACACCTGGTCGGGAAGGCTGAGTGGCCCGGAGGCCACCGGCGATGTCGTGGTGGTCGTCTGCCCGACCGTCGTGGGAGTCGGAGATGTCGTGGGCGGAGGTTTTTCGGCACTGCCACCCCTCGACCGCTCGGTCGCGACCGGCGCGCCGCATCCGGCGGTCACGGTGCAGAGGATCACGAAAGCGACTAGCCGACGCATGGTTTCACGGTAGATGCGGCCCAGTCATTTGGGTCAGATGGCCAGGCGCGCCTGACCCGCGGCCGGCTCCCGGACTTGCCACGGCAGGTCATCGACCCACTTCCAGGAGACCCGGTGCTGGCTGCTCGGGCCCCAGGCGGCGAGGGCGGCCCGGTGGGCGGGCGATGGGTAGCCGACGTGCTCGGCGAATCCCCACCAGGGGAGCTCGTGGTCGAGCTCCCGCATCTGCGAGTCCCGGTGCTCCTTGGCCAACACCGACGCAGCGGCAATGGCGATGCTTCGACGGTCGCCCTTGACCAGCATCCGCGCGCCGCCGACGAAGTCCCACTTCCCATCGGCGAGCACGGCGTCCGGCCGGACGCCCAGCCCGCCGATCGCCCGACGTGCTGCGAGGCGATGGGCCTCCGACATGCCCAACGAGTCGCACTCTTCCGCCGTTGACTGCCCGACGGCGTGACAGACCGCCCACTCCTGGATGCGGGGCACCAGCATCGCTCTGCGGGCATGGGAGAGCTGCTTGGAGTCCCGCACGCCGGGGAGGCGGCTCTCGACGGGAACCACGACGGCCGCCACGGTCAGGGGTCCGGCCCAAGCTCCCTTGCCGACCTCATCGACGCCTGCCACGAGGGTTCGCCCGGCTTGCCAGAAGGTGCGCTCCTCGGTCAGGGGTGGCGCCGGCGACCTGAGCCGAGCCATCAGTTGAGTGACGGGTCGACGGGCAGGGTCGACCAGAGGGCCACCTCACCGCGTTGGCGTCGCAGCACGTCCATCCAGAGGTGCTCGGGGTTGGGGTGGAACACGTCCTCGTCGCGTGCTGCGACGACCTCCCAAGCACCAGCCTCGAGCTCGGCATCGAGCTGTCCGGGGCCCCACCCCGAGTAGCCGGCGAAGACCCGGACCCGTCCCAGGTCGCCGGGCAGCTCTTCGGTGATCTCGGCCAGCCCGATACCACCGACGCAGGGCAGTTCGGCACCTTCGGCCAACGCGACCGCGACCTCCGGTTGGACCGGGCCGCCGACGAAGACGACCGGCGGGTCCGCCAGCGACGGAACCCAGGCCGGCAGGTGGGCGTCGACCGGTTCCGACGTCGCGCGGTTGAGCACGACCCCGAATGCACCATCATCGTCGTGCTCACAGACGAGGACGATGGTCCGATTGAAGTTGGGGTCCTCGAGCGCGGGCGAGGAGATGATGAGGCGGCCGGCGATGCTGGGCACGAGGGCTCCCTTCGGCGTCCCGTCATCCTAGGAAGTCAGCTCCCGGCCAGGGCTACCCTCAGGAACACGAGTTCTTTCCTAGGAGGCACCGTGACGCGCATAGGTCTGATGGGCTTCGGCCGCATCGGGCGCAACTTGTTCCGCCAGCTCGCCGACCGCGACGACATGGACATCGTCGTGATCGTCGACCGAGCGGACCCGGATGCCCTCACCTACCTGCTCAAGTACGACTCGATCTACGGGCGTTTCACGCACGACGTCGAGTACGCCGACGGTGCCCTCCAGTTCGACGGCCGGTCGATTCCGTTCCGCTCCGTGGAGACACCATCGGAGCTCGACTGGTCGGAGTTCGAGGTCGACATCGTCGTCCAGGCGCTCGGCCAATCCCGCAGCCTCGAGTACGTCGAGCAGCATCTCTCGTCCGGTGCCCCGCGGGTGGTCCTGGCCTCGACCCCGGAGGTCCCCGGCGAGATGCCGATCCTCATCCCCGGCATCAACGACGAAGTGCTCGACGACTCGCCACGAATCATCGCGATGGGATCGAACACGAGTCAGGCCATGGTTCCCGTCCTGGCCGCCCTCGACGCCGAGTTCGGTATCGAGCATGCGTTCTTCACGACGGTCCACGCCTTCACCAGCGGCCAGCGCCTCGCCGATGTCCCGACCGGGTCGTTCCGCACCAGCCGTGCGGCGGCGGAGAACATCATCCCTTCGGACACGAACTCGCCGGAGATCATCACCCAGATCCTCCCCCAGCTCGAAGGCAAGATCGCCGCGATGGCCCTCAACGTGCCCGTACCGGACGGATCGACCGTCGACATGGTCGTGCGTCTCTCGCGCCCGACGACCAAGGACGGCGTCAACGCTGCCCTCGCCAAGGCGGCCACCGGTCGCAACGGACTCGACTACACCGAGGACCCCATCGTGTCCTCCGATGTGCGGGGCTCGGAGGCATCCGGCATCGTCGACGGCCTGGCAACCATGGCCATGGACGGCGACCTCGTGAAGGTCGTCACCTGGTTCGACAACGGCTGGGGATACACCGCCCGCATGATCGAAGCCATCGAAGAGATCGCCCAGCACGAAGGGGTGTCCGCATGAGCATCCGAGTAGCCATCAACGGGTTCGGCCGCATCGGCCGAGCGGTGTTCCGGATCATGGAGCAACGTGCCGACTCGGGAATCGAGGTCGTTGCGATCAACGACCTCTCCGATGACGACATCCTCGCCTACCTCCTCAAACACGACACGGTCATGGGCGTCTTCGAGGGCGACGTCGACGTCGCCGACGGCATCATGGACGCCGGGCGGTTCTCCGGGATCAAGATGCTCGTGGAGCGCAACCCGGCCGACCTCCCGTGGGGCGAGCTCGACGTGGACATCGTCGTGGAGAGCACTGGCGTCTTCCGGACCCGCGACCAGCTCCAGGCCCACCTCGACGCGGGGGCCAAGCGTGTGATCCTCACGGTGCCCGCCAAGGGTGAGATCGACGAGACCGTGGTGCTGGGCGTCAACGACGACTCCCTCACCTCCGACGACATCGTCGTCTCGAACGCTTCGTGCACGACGAACTGCCTCGCGCCCCTCGCCAAGGTGCTCAACGACCAGTTCGGTCTCAAGCGCGGGATGATGACGACGGTCCACGCCTACACGAACGACCAGCGGCTCGCAGATGTCCCGCACTCCGACTTCCGTCGGAGCCGAGCGGCGACGGAGAACATCATCCCGACCACCACCGGTGCGGCCAAGGCCGTAGGTCTGGTCCTCCCCGAGCTGGCCGGCAAGCTCGACGGCATGGCGATGCGGGTCCCGGTCCCCGATGGATCGACGGTCGACCTCGTGGTCGAGCTCGAGACGTCCGCCACCGTCGAGGAGATCAATGCGGCCGTCAAGGCTGCGGCCGAGGGAGATCTCGAGGGCATCCTCGAGTACACCGAGGCCCCGATCGTCTCGACGGACATCATCGGCAACCCGCACTCGTCGATCTTCGATGCGTCGGCCACCCAGGTGCTCGACGGCAATTTCGTGAAGGTCATGACGTGGTACGACAACGAGTGGGGCTACTCGAACCGGGTGGTCGACCTCGCCGAGCGCATGGCGACGTTGCTCCCCGTCTGACCTGACGATCCGCTCTCGACGGTTGGGCCCGGGCTTGCGCCCGGGCCCAACCCATTCCGATGCACGCACGGATTCGCGTCCCGCCCGGTTGGGTATCGTCCTGACCGCTGATGTCCGAGACCGAGCTGGAACGCGAGGACCCGTCCGAACCCGCACTGCCTTGGTACGCCCGCGCGCTCATCGTCATCGGGCTCCTCTACCTGTTCCTCGTCGGCGTCAAACTGCTCGAATCGGGCATCAAGGGCGTCGGTAGCGACTACACCGACGCCCTCTTCACGAGCGTTTCGAGTCCGCTGAGCGCCCTCTTCGTGGGCATCCTCGCAACGGTGCTCGTCCAGTCGTCGTCGGTCACGACGGCCACGATCGTCGGCTTGGTCGCTTCCGGCGTGGTCGACGTGGAGACCGCCGTACCCATGGTCATGGGCGCCAACATCGGGACCTCCGTCACCAACACGCTGGTGTCGCTGACCCACGTACGTCGATCCGAGTCCTTCCAGCGTGCCTTCACGGCCGCCACGATGCACGACTTCTTCAACCTGCTGGCCGTTCTGATCCTCTTCCCGCTCGAGCTGACCACCGGGTTCCTCTCCCGACTCAGCACCAGCATTGCCGGACTCTTCACCGACACCTCGGGAGGCTCGTTCGACAGTCCGATCAAGGCAGCGGTCAAGTGGGGCTCCGGACTGGTCGAGTCGCTGGTCGAGACGCTGATGGGATCGAGCGTCGCCGCTGCCGTGGTCACCGCCGTGCTGGGGATCCTGGTCATCTTCTTCGCGCTGTCGCTCATCACGAAGAACATGCGCGTGTTGGTCGCGGCTCGCATCGAGACGTCGCTCAATGCTGCTCTCGCGAAGTCCGGACTCGTCGGCATCGTCGTCGGGACCATCGTCACCATCGCCGTCCAGTCCTCGTCGATAACCACATCGATCCTCGTACCACTGGTGGCATCGGGTGTGCTCCTCGCCCGCAACGCCTATCCCATCACCCTCGGCGCGAACATCGGGACCACCATCACTGCATTGCTCGCTGCCCTCGGCTCGGGATCGGTGGACGGCCTCACGATCGCGTTCACCCACACCTCGTTCAACCTGATCGCGATCCTGCTGCTGTACCCATGGCCGAGGATCCGGTTCGTGCCGGTACAACTGGCCGCCGGCCTGGCGGGCCTCGCCGTCAAGCACAAGAGCCTCGCCATCGTCTACGTGGTCGGTGTATTCATCCTCCTGCCCCTCGTGGGTATCTTCATCTTCTAAGGGAGCCAAACGATGCTGTCATTCTTCCGACGACAAGAAGGCCTCGAGGAGGCCGAAGTCCTGGTCCTCGAGATGCTCGCCGAGGTCGGCGCGATCTACGAGGCCGCCACCGACGCTGCGTTCGGTGGCGGCAAGTCCAAGGCGACCCGCAGGGAGGTGCAGACCGGGGACGACCGGGTGGAGGCGCTCCGACGGGATGCCATTCGACGCCTGACGATCCACGGCTCCGTGTCGCCCACCGGCTTCTCCGACACACTTCCCTACCTGCTCGTCGTGCGTGATGCCGAGCGGGCCTCGGACTACGCAAAGAACATCTACGACCTCGCCAAGTACGGATTCGACCTCTCCGAGATGCCGGGGAGCGAGCAACTCGACGCCGATCGGGCCGTGGTCAAGGACCTGATCGAACGAGCCCGAGCGGCCTTCGAGGACGACGACGAGGACACCGCCCGGGCTTTCGTCGCCGAGACCGATGAGCTCACCGACCGATTCGACAAGTCGGTCAGAGACGCTGCCACGTCGTCCTCGTCGGGTCCCGAAGCCGTCTCCAAGGCGCTGTTCTATCGGTACCTCAAGCGGATCGTCGCCCATCTGGCGGCGCTCGTTTCGTCGCTCTACGTGCCGGTCGAGCTCATCGACGACCAACTGGACGAGATCGAGGACTCCGACGAGATCGACTGATCAGTCGACGCCGAGGGCTTCCTTCAATGCAGCGAGGTCGTCGGTCAGGGCCGACACCGTCGATCCGAGTTCGCCCACCTGCTCTTCGAGCTCGGCAAGTCGATCCCGTCTGGGGGTCGCCGATGACTCGATCTCCGGGGCCTCGGCGCCCTGGCCGAGCAGCTGCACCCAGCGTGCCTCCTTCTCCCCGGGACGACGGTCGCGCAGGAGGGCCAGTGGCTCGTCCTCGTGCGCAGCCAGCTCCCGAAGGACCTGCTCCACTGCGGTGGTGGAGTCGAAGGTGACATAGCGCTCCGAACGTGAGCGGAGCTCCCCCGGCGTCTGGGGGCCGCGAAGGAGCAGAACCGCCAACAGGGCCGCCTGATCGTCGGACAGCCCCAACACGGTGTCCACGTCATGGCGATGTTTCATCACCCGGTCGCCGGCCCGCTTGATCGATCGGACGAGGTCGAGGTCCCGGAGCGCGGCAATGGCGTCGAGTACCTCCGACTCGTCCAAGGACATGACGGGGTGTCGGTTCGACGACTGGTTGCAGGCGGTCACCAGGGCGTTGATCGTCAGTGGGTAGGTCTCGGGCGTCGTCATCTGCTTCTCGATGAGTGACCCGAGGACTCGCTGCTCGTTGGGAGTGAGGTCCATCCGCTCAGCCTACGACTCGACGGAAACGACCAGACTGTGCCGGTGCCTCGACTCATGGTCCCGCTCCTCGTTTGGACGATGTCGGCCGGGACCATGGCCTACGCCGTGCTCGCCGTCGCAGCCGCGCCGATGCTGGCCGACCTTGGCATCGGCGCGACCGAGCTCGGTTTGGTGCTGCTCACCTACTCGGCGTCGGCTGCGGTCCTCTCCCCCCTGGCGGGCCGTCTCTCGGATCGGATCGGGGCGACCCGCCTCGCCCAACTGACGCTCCTTTTGACCGGTATCGCCTACCCGGTGATGGGGCTCATGTCCTCCACGGCTTCTCTGGCGCTGGCCGCCCTTCCGATCGGGATGGCCCAGGCGACCATCAACCCCTCCACCAACGGCCTCATCGCTGCCCATGTGCCCGATGGCAAGCGTGGACTGATCACCGGAATCAAGCAGTCGGGCGTCTACGTCGGCTTCGTCTTCGTGGGCATCGTCGCCCCACTCTCGGTGCAGATGTGGAGCTGGCGGGCTGCTTTCCACGTCGTGGGTGCCGTCTGTCTCGTGGGCGCCCTGCTCTCGCTCATCGGGCTCCCACCCACCGAGTCCGAGCTCGACGAGCACGGCGCACGGACACCGGTCTCGGAGACGGCCAGGCCGCACGTCAGACGGCTCGCCGTCTACGCAGGACTGATGGGCCTCGTGTCGTCGACGAGCAGCTTCATCCCCCTCTTCGCCGAGACCGAGCTCGGCTACTCCAACGCGGCTGCGGGGCTGTACACCTCCATGGTGGGCGTGATCGGGGTGGCCGTCCGGATCCTCACCGGAGTCGTGGCAGAGCACCACGTCCGTCCGGGGAGGCTCCTGCAGGTCATGGGCGGCTTCGGGGTCGTCACCTCGGCCCTGCTCCTCGCAGCACCGCTGGCTCCCTGGCTGCTCTGGGCGGCCGGGACGACCTACGCCCTGGGTCCGGCGCCGTGGAATGCCGTGGCGATGTTTGCGATCATCGTCCTGGTCGGCCGGGGCGCCTCGGGCCAGGCAACCGGTTGGGTCGTCGGCGCCTTCTC
>JAHEFX010000088.1:0-3550 GCA_024639975.1 bacterium
ATCCGGCTACCCGGTGACCGGGAGCGGGTCAGGCGATACGGTGCCACGGCCGCCCTGCACGAACTGCGTCGGGTGCTGGAGCAGGGCTGATGGCCGGTGTGGGGAGGCTGTTCCTGGCCGTCGTCCCCAATGACGAGGCCCGTCACGCTCTCGCTGCCCGACTCGACCAGGCGTTCTCCGACGACCCGGTACCGGGCAGGCGGGTACCGCCCGATTCCTGGCACTTCACCCTGCGATTCCTTGGCGACCCCGGCGAGTTGGGCCTCGATCGAGTCCTCCACGCACTCGAGGCGGCGTCGCTGGGCGGCACCTTCAGGATCGGGCTCTCGGGCCTCGGTGCCTTCCCGCGCCCCGGGAAGGCCGAAGTGCTGTGGGCCGGCGTCGATGCGGGGGAGCGCGAGCTCATCGAGCTGCGGGACCGGGTCGAGGACGCGGTGGAGGTCGCCGGGCTCGAGCGGGAGGATCGGCCCTTCGTGCCACACCTGACCCTGAGTCGGATCCGTCCGGCCACCGATGTGTGGCGCTGGTTGGAGGCCGACCCGGACCTGCGCGTCCGTTGGACGGTCCCCGCGGTGGTGCTCATGCGGTCCCATCGGCGGCACTCGGGCATGGAGTACGAGCCCCTCGAGACGTTCGATCTCGACAATCCTTGAATCGAACACCCGTTCGGGTATCGTTGTGTCCGAAACGTGTCACACCCCCGTCGTACGATCGGCGGACATGGCCGGTCGGAAGTCGGAGAAGGAGCACTCGGTGGATCAGAACAAGAACCTCGAAATGGCGATGAGTCAGATCGAGCGCCAGTTCGGCAAGGGCGCGATCATGCGTCTCGGCGAGGATGCGATCCGCAACGTCGAGGCCATCTCGACCGGTGCCCTCTCGCTGGACCTCGCCTTGGGTATCGGCGGCCTGCCCCGGGGCCGCGTCGTCGAGATCTTCGGTCCGGAGGCTTCCGGCAAGACGACGCTGGCGCTGCATGCCGTGGCAGAAGCACAGCGCAACGGTGGTATCGCGGCCTTCATCGACGCCGAGCACGCCCTCGACCCCGTCTATGCCAAGGCGCTGGGCGTCGATGTGGACGAGCTGCTCATCTCCCAGCCCGACACGGGCGAACAGGCCTTGGAGATCACCGACATGCTCATCAGGTCGGGAGCACTCGACGTGGTCGTCATCGACTCGGTCGCGGCCCTGGTGCCTCGAGCCGAGATCGAGGGCGACATGGGCGATGCCCACGTCGGCCTGCAAGCCCGGCTCATGTCCCAGGCGCTGCGCAAGCTCACCGGCACGCTCAATCGCTCCCGCACGACAGCCATCTTCATCAACCAGCTGCGCGAGAAGATCGGGGTGATGTTCGGTTCCCCCGAGACCACGCCCGGTGGCCGGGCCCTGAAGTTCTACTCCTCGGTCCGGATCGACATTCGGCGTATCGAGGCGATCAAGGATGGTCAGGAGAACATCGGCAACCGCTGCCGGGCCAAGATCGTGAAGAACAAGGTCGCACCGCCGTTCCGGCTGGCCGAGTTCGACATCATGTTCGGCGAGGGCATCTCCCGTGAGGGCAGCCTGCTCGACGTGGCCGTGGAGCAGGGCATCGTCAAGAAGGCCGGTGCCTGGTTCTCCTACGAGGGCGATCAGCTCGGTCAGGGTCGTGAGGCATCGAAGCGCTTCATCCGGGAGAACCCCGACATCGCCCTCCAGCTCCACACCCGGGTCCTGGAGGCGGTGGGTCTCATCGGTGACGAGGAATCCGAGCAGATCGAGGAGGCCGTGGACGGCGAGGACTCACCAGCCGAGACCGACCTGTCCTGACCCTTCCCGGTCCCTCCGGTGGGGAAGGTGGCCACACGGTACGATGGACGTCTGAAACTATGACGCGAGCTGGGCGCCCACGGGCCCGGTTCGCTTGAAAGGACGGACATCGTGGATTCGGTGCTGATCGCGGTGATCGCCGTCGTCTTGACGGCGGCCACCGCTGGAGCGCTGGGCTTCTTCGCCGCTCGCCTTTGGGCTGGGCGATCGGAAGGGGGTGGGGGTCAATCTGCCGAGCAGGCGCTTTCCGACGCCCGCCTGGAGGCCCAGCGGATCCTGGCAAGGGCAGAAGAAGAATCCAGGGCGCTCGCCGACTCCTACCGGGAGCGCGAGGACGCCACCATCGAGCACAAACGGGTGGAGGTCAAGGCCACCGAGGACCGGATCTCCCAACGCGAGCTCACCCTCGAACAGCGGGCGGCCAACCTTGCCCAACGCGAGGAGTTGCTCGTGCGCCGCGAGGGCGAGATCGAACAGTCCCGCGCCGAAGTCGACGAGCTTCGCTCCGAAGCACGAGCCGACCTCGAGCGGGTGGCCGGTGTCGACGTCGCCGCCGCCAAGGAGGTCTTGCTCGCCGACGTGGAGGATGAGGCCCGGCGTGATGCGATGCGTCTCGTGCGCGACCTCGAGGTCCGAGCCCGCGAGGAGGCCGATCGACGCGCCCGTCGGATCCTCGCGACGGCGATCCAACGCCTGGCCTCCGACGTCGTGCAGGAGTCCACGACGTCGACCGTCGACCTGCCGTCTGACGACATGAAGGGGCGGATCATCGGTCGTGAAGGTCGCAACATCCGGGCCTTCGAGGCGGTCACGGGTGTGAACCTGGTGATCGACGACGCGGCTGACACGGTCTCCGTCTCGACATTCGACCCGGTCCGCCGCGAAGTAGCCCGCTTGACCCTGCAGAACCTCGTAGAAGACGGGCGCATCCACCCGGCCTCGATCGAGCAGTTCCATGAGAAGGCCCAATCCGAAGTCGAGCGCACGGTGAAGGATGCCGGGGAGTGGGCGCTGGTCGATGCCGGCGTCAGTCGGATGCATCCCGAGCTCATCGCGCTCCTCGGGCAGCTCAAGTACCGCACCTCCTACGGCCAGAACGTCCTCGGACACTCGCTCGAAGCCGCCCACGTCGCCGGCATGCTCGCCTCGGAGCTGGGAACCGACCGGGACGCTGCGGTTCGCGCCGCTCTCCTGCACGACATCGGCAAAGCCGTCACCCATGAGGTCGAGGGCTCCCACGCCCTCATCGGGGCAGAGATCGCCCGGCGGTTCGAAGAGGACCCGGCGGTCGTCCACGCGATCGAAGCGCACCACAACGAGGTCGAGCCCCGCTCGGTCCTCGCTGTGATCATCCAAGCGGCCGATGCCGTCTCCGCCGCCCGCCCGGGAGCCCGGCGTGAGCAGTTGGAAGCGTATGTCCGGCGCCTGGAGCGCTTGGAAGAGGTCGCCGGATCCTTCCCCGGTGTGGAGCGGGTATTTGCCATGCAGGCGGGCCGAGAGATCCGCGTCGTCGTCGACCCCGGATCGATCGACGACCTGGGTGCTGCGCACCTGGCCTCACAGATCTCTCGCAGGCTCGAGGACGAGCTGCAGTACCCGGGCCAGATACAGGTAACCGTCATCAGGGAGTACCGGGCCACGGACTACGCTCGCTGACCGCCATGTCCCAGCCCGTCGCCCTCGGGACGCCCTCCGTTCGCACCCAGGAATGGCGGCGTCCGACCCGCGAGGGGAAGCGCTA
>JAHEFX010000088.1:3650-8696 GCA_024639975.1 bacterium
ATCAGGGAGTACCGGGCCACGGACTACGCTCGCTGACCGCCATGTCCCAGCCCGTCGCCCTCGGGACGCCCTCCGTTCGCACCCAGGAATGGCGGCGTCCGACCCGCGAGGGGAAGCGCTATTTCGTCCGCACGTTCGGGTGCCAGATGAACGAGCACGACTCCGAGCGGATCGCCGGCCTCTTCGAGGCCGACGGGATGCGTCCCGCCGAGTCCGTCGGCGAGGCCGACGTGGTGTTCGTCAACACGTGCACCATCCGCGAGAACGCCGACAACCGCCTCTATGGCACCTTGGGGCACCTGAAGTCCGTCAAGGACGCCAGCCCGGGCAGCCGGCTGGTCGTGGGCGGCTGTGCGGCCCAGAAGGACCGTGACCTCGTACGGGACCGGGCGCCGTGGGTGGACGTCGTCCTGGGGACCCACAACCTCGACCGGATCCTTGCCCTGCTCGACCACGCCGAGGAGTGGGGCCCGGTCACCGAGATCCTCGACGAACCGGTCGGCGCCGTCGCATCGGACCTCCCCACCCGTCGCGAGCAGCAACATGCCGCCTGGGTTTCCATCCAGACGGGCTGCAACAACACCTGCACCTTCTGCATCGTGCCGTCCGTGCGCGGCCAGGAGATCTCCCGACGACCCGGCGACGTGATCCGGGAGGTGCGTGCCCTCGCCGCGGATGGGGTCCTCGAGGTGACGCTTCTCGGCCAGAACGTCAACACCTATGGCCGCGACCTTGCGCTCGACGGCAAGCGGAGTCCGATCTTCGCCGACCTGCTCCGGCGGGTGGGCGAGGTGGATGGGATCGAGCGGGTGCGGTTCACCTCGCCCCACCCGGCCGACATGAAGGAGGACGTGGCCCTCGCCATGGCCGAGACCCCCGCCGTCTGCGAGCAGCTGCACCTGCCGCTCCAGTCGGGGAGCCGTCGGATCCTCTCCCGCATGCATCGCGGCTACACGCCGGAGCGCTTCCTCGAGCGGCTGGCGATGATGCGTGAGCACGTGCCCGACCTCACCGTGTCGACCGACATCATCGTCGGCTTCCCCGGTGAGACCGAGGAGGACTTCCAAGCCACCCTCGACGTTGTCGGTGAGGCGCGATTCGACTCGGCATTCATGTTCATCTTCAGTCCCAGACCGGGGACGGCTGCGGCCGGACTGGAGGACGAGTTCATAGATCCCGACGTCGTCCAGGAGCGGTTCCAGCGTCTCCTGGCGCTCCAGTCCGGCATCTCTCGGGAGCAGAACGAGGGCTGGGTCGGTCGAGAGCTCTCCGCGCTGTCAGAGGGCCCCTCGGAGAAGGACCCGAACCGCACCACCATGCGCACCCGCGGCGGTCGACTCCTTCACGTGGACGGCGACGTGCCCGAGGGCACCTTCGCCGACGTTCGGGTCGACGGCGCGGCGACGTTCTACCTGACGGGGAGCCTCCTCTGAACCGCGTCTACGTGCTGGTCGGCCCGACGGCTGCCGGCAAGAGCGAGATCGCCATGCGGATAGCCGGTCGACTCGGGGCAGAGATCGTCTCGGTCGACTCCATGCAGGTCTACCGGGGCATGGACATCGGGACGGCCAAGCCCAGCCGACAGGACCGCCAAGACGTCCCGCACCACATGATCGATCTGGTCGAGCCCGAACGGGAGTACTCGGTCGCCGAGTTCCAGCGCAAGGGCAGGCAGGTGATGGAGGCCATCCACGGCCGCGAACGTGCCGTCCTCGTGGTCGGCGGTTCCGGTCTCCACATGCGTGCCCTGCTCGACCCGCTCGAGTTCCCACCGTTCGATCCGACCGTCCGCGGCCAGGTCGAGGCCCTGGAGCCGGGGGCCGCCAGCGCCGAGCTCCTCCAACTGGATCCCACGGCCGGTGACCATGTCGATCTGGCCAATCCTCGGCGGGTCGCCCGCGCCTTGGAAGTCGCCAAGCTCGGGGCCGGCCTGCCCTCCGAGCGGGCCCAGCGTGCGGAAGTGCGAGCCGTGCGGGAGTACGAACCGCTCATCCCGTTCCGAGGGGTCTCGATCGACCCGGGCGATGGCCTTGCGACCCGGGCCCGCCGACGAATCGACAAGATGCTGAAGCTCGGTCTGGAGGCGGAGGTAGCCGGCCTCGCCGACCGGCTGGGCCGGACCGCCGCCCAGGCCGTCGGCTACAAGGAGCTCCTACCGGTGGTCCGCGGCGAGCAACACCTTTCGAACGGGGCGGCTGACGTCCTCACGAACACCCTCGCCCTCGCCAGGCGCCAACGAACCTTCTTCAACCGGGATCCCCGACTCCAGCCGATACCGTGGGTGTCCGTGACCGAGGATCGGGTCCGGCAGGTCCTGGAGGTGTTCGAGCGATGAAGTTCACGAAGATGCATGGCATCGGCAACGACTTCGTCGTGTTGGACGGCACCGCCGAGCTCCGGCCCGACCCGGAGACCGTCGCCGAGCTCTGCGACCGTCACTTCGGCATCGGCGCCGACGGCGTCCTCTACGTCACTCCCCACGACCGCGGCGCCCGGATGGAGTATTGGAACGCCGACGGGTCGGTCGCTGAGATGTGTGGCAACGGACTGCGCTGCACCGCCTGGTTCGCGCACCGGGCCGGATGGGTGGGTGAGTCCTTCGAGGTCCTCACCGAACGAGGATGGCTCTCGGCAGAGATCGTCGGCGACCACCGGGTGCGGGTCGCGTTGGGATCGGTCTCGGTTGGCGACGCCGTCGATGTCGAGGGCTCCGATGCGAGGTCGGTCGACGTCGGGAACCCACACCTCGTTCTCGAGGTCGACTCCGTGGATGAGGTCGATGTCCCCGGTATCGGCGCCCGGGCGGAGGTGGCGACGCCCGGCGGTGTCAATACCGGCTTCTTCGAACGGACCAACTCGGGGATCCGACTTCGGGTGAACGAGCGCGGCGTCGGCGAGACTCTCGCCTGTGGGAGCGGAGCCGTGGCGGCCGCCGCCGTGGCGTTGGATGGCGACGGCGCCGTGGACGTCCACCTACCGGGTGGCCGAGTGCATGTCGAGGTTGTGGGGGGCCGGTCCTGGATCACCGGGCCGGTGGCCGAGTCGTTCGTGGGGGACTGGGCGGGCTAGAGGCTCCGCAGGACCGTGGCGACGACGCCGAGGATCTGTACCCCGTCGTCGAACACCATCGGCTCGTAGGCCGGGTTCTCGGCGTGCAGGATCACTCGGCCCCCGCTGCGCTCCAGGCGCTTGACCGTGGCCTCGTCGCCGTCGACCAGGGCGGCGACGAACTCTCCGTCGCGGGCGTCGACCTGTGAGCGGATGACGACGTAGTCACCATCGAGGATGCCGGCGTCGATCATGGAGTCGCCGCTGACCTGCAGCATGTACACCGGGCCCCGGCCGACCAGGGCCTCGGGGAGCGGGAAGACGTCCTCGATCGATTCCTCGGCGAGGATGGGCGAGCCGGCGGCGATGCGACCGACCAAGGGAACGTCGCGGGTGGGGGCGCGGTCGGGGAGTGCGGTGACCGGCGCTGCCTCTTCGACGACCTCGATGGCGCGCGGTTTCGAGGGGTCACGGCGCAGGTAGCCGTGCTTGACGAGTGCGGTGAGGTGGGCGTGGACCGACGACGGCGAGCTCAACCCGAGCGCGTCCCCGATCTCCCGAACCGACGGCGGGTAGTGGCGGTCGGCGACCGTGGCCCGGATGTAGTCGAGCACCTCGCGCTGGCGGGTGCTCAGGGCCGATCGAGTGTCTGGCATGGGTCCTCCCCGAACATGTGTACGGGAATCGTACCGAACGTGTGTTCCGGAAACAAACACCTGTTCGACCCCTTGACACGAACAGATGTTCGGGCATACTGACGAACAGACGTTCGATTCGTTTCTGTCACACCCAAGCCATACCTTGGCTTCCGGAGGCCACCGATGACCACACACGTATACCGCCCGCTCGACGTTCGACTCGGATCGATGACGTCCGACACGGAGCGATTCCACCGGACACGGATCCAATGGCGACGTCTGGCAGCCGGTGTGGCTGCCGCAGGCCTGGCGCTGGTGCTCTTCGCCGGTGCGGTCGATGCCGACGGACCAGCGGCGACGGAGCGATACGTCGTGCAGTCCGGTGACACCTTGTGGGCCATCGCTGCCGAGCACACGGCACCGGGCGACGACGTTCGTCAGACGGCGGCAGCAATCGCCGATGCATCGGAGCTTGGGACCGGCACACTGTCGGTCGGCCAAGAGCTGCTGATCCCGATCGACGGGTGACGGAGGGCGGTCCGGTGGGACCGCGGGCCGACATGGCGGTTACGCTCGCCCCGATGTTCTGTCCGTTGTGCGGAGGTGCCGACACCCGCGTGGTCGATTCCCGACCCGCCGACCAGGGCGCGTCCATCCGACGCCGGCGTGCCTGCTCTGACTGCGGGTCCCGTTTCACCACCTACGAACGCGCTGAGGCGGTGGCACTCGTGCGCAAGCGCGATGGGCACGTCGAGCCGTTCCAGACCGCCAAGGTGCGTCGCGGCTTCGAGTTCGCCCTGGCCGACCGTGATGCGGCCGCCGAGGGCCTCGATTCGATGGTCGAGCGGGTCGAACAGGTTGCCCGGTCCCAAGGGCCGGTCATCGAGTCGGATGTGATCGGTCGTGCCGTTCTCGACGAACTGCGGGCCGCCGACGAGGTGGCCTACCTGCGCTTCGCCTCGGTCTACAAGGACTTCCAGGGCGCCTCGGACTTCGAGCGGGAGCTTGCCGGTCTCGAAGGCGACTGACTAGCGAATCGACGCCACCGAAGCGGCCAGCCGGGCGATCTCGTCGGTCAGGGTCGTCGACTCGGCCTCCAACCATCGGACGATGGTTCGCCGCGCAATGGCGTCGTTGCGGGTCACATCCACCGCCAGGTCCTCGGCAGACGGGTCGTGGGAGCGCAACGCCGTCAGGTAGGCAAGGGCGCTGGCTTCGAGCTCGTTGGCTGCCGCTTCGACCGAAGGGGCGATCGCGTCGGGAAGGCGGCCCGAAGCCGCACGCAGCTCGGTGACCACGCCGATCAGCGACCCGGTGAGTTGGTCGGTGGTGGCGTTGTCGGTCCCGCTCGGCAAATCGG
>JAHEFX010000089.1 GCA_024639975.1 bacterium
ATCCGATGAGGTGATCGCCGCCTCGACGAACCGGATCCCGGCGAGGCCGTCGTGATGGTCGGGGAACCAGGTCGCCAACGGATCGGGTTGCGTCCCCGTTCGCCGGGCGACGATCGCCTCTGCCGCATCCGAGTAGACATTGGCGAAGGCCTCACGAAACCCCTCGGGGTGTCCGGCGACGATCCGGCCCGTCCGTGCAGCCGGTGCGAGAAGGTCCGGCCCGCTCGGTGTGAGGACCCGCGCCGGCCCGTCGACGGGCGAGACCAGCAACCGTGTCGGGATCTCTTGATTCCATTCGACGGAGGCCTTGGTGCCGGACACGCGGATGCGGAGCCCATTCTCGACACCGGCGGCCGTTTGGGTCACCCAGAAAGAACCTCGGGCCCCGTTGGCGAAGCGCAGGAGGGCACCGGCGAAGTCATCGACCTGTCGGCCCGGGACCACGTGGCCGACCTCGGCGGCGACCTCTTCGACCTCCAGGCCCGTGACGAAGCGGACCAGGTGATGGGCATGGGTCCCGATGTCACCCATGACCAACGATGGCCCGCCCCGGTCGGGGTCGTAGCGCCAGGGGAGCGGCCCGTCGGAGGGATCGGGGTCGGCCTCGGCAGCCTTGCCGCCTTGCACGTACTCGACCTGGACGAGACGAATCGTTCCCAGGTCACCGGCCTCGCGCATGGCACGGGCCTGTCTGACGAGCGAGTAGCCCGAGTAGTTGTGCGTGAGGCAGAAGACGAGCCCCGACCTGTCGACCGCCTCGACCAGATCGGTGGCCTCCTCGACCGTGTTGGTCATCGGTTTGTCACAGATGACGTCCCACCCAACCCCCAACGCCCGGACCGCCAGCGAGTGGTGGGAGTCGTTCGGCGTCATGATCGCCGCGACTTCTGCTCCGTCGTCTCGCTTCACTTCACCCTCGAACAGGGCCTCCGGCGTCGGGTACGCCCGGGACGGTTCGACGCCGATCGCCTCGGCCGCTGCCGTCGAGCGGGAGGGGTTGGAGGACACGGCCCCGGCGACGATCTCGAATCTGCCGTCGAGTCGTGCCGCCGAGCGGTGCATCGACCCGATGAAGCTCCCGGGACCGCCACCGATCACAGCAAGGCGCAAGGGGCGGCCGAGGGCGGCGGTGACCGGGTTGTCGTCCATGGGCATGCGGAGAGGCTAGGTCGGGCGGATTCCCGGCATGTCCCGGGGAATCGAGCCGCCGGGGGTACACTCGCCGAGCCTGCGGGCAACCCTTCATGAGCGACACCGACACCTCCCTCGAACCCGGCATCATCGACCAACTGTGGGCCCGTCTCAAGGACGACGCCTCGGATGAGGCCGCTCGCGAGGGCCTCATCCTGCACTACTCGGCACTGGTGAAGTTCGTCGCCGGGCGTGTCGGCTCCGGTCTGCCTCGGACGGTCGACCAGAACGACCTGGTCTCCTACGGGATCTTCGGGCTCATCGATGCCATCGACAAGTTCGAGGTCGAGCGCGGCTTCAAGTTCGAGACCTATGCCATCCCCCGTATCCGCGGGGCGATCCTCGATGAGCTCCGGGCGCTCGACTGGGTGCCTCGATCGGTTCGGAGCCGGGCTCGCGAGATCGAGCGCAACATCGTCGCCCTCGAGCACAAGCTCGGCCGCACGCCGACCGACCACGAGATCGCCAAAGCAATGGACGTGCCGGTCGACCAACTACGTGACCACCTCGGGGAGATCTCGACGACCGGGTTCGTCGCCCTCGATGAATCACCGGGTGGACCGGCCCAGGAAGGGGCCAGCCTCGGCGAACGGCTTCCCGATCCCCGGGGCATCAGCCCCGAAGCGGCCTTCGCCGACGTCGAGAACAAGCGGATCCTCGCCGACGCCATCAACCGGCTCCCGGAGCGGGAACGGCTCGTCCTGACGCTCTACTACTACGAGGGCCTCACCCTCAACGAGATCGGTGGCGTTCTCGGTGTCACCGAATCCCGGGTCTGCCAGATCCACACGAAATCGGTGATGAGTCTGCGCAACCGCCTCCACGAACCGAGCTGACGCCCGGATCATCGCACTGACGTACCGCGCCTCGGTCGCCGTACGCCCCCGAGTTCCGAAGAGCTCGAAGCCCCCTACACTCGCCGGCAACGACACACGTCCGGGTCGAACTCCCGTGGTCGGGGCCCAGCCCCGTGGGAGGACTCAACCGTCTGCCCCGTGCCGCCCGGACGGAGGAAATAACCAAAAACGAAGGAGACCAACGATGGCTGTAGTGACCATCAAGCAGCTCCTGGAGGCCGGCGTCCACTTCGGCCACCAGACGCGCCGCTGGAATCCCGCCATGGCGCCGTACCTGTACGGCGATCGTGGTGGCATCCACATCATCGACCTGCGCAAGACCGCAGACCTCATCGAAGAGGCCGCCGCGTTCGTGCGCGAGACCGTCGCCAATGGCGGGACGGTCCTGTTCGTCGGCACCAAGAAGCAGGTGCAGGCCGCCGTCGCCGAGGAAGCGACCCGTGCCGGAATGCCCTACGTCAACTTCCGTTGGCTCGGTGGCATGCTCACGAACTTCCAGACCATCAAGAAGCGCATTGCGTACATGAAGGAACTGGAGCGCATGGACAGCTCCGGCGAGATGGAATCCCTCCCGAAGAAGGAGCGACTCCGCCTTCGTCGTGAGTTCGAGAAGCTCGACCGCAACCTCGGTGGCGTCGCCGACCTGCAGCGCACGCCCCAGGCCGTGTTCATCGTCGACACCAATATCGAGCACATCGCCGTCGGCGAGGCCAACCGCCTCAAGATCCCCGTCATCGCCCTTTCGGACTCCAACTCGGACCCGACCAACGTCGACTACGTGGTCCCGGGCAACGACGATGCCGTCCGGTCGGCACAGCTGATCGCATCCGTCATCGCCGACGCCTGCATCGAAGGCACCCAGAAGGTCTCCGAAGCCGAGATGGCCGCCAAGGAAGGCAAGGAGTAGCAACCGTGGCCGATTTCACCGCCAAGGACGTCCAGAACCTCCGGCAGGCCGCCGGTGTCGGGATGATGGACGCCAAGAACGCGCTCAGCGAGACCGGGGGCGACGTCGATGCCGCCATGACCCTGTTGCGCGAGAAGGGCCTCTCCAAGATGGCCAAGCGTGCCGACCGGGAAGCGTCGGAAGGCACCATCGGTTCCTACCTGCACGCGCAGGGTGAACGGACCGTCACGGGTGTGCTCGTCCAGCTCGCCTCCGAGACCGACTTCGTCGCCAAGAGCCCGGCCTTCGCCGACGCCGCCCGCGACATCGCCATGCACGTCGCGTGGGCCAGCCCCCGCTGGGTCACCGCCGACGAGGTACCAGCCGACATCCTCGAGGCCGAGAAGGACGTCATCGCGAAACAGGCTGCCAACGAAGGCAAGCCCGAAGCTGTGATCCCCAAGATCGTCGAAGGCCGTATCTCGAAGTTCTTCTCCGAGAACGTCCTGCTCGACCAGCAGTTCGTCAACGCCGAGAAGTTCGAGGGCACCGTCGGCGAGATGATCGACCAACTCGCCATAACGATGGGCGAGAACATCTCGATCAAGGCCTTCTCCCGACTCGCCGTCGGGGAGTAGCGATGGATGCCTCCTCCGATCGCCGAAGGGTCCTCCTGAAGCTGTCGGGGGAGGCGTTCGCCGATCCCGAGACCAAGTACGGGATCGATCCCGAGACCGTCGGCAGGGTGGCCGGCGAGGTTGCCGCTGCCATCGAACGGGGCGTGCAGGTCGCCGTCGTCGTCGGTGGTGGAAACATCTTCCGCGGCGTCTCCCAAGCCGCCAAGGGCATGGACCAGGCGTCGGCGGACTACATGGGCATGCTTGCCACGATGATCAACGCCTTGGCGTTGCGCGAGGCGCTCGAGGCCCACGGCGTCGACACCCGGGTCCAGTCGGCCATCGAGATGCGCCAGCTCGCCGAGTCGTACATCAGGCTCCGGGCCATCCGTCACCTCGAGAAGGGCCGCGTCGTGGTCTTCGGTGCCGGCACCGGCAACCCGTTCTTCACCACCGACACCGCTGCTGCACTCCGAGCCGCCGAGATCGATGCCGACTCCGTGCTCAAGGCGACGATGGTCGACGGGGTCTACTCGGCCGACCCACTCACCGATCCCGACGCCGAATTCTTCGAACGCCTGTCGTACATGGATGTCATCGCCCGCGAACTACAGGTGATGGACAGCACCGCAGTTACGATGTGCAAGGAGAACGGGCTGGACATCCGGGTGTTCAACATCGGGGTGGAGGGCAATGTCACGAAGGCATGCCTCGGCGAGCCCGTCGGAACTCTGGTGACGACGACGGGATAGGACATGATCGACGAGTTGCTCTCCGACGCCGACGAACGGATGGATGGCGCCGTCGACCACACCATCGGCGAGTTCGCCACCGTGCGAACCGGACGCGCCAACCCCCAGATCCTCCAGCGGGTCCACGTCGACTACTACGGCGCCAAGACCCCGCTCCAACAGCTCGCCTCCATCTCCGTCCCCGAACCCCGGATGCTGCTCGTCCAGCCATTCGACAAGGGATCGCTCGCCGATGTCGAGAAGGCGATCATCGCCGCCGACCTCGGTCTCTCACCGTCGAACGACGGCACGGTCATCCGCCTCGCCTTCCCCGCCCTCACCGAGGAGCGACGACGGGACCTCATCAAGGTTGCCCGACAGATGGCAGAAGAGGGCCGGGTATCGGTCCGCCAGATCCGGCGCTCGACCAAGGACGACATCGAGTCGCTCACGGGTGAGGTCTCCGACGACGACATCCGGCGCGCCGAGAGCGACCTCCAGGACAAGACCGACGCCCACACGGCCCGGATCGACCAGCTCCTGGCCGCCAAGGAGCAGGAGCTCCTCGAGGTCTGAACGTGGCAGACGAACCCACCAACGCCGGGCCGGACGACGGCGACCTCGCAGACGTCGTTCCCCTCGACCCCGACCCCACCGAGTCGGCCGAGGGTTCATTCGCCCTGCCCGAGCTGGACGCCGCAGCCGACGATCTGCTCGCCGGGTCCGATGCCGACCCGTCGGAAGACGAGGACGAGGACGGCGTCCACACCACCACCCACTACGAGGAGCTGGCCGAGGCCGTCCGGGTGGCCGATGAGGCGGGCCCCGTGGACCAGAACGTCTCCGTGCACGTGGCCGGTCTCGGCGCCGGGATCGCCGGGTTCGCGGACATCGAAGAAGGATCGGGCGTGGCGACGGCCGGTTCCGATGGGCGCCGCGACGAGACCACCGAGCAGATACTCGACGAGCTCTCGGCCGAGGAGGCCGACCGCACCGCCCTCCGCCTGAGGATCGGGACCGGACTCGCCCTCGTCGGCATCATCGGGCTCACGGTCTGGCTCGGACCCGTCTGGTTCACCGCTCTCGTCGGGATCATCGCCGTGCTCGGCATCGGTGAGTTCTACGCCTCGGCCCGGCGGGTCGGCTTCCAACCAGTGGCGATCGTCGGGCTGCTCGTCATCGTCGGTGCATTCGTCGCCGGCTACTCGCGGGGTGCCTATGGCATCGCCGGGGTCGTCGTCGCCGGCGTCCTCGCCCAGCTACTCCTCTATGCCGTGACGCCCCGTCGGGACCCGCTCCAGAACGCCGCCGTCACGACCCTCGGCTTCTCGTGGGTGGCCCTGCTGGCGTTCGTCGCACCGATCTCGCAGGCAGCCGGATGGCAGCAACTGATCGTGCTCATCGTGTTCACCGTCGCAGCCACCGACACCGGTGCCTACTTCGTCGGCCGGGCGATGGGCCGGACGCAGTTGGCCCCGGAGCTCAGCCCGAAGAAGACGGTCGAAGGACTGGGTGGGGGCGTTGTGCTGGCGTTCGCCGTTGCACTGGTCATGACGCAGGTCCCCTGGGTCAAGGACGTCGTGACCGTGACGCTCGCCCTGGCGACGGCGACGGTGGCTTCCTTGTTCGGCCCGATCGGCGATCTCGGCGCCTCGGCCATCAAGCGGTCCATCGGTATCAAGGACATGGGAACCATCCTCCCCGGGCACGGCGGGATCCTGGACCGGATCGACTCGTTCCTCATGACGCTCCCCGCCCTCTACGCCGTCTTCCTCTGGCTCGACGTCCTGCCGTGAACGACCTGGTCGTCCTGGGTGTCACCGGGTCGATCGGCCGCCAAACCCTCGAGGTGGCCGAAGCGCTCGGCTTGGCACCGGCCGCCCTCGCCGCCGGGTCCGGGACGGGGGACTTCGTCGAGGTTGCCGAGGCCCACCCCGACGCTGCGTTGGCAGTGGCCGATCCTGGGGACCGGGATGCCCTTGCCGATCGGTTCGGTACCCGCATCGACTTCGGGCCCGACGCCGTCGCGTCGATGGCCGCGAGACCGGGCAGCACGGTCATCAACGGCATCGTCGGCTTCGCCGGTCTCGATGCGTCCCTCGCCGCCCTCAAAGCCGGGAACCGGCTCGGACTGGCCAACAAGGAGAGCCTCGTCGCCGCCGGCCCGCTGGTCACCGACGCCCTTGCGTCGGGCGGCGGCGAGCTGATCCCGGTGGACAGCGAGCACTCGGCGATCTTCCAATGCCTCATCGGCGAGCCGGCAGAGGCGGTTCGCCGTCTGGTGCTCACCGCATCCGGTGGCCCGTTCAGGGGGCGTGCCAGGTCCGACCTCGGTCGGGTGACGGTGGCCGAGGCGCTCGCCCACCCGACCTGGGACATGGGCCCCCGCATCACGATCGACTCGGCGACCCTCGTCAACAAGGGGTTGGAGGTCATCGAGGCCCACCACCTGTTCGAAGTCGGATTCGACCGCATATCGGTCGTCGTCCACCCCCAGTCGATCGTCCACTCGCTCGTGGAGTTCGTCGACGGGTCGTTGAAGGCCCACGTCGGGGAGCCGGACATGCGGATTCCCATCCGGTATGCCCTGACCCACCCGGACCGAGCGGCCGGCGATCCCTTCGAGCTTGCCGGGCACACCCTCGAGTTCCATGAGCCGGCCATGGAGTCGTTCCCGGCGCTCGAACTGGCCTACGCGGCCGGACGAGCCGGGGGAGGAGCGCCGGCTGCCTTTAACGCGGCCGACGAGGTCGCCGTAGAGGCGTTCCTGGCCGAACGGATCGCCTTCCTCGACATCGCTCGGGTCCTCGAGGCGACCTTGGACCGGATCGGTTCGCCGCCCATACCCGACGTCGAGGCGGTCCACGCCGTGGATGCCGAGGCCCGGGTGAGCGCCGCCGAGACGATCGAGCGAGCCGGCTAGCGCCGCCCGTACGGGTCCGTCGGACCTACCCTGACCGTCATGACCGGTGCCATCGCCATGGTCCTCGCGCTGATCTTCTTCGTGATCGTGCACGAGGCCGGCCACTTCTTCGCAGCGAAACTCTCCCACATGAAGGTGACGGAGTTCTTCGTCGGCTTCGGGCCGCGCATCTGGTCGACCCTGCGTGGCGAGACCGAGTACGGCTTCAAATGGATCCCCGCCGGTGGCTACGTGAAGATCGCCGGGATGAACCCCTTCGAGGAGGTCCCACCCGAGGACGAGGGCCGCACCTACCGGGACAAGAGCACCTCGTCGAAGCTGTTCGTCGTCCTGGCCGGCATCGTCCTCAACTTCGTGGTGGCGTTCCTGATCCTCTGGGGACTGTTCGCCTACTACGGCCAACCCGAGGCGACGCCCATCCCGGAGGTCAGCGAAGTGGTCGAGGACACGGCGGCTGCCTCCGCCGGTCTTGTCGAGGGAGACGTGATCCGCTCGATCGACGGGATCATCATCGACGATTGGGACGACGCATCTGAAACGATTGCCGGCCTTGCCGGCCAGACGGTCGACATCGTCGTGGAACGCGACGGCGCGGCCCTGACCCTGGAAGCCACGCTGGGCTCGACCGTCGACGAGGCAGGTGAGACCGTCGGCTTCCTGGGCTTCGCTCCGGTCGTCGAAGTGACCACCACCGACGTCGCCTTCGTCCAAGCCGGGGGATTGGCCGGCATCGAGGTGTGGGACCTCACCAAGCAGTCGTACGGCTTCATATTCGATCTCGTCACCCCGAGCACGCTCGGTGAGTTGGTCGGTGGTATCGGCGGCGGAGAGGTGCAGACCGACGCCCGCCCCGTGTCGATCGTCGGGCTTGCCCAGATCGGCGCCCAGGCCGACGAGTTGGGCTGGGCGAACATCCTCTTCTTCATGGCCTCGATCAACGTGATCCTCGGCGCCCTGAACCTCATCCCCATCCTTCCATTGGACGGTGGGCACGCCGCCATCGCCATCTACGAGAAGGTCTTCCGGCGTCCGGCCAACCTGCAGGCACTCGCTCCCGTGGCAGTGGCCGTCGTTGCCCTCTTCGCCTTCATCGGGGTCGTGTCCATCCTGCTGGACGTGACCAACCCGATCGACCTCGGCGGCTGACCTAGCCTCCCCCCGTGGAACGACGACGCACCCGACAGATCCACGTTGGCGACGTAGCCGTCGGCGGTGACGCCCCCATCAGCGTCCAGTCGATGACGACGACCAAGACCGCCGACGTCGACGGCACGCTCGCGCAGGTCTATGCCCTGAAGGCCAACGGCGCCGACATCGTCCGGATCACCTGCAACGACGCCGATGCGGCCCAGGGCCTCGCCGAGATCGTCCCTCGTTCGCCTGTGCCGATCATCGCCGACATCCACTTCAACCACCGGATGGCCCTGGCGGCGCTCGAAGCCGGCGTGCAGGCCCTCCGCCTCAATCCCGGCA
>JAHEFX010000017.1 GCA_024639975.1 bacterium
CGTCCTCGACGCCGGGGAACCAGGTCGCGGTGTCCGGCACCCGGATGATGGTGTCGCCCACCGCTTGGACGTTGACCCACCGGCGGACGTTCGGCCAGGCACCCGTCCCCTCGGCGCCCACCGGCGGTCGGAGCTTGGTCCGGACCCATTCGCCGGCGATCGGCGATCCCAAGGTGACGAACGTGTCCACCTGCCACTCGGGGTGGGCGACCAGGGCCTCGTAGGCAACGACGGATCCCAATGAGTGTGCGATGACCACCCGGGTGGACTCGTCCATGACCGCTTCGATACGCCCCCGGACCTCGGATCGGAGTCGCTCGTCCCCGAAGTAGCGGCCCAGCTGGGCGACTATTTGGCGGACGTGCTCGCGACCCATCTCCTCGGCCAGGGTCTCCAGCGCGCCTTCTCCGAAGCGATCCTCCAGGAAGTCGAGCAGCCCCGAGGCGGCCGCGATATGCCGGAGTTCCTCGTCGGTGACGCGTCCCGCATCGACGGTCGGCCTGAACAGGTCGCCGTAGAAGGCGATCCCCACGTCCCGACCCCGGATCGCCTCGCCGGCGTGGACGAGCCCGTCGCGCAGTGCCGGGAGCCATCGGCTCCGCAACTGGTTGGGACCCCAGAACTGGTGGAACGCCCCGTGGACGCCGACGATCGCTGGCATCGCCGAATCGTACGCGGAGCGGAGCCTGGGAGCGCTCCGGCTCAGGTCAGGTGGTGGAACGAGTCGGCGAGGGCCGGGTAGAGCAGGCGGTAGCTCTCATGGGCGGCACCGAGGGCCTCGGCATCGGGTCCCGGGGAGATCGTCTCGGTGCGGTGTACCAGCGTGGCCGCGCCATCGACGTCGTCCCACCACTCGGCTCCGACGCCGGCGAGTAGGGCAGCGCCGTAGGCAGCACCCTCGACCGTCTCGACGGTGGCGATGTCGGCCGACATCACGTCGGCGATGATCTGGCGCCACAGGCGGGACCGAGTCCCGCCACCCGAAGCGTGGAAGGCCTCCGGCGTTCGGATGCCGGCATCGGTCATGAGCCTGAGCCCGTCGGCGAGGCCGAAGGCGACGCCCTCGATGATCGCTCGGGTCAGGTGCGCCCGCGTGTGGCGCACCGTCAGGCCGACGAAGGCCCCCTTCGCATCCGGGTCCGGGTGTGTGGTCCGCTCCCCGGTGAGGTAGGGCAAGAAGCGCAAACCCTCGGCTCCGGCCGGGATCGACTCGGCCTCGGCGATCAGGTCGCCGAACGACACATCCGGGGCGAGCGTGTCGCGATACCACCGGAGCGACCCCGCCGCCGACAGCATCACACCCATGTTGTGCCAGCGGCCGGGGACGGCATGGCAGAAGGCGTGGACCCGGCCCCGGGGCTCGGTCACCGGTTCGTCGGAGGCGACGAAGACCACGCCACTCGTCCCCAAGGAAAGGGCGCCGACCGTGCCGTCAACGGCGCCGACCCCGACCGCGTTGGCCGCCTGGTCCCCGCCACCGGCCACCACCGGCGTGCCTTCGGGGAGGCCCGTGGCCGCAGCCGCCTCGGCGTGGATCCGGCCGGTGATGTCGGGTCCCTCGTGGAGGTCCGGCAGCTGTGACGGATCGAGGCCGACGACCTCGGCCATCTCGGTCGACCATCGGCGATTGGGCACGTCCATCAGCAGCGTTCCCGATCCGTCTGCCACATCGGTGGCGATGGCCCCGGTGAGTCGGTAGCGGACATAGTCCTTGGGGAGCATGACGTGGGCGATGGCGGCGTGGTGCTCGGGCTCGTTGCGGCGCACCCAGGCGATCTTCGGGGCGGTGAACCCGGTCATGGCGTCGTTGCCGGTGATCGCCACGAGCCGCTCGGCGCCGATCGCCTCCCGGATGTCATCGCATTCGGTCGCCGTCCGCTGGTCGTTCCAGAGGAGCGCCGGGCGAATCACGTCGCCGGAGTGGTCGAGCATGACGAGGCCGTGCATCTGCCCGGTCAGGCCGACTGCTTCCACGGACGACCCGTCGAGACCGTTGCCCTCCAGGACGTCGCGGACCGCTCCGATCGTCGCCTCCCACCACAGGGCCGGATGCTGCTCGGTCCAGCCGGGTGCCGGGGTCTCGTAGCCGTACTCCCGGATGCCGACGCCGAGCACGGCGCCGGTATCGTCGATGGCGATCGCCTTGGTCGCCGTCGTGGACGAGTCGATTCCGACGACGATGCTCATCGCAGGACCAGCTCCACGGCTTCGTCGATCCCTTCCACCTCGACCACCTGCCACGTCTCGGTGTGGCCGGTCGACTCACCCGGGGCCAGCCACTGCAGCTGGCCGAGCGTCTCGAGCTCGAGGAACTCGGCCTCCGCGTAGACCTGCGAAGCCGCACCCCGATCAGGAATCGGAGGTTCGGGCACCGCAGCTTGTTTCACGAAGAGGCGGCCCTCCCTCAGGTAGCCGAGCCGGCCCGAGCCGGGTGCCGAGCCGAGCTTGATGGGCTCGGCGCCGGGAACGGCGGAGACGACGACATGATCGGGGGCGAATGAGATCCGCGGGTCGTCGAGCCTCGTGTATGGCCAGAGGACGAGCGAGTGGCTTGCCTCGAAGGCAGACGGGCCGCGCGCCGGAAGTGGCAGGATCGCCATGCCGCCGACGGGAAGCTGGGTGATGGCCCAGGAAGCCACCTCGACCGGCCTCGATGCGACGTTGGTGAGCCGGTGCTGGATCTCGATTCCGCCTTCGACAGGACCCAAGCCCAGGGCCCGCTCGAGCCCGGACCCGTCGTCTGGCGCCGTGACCGTGACACGCCCGTCGGCCGTGTCCAATCGACATGCGGCATCATCGGGCAGGTAGGTCCGGGCGGGCACCTCTGGCGCTGTCCACAGCCGGTGACCGCCCAGCAGGTGGAACGGTCCGGCCGGGCCGTCGAGGGTCCGGTCGGGGAGCTCGGCGAGGACGTTCTCGCCGTCGGGCTCGCCCAGGAAGATGACGCGCGGGCCCACATCGACGGTCACCCAGGCGACGAGCCCAACGGCCAACCGAACCCGGACACAGTCGTGCCCGAGGTGTTGCTCCGTGGTCAGTTCACGAGGCGCCGTCGTCACGCTCAGTTGTCCCAGATGTGTGCATTCACCTTGTTCTCGAGGAGCTCCTGGCGACCTGAGACCGGCTTCGGGTCGAGGTTCGACTCAGAGGCTCGCTGGGCCAAGGTCTCGAGGTCGACGCCTCCGGAGAGGATCTCCTGGCCCGTCGGCTCCGACCAACCGGCGTACCGGGCATCCCGGGCATCCTCCAGGGTGCGGGCCTCGAGCATGTCGGCCGCGACCAACAACGATTTGGCCAGCGTGTCGATGCCGCCGATGTGGCCATGGAACAGGTCGTCGCGCTCCAGGCTCTGTCGCCGCAGCTTGGTGTCGAAATTGAACCCACCGGTGGTGAAGCCACCCCCTCGCAGGATCTCGTACACGGCCAGCGACATCTCCTCTACGGAGTTGGGGAACTGGTCGGTGTCCCAGCCGTTCTGAGGGTCGCCGCGATTGGCATCGACGGATCCGAATACCCCGTGGTCGATTGCGTAGGCGATCTCGTGGTGGAACGAGTGACCCGACAGCGTGGCGTGGTTCACCTCGATGTTCACGAAGTACTCACCGACGAGGTCGTGGCGCTCGAGGAACCCATGGACTGACTGGCTGTCGTAGTCGTACTGGTGCTTCGTCGGTTCCTGGGGCTTGGGTTCGAGCAGCAGCGTGCCCTCGAACCCGATCTTGTGCTTGTAGTCGGCGACCATGTGCAGGAAGCGGGCGAGCTGCTCGCCTTCTTGGGCGAGTCGGGTGTTGAGGAGCGTCTCGTAGCCCTCCCGGCCGCCCCACAGCACGTAGTTCTCGCCGCCGAGCCGGTGGGTGGCGTCGATCGCTGCCTTGATCTGGGCGGCGGCATGGGCGAAGACGTCCGGGTCGGGGTTGGTCGAGGCGCCGGCGGCGTACCGGGGATGGGAGAAGAGGTTGGCGGTGCCCCAGAGGAGCTTGACCCCCGTCTCCTCCATCTTCCCTGCCGCCCGGTCCACGAGGATGTCGAGGTTCTTCTTCGATTCGGCGAGCGTCGCTCCTTCGGGCGCCATGTCGACGTCGTGGAAGCAGTAATACGGCGTGCCGAGCTTCTCGAAGAACTCGAACGCCGCGTCCTGCTTCGCAAACGCCGCCTCCATCGGGTCGGCGATACCGTCGACCCATGGGCGATCGAACGTGCCGGCACCGAATACGTCATTGCCGGGCCAGGCGAAGGAGTGCCAGTAGCAGACGGCGATCCGCAGGTGCTCGGACATCGTCTTGCCCATGACCTGGCGATCGGGGTCATAGACGGTGAATCCGAGCCCGTCACCGGGATCGCTCCCCGCGGGGGCGACCGGTCCGGGGACCGTGTCGAAGAAGTCAGCCATTGCTCCGTTCCTCTCCCTGAATGGCGCAGCCGACGAGGCTACCGGGGAGAGGTTAGCCTATTTGTTGCGCCTCGCACCATTTTATTCGAGATCTTCGATGAGGCGCTCCACCCGGGCACGGATGTCGTCTCGGATGGGGCGGACATCCTCGATGGGGAGTCCGGCGGGATCGGTGAGCTCCCAGTCGAGGTAGCGCTTCCCCGGGAACACGGGGCAGGTGTCACCACAGCCCATCGTCACCACGACGTCGGCTGCCCGCACCTCGTCGTCGGTCCATTTGGTCGGCTGCTGGGTGGTGATGTCGATGCCCTCCTCCGCCATGACGGCGACCGCCGAAGGGTTGATCTCACCGGCTGGGGCCGAGCCCCCCGAACGAACCTCGATCCGGTCACCGGCGAGTCGGCGCATCCACCCGGCCGCCATCTGGGAACGGCCGGCGTTGTGTACACAGAGAAAGAGGACGATGGGCTTCATACCCCAATCCTGACACCCGCGGGCAACGATCGGGTGAACGCCCACCCCTAGCCTCGAGGCGTGTTCGCACCCGTACGCCAGCCGCTCGCCCTGCGGACGTCATTCCCACCCGGGCTGTTGGTCTCGACTGCGGCGGTGTCGGTCATGTTCACCGCCACCCCATTCCTGCTCCCGGAGCTGGGCCGCCATTTCGGCGTGAGCACGGCCGCCCTCGGTTGGTACTCCGCAGCCCAGGTGGCCACCTTCGCCGTCGCGTCGTTCGGCGCAGGACGCCTCCTTGCCCCGTCCCACCGGCTGCTCGTCGTGTCGGGAGTCGTCTTCGCGCTCGCCAACGTCGCCTCCATATTCGCTGGCGGGTTCTGGCTCCTCGTCGGGGTTCGCGGTCTGGCTGGACTGGCTTCGGGAACCGTCAACTGGATCGCCTGGGGGCAGGCCGCCCGGAAGCCGGCGGCCATGGGGCGGGTCGCAGCCGTCGGACCGGTGGCGGCCACCATCGGGGCCCTCGCCTTCGGGCCGCTGATCGCGTGGGCCGGTCACCAAGCAGTCTTCGCTGCCGTGGCGGTGGTCGGCGGCCTCGCCGTCCTGCTCCCGGCGGCCATCGACTCGGGGGCGCCGGTCGGCCGAGCGGTCAGCGATTCCAAGTCGAACCGGGTGCTTCTCGTCGCGGCCGGGCTCCTGACGCTCTTCGCCTCATCTGCCTTCGTGTTCCTCGGCATCCACCTCGAGGGCCTCGACGCCGCACCCTGGGTCCTGTCGGTCGCCATGGCCGGCAACGCCATGGCCGGCTACTCGGGGACCAGGCGAACGGCCAAGCGAGCCTGGGTGTGGTTCGTCCTGATCGGCGCCTGCGCCGGCGTCGCCTTCGTCCCCGTCCTGGTCTGGCCCGTCGTCATCGCCGTCTGGACGTGGGGTTTTGCCTTCTGGATGGGGATCCCCCGACTCCTTCGCCTGCTGGAGGAGCGCTCGGACCGGCCCGGCGAACGAACCGGGGACGCCCAGGGGCTCATGGCGGTCGGGCGCATCCTCGGCCCGATCGTGGGAGGCTCGCTCGAGGGCCTCGGCGGCTTCGTCCTCGTCGGGACGATCGCCGCGGTCGGGGTCACGGCTGCTGGTTCGATGGTCGCCGGCGTCGAGCGCCAGCGGACACGAGCCGGTCGCTGATCCCCGGACCCGCCCGGCCAATCAACCGTCGAAGTACGACTGCAGCCTCGGAGCGACCAGGTCGACGAGCTCGTCGATGGTCATCGATGGGAACGGCTCGACCCGAACGACGTGGCGCACCATCTCGACCCCGACCAGGTGGGCTGCCATCGCCAGCGCCCTCGCCTCGACATCCGCACCGTCCATCGACGTGGCCAGGCGCCGCTGCACCATGTCGGTCACGAACTCCCTGAAGGGCCGGACGGCATCCTCGTTCCCGTCCATGCCGCCTCGCAGGATCCCCAGCATGATCGCCCGGGCCTCTGGCACCTCCCAGATGCTGAAGAAGGTCCTGGCCAACGCCTCCCCCATCTGCTGGCGTGGGACGTCGGACCACGCGAGCATCTGGTCCGGCGAGATCGGGAGCTCGAGGGACGCCGCATAGAGATCGGCCTTGGTCCCGAAGTAGTGGTGCAGCAGCGAGGCATCGACGCCCGCCTCGCCGGCGATGGCGCGCATCGAGGCCCCACTGAATCCCTTGGCGGCGAATTGGGCGCGGGCGGCCGTCAGGATCGCCGATCGGGTGTCGGGCTTACCCGGACGCCTGCCCCGAGCGGCGGTCGTCATCCGTCTGCCGGGACGAGGTCGCCGACCTCGGCGCCGTCGGCGACCGCATCCCGGGGCAGGAACGCGGGGATCACGAGGAGGGCGGTCGCCCCGGCGGTGAGCATGGAGACCCACATGATCTGGGAGACCTGTGGGTGGATGGCCAGCGGTGACAGCCAGAGGCCCGTCAAACCGACGGCGACACCGAGGGCGTTGGCGACGATCGGCGGCCCCGAGGCGTCGAGGGCCCGGAGCACGTAGCCGGGACCTTCGGGCCTGGCGTAGTCGATGGCCGCCACGAAGTGGATGGCGTAGTCGATGCCGACGCCGATGACGATGCCGGAGACGACGGCCGTCAGCAGGTTGAGTTGGATGCCCGAGACGGCGATGAAGCCGAGGAGGGTGGCCACGGTCAAGCCGATCGGTACCAGGGATGCGAGTGTCTCCCGGATTCGCCGGTAGGCGATGAGGAGCATCACCGTGACGAGACCGAACGCCACGAGGATCGAGACGCGCTGGGCATCGAGGACCAGACGGGCGATCTCATCCCAGATGATCGGCAGTCCGGTGAGCGTCCTCACCTCCGGAGTGGCCTCGACGTATTCGACCCAACCTTCCAGGTCCGACGTCGTGAACGATCCCGGCAGGAGCGTGAAGCGCAATCCGTCGTCGGAGACCATCGAACCCATGGGGATTTCGAAGTCGCCGGCCAGGACGGCTTGGACCTGGTCGGGCGTGAGTGCCTCGGCGAAGCTCGCCACGGACACGACGCTCCTGACCCCGGACAGGGCCTCCATCTCATCGGTGACCTCTGCGATCCGGACGAGCTGGTCGGGTCCACCATCGGGATCGAAGGCGGACCGGGTCGTCGTCCTTGAAGAAGAACAACTGGTCGGAATCGACCTCGAGCTGGGGGATCCCCCAGGAGGCGAAGGCGAGCAGGCCCACCGATAGGACGACGGCCGGGACTCGGCTTCGTACGCCTCGCTTGAGCAACGCGACGGCACGCGGCCCGATGACCGGAGGGCGCTTCGGCTTCGTGATCGTGAGGTGGGAGATGATCGCCGGGAGCGAGAAGAACGAGATGATCCCCGCGAAGGTGATCCCGATGGCCGTAAAGGCACCCAACTGCTGGATGGGACGCACATCGGTGAAGACGAGGGAGAGGAACCCAGCCGCCGTGGAGACGGTGGTCAGGATCATCGGCACGCCCACGTGCCTGAGCGCCGAGGTCACCCGGGCAACCGGGTCGGGGTTGTCGGCCTCGGATTGGAAGTGGGTCACGAAGTGGAGTCCATCGGCCGAGCCCATCACGATCACGAAGATCGGCACGATGATCGTGACCACGTCGATGGCCCTGCCGGCCGCCGACAACAGGCCAAAGGTCCAGAGGGCGCCGAGGAAGGCCGGGATGAGCGACATGATGGCCAGTCGGCGGTCGCCGATCGTGAGGTAGAAGACGCCGACGAGCAGGCCGACGATGACGGGGGGGAGCACCAGCAGGAACCACGAGATCTGGTCGAGGACCGACGCGAAGATGACCGGGTTGCCCGAGTAATACACGTCGGCCCCACCGGGGACCTCGACGGCGGTGATCTCGTCCACCTCGGCGTCCGGCGCGTCGATCATCATCATCGTCGCATCGGTGTCCGGCGAGAGGATCAACTGCGCCATCGGGTTGGCCGCCAGGACCTGCTCGATGACCATCGCCGGCGCCGATTCGATCTGGTCGGGCGTGATCTCCTGGCCGGTCATGGGGTTGGTCGCCGGGACGATCGACACGATGGAGTTCACGCCGTCGATCGCCGCGTACTCCTCGGTCAACCGAGCGAGGTCGGCGAGGGTCGCCGGGTCCGTGAACGAGCCGTCTTCGAGGACGACCACCGCATTGACGGGGTCGCCCGAGTCGTACTTCTCCTGGAGCTCGAGCAACTCCTGGCCGGCCTCGCTCCCCTCGTAGATGAACGAGGCAACGTCGGCATTGATCTGCAGGAAGAAGAGGGCAACGACCGAAGAGACCGTGAGGAGACCGGTGAGGGCCAGGGCGACCTTCGACCGGTGGACGACAAAGTGCGCAATCCGTTCCATGCACAGAGCCTAGTCCCTTAATTCAACACTCGTTGAATTCTGTGACCTGCCTCTTCGGCAAGCGGACTCGCTGATTGTCGGACCGCTCCCTGAGCCGAGGCTGGGTCGCGGATTCAGGACGGGTGGGTCAGGGCGAGGCGGCAGCCAGACGTCTCCACCTCGAGTGACACCGGTGGTTCGGCGCGCACCCACTCCCCACGGCCGACATCCCAGCTACGTAGGAACTCCGCTGGAACCGAAACATCGACTACCGCCGACTCACCGGCCTCCAGGCGTGCCTTCCGGTAGCCGACCAGGCGCCTGGGGACATCCGAGAGCCCGAGCGCATACACCTGCACGACCTCGGTCCCGCCACGACCACCGACATTGCTTATCGGTACACGCACGTTGAGCCCCTCCGGCTCGCCCGAGACCTCGGCCTCGCCAAGCGCGAACTCCGCGTACGACAGCCCGTGACCGAAAGGAAAAAGCGGCTCCATGCCGAGCTTGTCGTAGGCCCGCTGACCGACCAGCAGGCCTTCGCCATACCTCACCTCGCCATCCTGCCCGGGGAAGTTGAGCAATCCCGGGTGCTGGGTCGAAGTCGCCGGGAACACGACCGGGAGCCGACCACCCGGGTCGACGGTTCCCGTGATGACGTCGGCCACGGCGTGCCCAGCCTCCTGGCCGGCGAACCAGACGTGGAGCACGGCGGCGACGTCGTCGACCCAAGGCATCTCGACGGCCGACCCGGCCGCAACCACCACCACGGTGTTCGGCTGGACGGCGGCAACCGAACGCACCAGTCGATCCTGTTCGCCGGGGAGAACGAGGTCGGGCCGATCCCAACCCTCTGCCTCCCACTCGTGGGTCCTGCCCACGACGACGACGGCCACCTCGGCCTCGGCAGCCAGCGCCAACGCCCTCTCGACACTCGGGGTCGGGCCGGGCGGGACGCAGGAGAAGGCGAGGTAGCGCCAGCGGTCGCCGTCCTCCACGGTCGTTCGCTCCTCGACCTCCTTGTCCAAGGTCGCCCACTCGGCGACGATCTCGATCTCGTCGCCTCGGGCCAGGTCGACTGCCCATGGATGCGACTCCTCGGTCCCCGACCAGGCGTCCACGAGCGACACCCCGTCAACTGCCACCCGAAGCCGCCCGATGGCGGCGAAGCCGAACCGGTGCCGGCCGTCTTGCAGGGCACGGAATCGACCCGAGACCCGCATGGAGAAGCTGCGGAAGTCGACCCATGGGTCGCGAGTACCGAAGTACGGCCAGAAGGTCCGGTCGGAAGTCGCCACCCGAACGGGCTCGCCTGCCAACTCGACATTGTCGAAGTACTCGAAGACGAATCCCTCGCCGACGATCGAATCGGCGTCGAGGACCGGGGGGTTCCGGCGGATCGAGCAGCCCGACTCGAACCCGAGGATCGACCCTGCAGGGAGCGCATCGGTCAGACCCTCGAGCACCGACACGACGCGATGGACGGGCACCTGGGAGCTCCCTCCGCCCTGGTGGGGCGTTTCGGCCGCGAGCTCGCCGATCACCGCGACACGGCCACGGCGTTCCAGGGGGAGGACGCCATCGTTCTTGAGCAGGACCATCGACTCGGCGGCCACCCTCCGAGCGAGCTCCCTGTCGGCGGGCCGCTCGAGTCCGACATCGGCCGGTGCCCGATCATCGGCCTCGGTGCGCTCGACGAGCTCCAACACGCGACGGACCTTGCGGTCGATGTCCACCTCGGTGACCCCGCCTCGGGCCAGGCCGGCTCGGACGACGTCGGGATCCAGCCACCGGCCCGGCCCTGGCATCTCGAGATCGAGACCGGAGGCCGCCACGTCGGGTCCATAGGTGCCGTACCAGTCGGAGACGATCAGACCGTCGAAGCCGTACTCCTCCCGCAATACGTCCTCGAGGATCGGGTGCTCGGAGCACGTACACCCGTTCAGCCGGTTGTACCCGGACATCACGGCCCAGGGACCGGCGCGGTCCACCGCTATCCGGAAGGGCTCGAGATAGATCTCACGGAGGGTCCGCTCGTCCACGACGGCATCGATCTTGAACCGATCGGTCTCCTGGTCATTGCACACGAAGTGCTTGACGCACGCAGCGACCCTTTCGCCCTGGAGGCCGCGCACGTAGGCCGCGGCAGTCGTACCGGAGAGGACCGGATCCTCGGAGAAGCATTCGAAGTTGCGGCCCGCGTTGGGGACGCGGGGGATGTTCAGGGTCGGGCCGAGCAGGACGTGGCCGCCCTTGTCCTTGGTCTCGCGACCGAGGGCGGCACCCACCTCCCGGATGAGGTCCGGGTCCCAGGTGGCGCCCATCGCCACGCCCACCGGGAACCCCATCGAGGTGGGTCCGTGGTTGGGATCGGCGGACCGGGCTCCGTTGGGCCCGTCCAGCAGGCGAAGAGCCGGGATCCCGAGTCGGTCGATGGCGGAGGTGTGCCAGACGTTCTCCCCGGCAATCAGCGACAGCTTCTCCTCCAGGGTGAGGGCTGCCAGCGTTCGCTCCACCCAGGCGCTCGTCATCCGTCCACTCCTTCTCGTCCTCGGTAGGACTTCACGGTGATCCGCACGGACCCACCTCCTCCAGCGGCACGCCATCGAACCCGAGGCCGTACCCGACCGGGTAGAGGGCGTCCTCACAGGCCTCCTTCTCGAAGCGCGGAGCGACGTCCGGCGACGCCGGCCATGTGACGGGCAGGACGCCCGTGACATCCCGTGCACCGGTCAGAACATCTACTACGCCCTGACCTTCGGTGCCCGGCAACCACGCCACGACGATGACGTCGGCCAGGTCGGCGACCGCGTCGAGCACGACGGGACGACCCACGAGTAGGACGACAACGAGCCGATCCACGTGCTCCCTCATCCGCTCCAGGACTTGGAGCTCATTGTTGGGCAACGGGAGCGTGGCGCTGTCCCCCAGTCCCTCGGCATAGGGGCCCTCCCCCAGCACGACGAGACCAGTCTTGGCCGGGGTCTCGAACGAACCGGACGGTTCGTACTCGACACCATCCCCGAGCTCGGCCTCGAGCGCCTCGACGATCGTGGTGCCGTCGGTGATGTCCCCCGGGCGTCCTTGCCAACCGATGGTCCAGCCGCCGGACTGGATACCGATGTCGTCGGCGGCCCGGCCACCGACGAGCAACCGCTCGGACTTGGGGAGGGGCAGCAGCCCGGGCCCGGTCTCGAGGAGGACCACCGACTTGGCGGCGGCCTCCGCGCCGAGCGCTCGATGCTCGTCACCCCCGACCTGTTCCGCGAGGCCGACTCCCGGCAGCGGGCGGTCGAAGAGGCCTATCTCGTACTTGACGGTGAGGATGCGGAGGACCGCCTCGTCGATGCGCTCCTCGGGGACGAGTCCTTGGAGCACGACGTCCCGCAGGGCCGTCTGGAACCCGACCAGGTCGTGGGGGACCATGACGAGGTCGATCCCGGCGTTGACCGACTGGGCCACCGACGCCTCCAGGTCACCCGGGACCACCTGATCGACTCCTGCCCAATCGGAGACCACGAGCCCTGCGAAGTCCAGCTCCCCCCGGAGCACGTCGGTCAGCAGGTAGCGGTCGCCGTGGACCTTGCCGTTGTCCCAGCTCGAGTAGGTGGCCATCACGGTGCGCGCGCCTGCGGCGAGAGAAGCCGGATAGGGAGAGAGGTGGACGGCACGCAGCTCGTCCTCGGAGATCTCCGTGACCCCTTGATCGATCGGGTAGCCACGCCCACCGGTACCCCAGGTGGTGCCGCCGTCCCCGACGAAGTGCTTCGGGGTGGCCAAGACGTAGGTGTCGTCGGTCGTATCACCCGCTTGGAGGCCGCGGACGAGCGCCGCTCCCAGATCCGAGACCAGGTCCGGGTCCTCCCCGAAGGACTCGTAGGTGCGACCCCAGCGCACGTCCTGCACCACTGCCAGGACCGGGGCATAGGTCCAACGGATGCCGGTGGCAGCCACTTCGACCGCAGTGGCCCGGCCGATACGCTCGACGAGGTCGGCATCGCCGGCGGCGCCAAGACCGATGTTGTGCGGAAAGATCACGGTGCCCTTGACGTTGTTGTGCCCGTGCACGGCATCGACGCCGTAGAGAAGGGGAATGCCCAACCTCGACGAGAGCGCGGCGTCCTGGAACTCCTCGACCATGGACCGCCACCCAGCAACATCGTTCTGGCTGGGACCGCTGCCGCCGCCACTGAGCAGGGCCCCGACACCGAATTCAGCGATCTTCTCGAGGTCGCAGGCCGCCACCCACTCGGCCTCGTCGCAGCCGACCACGGCCGTCCGCTCGATGAGCGTCATCTGGCCGATCTTCTCCTCGAGTGTCATCCGGGCCAACAGCTCCTCGGCACGTTCGGCGGCCTCGCTCGACGGCGAGCCGCACGCTGACAGGAGCATTGCCGCCAGGACGACCAAGAGCGGCCAAGCCAGGCGCTGACCGACGAGGGCCATCAGCCGGCCGTGTCGACGCGCTGGTACACCCGGACGTGATCCACGTACATGTAGATCGGGAACTCGAGGTCCAAGGCGATCGGACCGGGGAGGTTCCCACCCAAGGCCAGGTTCAGGATCATGAAGAAGGGGGCGTCGAACACCCACTCCCGCTCGCCGACGCCCTCGGGCCCGATGAACCAGTACTCCTCACCGTCATAGAACCAGCGAATGCCGGTTTCGTCCCACTCGACGGCATATGTGTGGAACTCGCCGGCGATCGGTTCGTCCTGCGGGTTCCACTTGCCCAGCGAGCCCGCTCCGGCATAACCGGGACCATGCACCGTGCCGAAGACGAGGTTCGGCTCGCGCCCGATGTGCTCCATGATGTCGATCTCACCGACATCGGGCCAGTTGCTGTCGATCGGGTTGGCGTCGTTGCGCGAGAAGTCGGCTCCCAGCATCCAGAAGGCGGGCCACGTCCCGGCACCCTCGGGCACCCTGATACGGGCCTCGAACACCCCGTACTGGAACTCTCCCAGGCCCTGTGTGAGCATCCGGGCCGACGTGTAGTACTTGCCCTCGAATTGCTCCTGGCGCGCCTCGATCACCAGAAGCCCTTGCTCCACCCGGGCGTTCTCGGGTCGGTCGGAGTAGTACTGCGCCTCGCCGTTGCCCCAGCCCCAGCCGCCGATGTCGTACGTCCACTTGGTGGTGTCGATCTCATCGCCGTCGAACTCGTCGGCCCACACCAGTTCGTAACCCTCGGGAGCGTCGGCCGGCATCGGCTCAGGCACCTCGATCGGCGTGGTACTCGTCGTGGTGGGAGCCTCGGTCGTCGTGGGCGCAATGGTGCTGGAGGGAGCCGGTGCCGACGAGCTCGGACCCGAGGCGTCCTCGCCCACTCCGGACGAGCAAGCGCCCATGAGGAGCGACGCGGCGATGGCTGCTGACAGTCGCCTGGACCAGCGCACGTCAGCCCTTGATGGAGCCGGCGGTGAGACCGGAGATGATCTCGCGCTGGAGCAGGAGGAACAGGACCAGCATCGGCAACATCAGCATGAGGACGGCGGAGGCGATGCCGGGCCAGTTGCTGCCGTAGACGCCCTCGAAGACGATGAGCCCACGCGTGATCGGGAACTTCTCGGAGCTGCTCAAGTAGATCGTCGGCAACACCAACTCGTTCCATATCCCGATCGCGTGGAGCACGGTGACGGTGGCAACCGCCGGTCGGATCAGCGGGAAGACAATGGAGAAGACGAAGCGCAGATACCCGGATCCGTCCACGGCGGCGGACTCGTCCAGCTCCTTGGGGATCGACTTGATGTAGTTGACCATGATGATCATGCCGATCGGGTTGATCAGAAAGAGCGAGATGAAGCCGATCCGCGAGTTGTAGAGGCCGAGGTTGAGGATCAGCTGGAACTGCGGAATCAGCGCAGGCGGCAGGAACAAGGCAACGACATAGAGGGTCAACAGCGCATTGCTGCCCCTGAAGTAGCCACGTGCGATCGGGAATGCGACGAAGAGCGTGCTCGCCACGAAGATCGCCGTCGCCACCGATGTGTAGAGCACGGAGTTCCACAGGTACTGCGGAAAGTTCGCCAGCTGCCAGGCCTCGACGAAGTTCTCGAACGTGATCGACTCGGCCAGCCCGGATGGGTCCTTCAGGTACTCCGGCAGGGTCTTCATGGACGTGTTCACCAGCATGAACAGCGGCCAGATGTAGAAGACGGCCACGAGACCGAGTAGCAGGTACGACACGACCCTGATCTGACGCGACCGTGTCGTCATGCTCGTGCCTTCGTCGAGCTTCATGTCGAGGGAGGGATTGCTGCGACCGAACCGTTCACGGACACTCATCAGAGGAACTTCCTTTCTCTCCAGGTCACGAATCGATTGGCGAAGAACCCGATCACCAGGACGAGGAAGAACAGCACCATCGACGCGGCCGCCGCGAACCCTTGGCGGAACGAAGGCGCCTCACCGGTCTGTCCGAACCCCTCTGCGAACACGAGGTAGCCGAGCACCTGGGTACCTGCCTTGTATCCGGTGAGAACCAGGAACAGCTGCCAAGCCTGCAATGAGCCAATGATGTTCAGGAGGAAATTGGTGTTGACGGCCGGCGTCAATTGGGGCCAGGTGACGTCCCGGAAGAGCTGCCAACCAGAGGCACCATCGATCTTGGCGGCCTCGTAGAGGTCACTCGAGATGGTCTGCATGCCGGCGAGGAAGATCACCATCGTGATACCGACGTTCGCCCAGATCTGGACGACGATCACCCACATGAAGGCTTCATCGGGCTGACCGCCAAGGAACTCGGATTGAGCACCGAACCAGCCGAAGATCGTGGCCATCGGCCCGCCTCGGGGCTGGAGGAACAGCTTCCACATCAACCCCTGGATCACAACACCGAGGATCACCGGCATGAAGAAGAGGGTGCGGAAGAAGGTCCGACCCCGCAGCTTCTGGTTCACCAACAGCGCCAGGATCAGCCCGATGCTGAATTGGACGAGGGTGACGATCGCACAGAATCTCAGCGTGCGCAGGGTGGCGTCGATGTTGTCTCGCGACGCCAGCCCCTGGAACAGGAACTCGTCGTAGTTGTCGAAGCCGATCCAGTTGACGTCGGCGCCGCGGAGCCCGCTGGCGTCGGTCAGTGAGTAGATCGACGTTGCGATTGACGGGCCGAGGGCGATGATGAAGTAGAAGAGCACGCCCGGGAGCAGGAAATAGATCGGCGCGAGGTTGCGCCAACGCTTCTCACCTCCGAACAGGTAGCTCTTCTTCATCACTGCCATCGCTGCTCCCTCTCCCGTCGGTGCGGAGCGGGGGACGGTCAACCGTCCCCCGCCGCACGCGTTACGTAGTCGAATCTATCTTCAGCCGCCGAGCCCGGCTTCGAGATCGGCCTGTACCTGGTCTGCCAGTTCTCCGGCGTCGGTCCACTCGTTGAAGGGATCGAACCAGGACGCAGCCTGCGATCCATTCGCCCACTGGCCGGCGCCCGTCGGGCTGATGTAGTACTGCTCGAACCCGACCCGGTAGTTCTCGAGCAGCGGTGCCACGGCTTCGCCGAGCTTGCTGTTGAGCGTGGCGGTCGGCTGCGTCGGCAGGTAGCCGGTCGCATCGACGAACGTCTGATAGTTGTCGGGATCGGCGAGTCCAGCGAGGTACGCCTTGGCGATATCGGGGTGCGGTGTGTCCGAGGCGATCATCCAGCTCATGTCGTACTTACCGAACAGGTACTGGTTGTCCTCGGCGTTGTCGCTACCCGGGAACGGGACGTAGGTCCAGTCGAAACCGGGCTCCGATTCCTCGAGGACAGGGGCCTGCCACACGCCCGTGGGAAGGAAGGCAACGTCGCCGGCTGCGTAGCGGGCAGTCGCCTCGTTGTGACCGAGACCGGTGACACCCGGCTCGAGCATGTCCTGCGCGTAGATCTGGAACTTCTCCATGAGAGCGAGGCCTTCGCCTTCGTTCCACTTGATGTCGCCGGTCCAGAGGCCCTCGGCGAGGGCTGCCTGGTCCGGGAACGCCGCACCGAGCAGGCCATAGGCACCGACGAAGATCGGCCAACCGTCGGCTCCACCCTGCGTCATGCAGAAGTTACCGGTTGCGTTGATCGTGTCGCAGGCGGCGACCAGTTCGTCCCACGTCGTGGGAAGGTCGACGCCAACCTCGGCGAGGAGATCGTTGTTCACGAACATCCCGCTGTAGGAGACACGACCCATGTTGATGGCGTAGACGCTGTCCTCGAACGTCGCCGCGTCCTGGATGGACGCCTCATCGAAGTTCTGCACGAATGGCTCATCCGTGATATCCATCACGAGGCCCGCTTGGATCAGCTGCTGCCACGCAGGCGCCTCGACGTTGTCGCCCATGTAGTCCTCGACCGGAGTCGAGAAACCTGCGCACGGGTCGATGCAGTAGTCGATCACATCGACGTCGGCCGCCGCGAGACGGGCATTGACCGCCGTGGCGTAGTCGCCGCCGGGGGCGACGATCTCCATGTCGATGGTCACGCCGGGGTTGTCCGCCTCGAACTGCGCGTTGAAGTCCGTCATGTAGTCGGTCAACGGCGGGTTCTGGTGCACAAGCACCCGGAGCGAGACTTCCTCACCGGCTTCACCGCCATCTTCGCCACCGTCATCTCCGCCCGAAGCGGCTTCGGTGGTCTCCGTGGTGCCGTTGTCTCCGCTGTCGTCTCCACCGTCATCGTCTCCGCCGCACGCGGCGAGAACGAGGGCGAGTACTACAGCCAAGACCCAAAACGGTCCAAGCTTGCCTTTCACAATGGTTCTCCTCACTAGCTGGGAGCGCTCTACCGAGAGCGCTCCCAGCAATCTACCTACGCCATCCAGAGCCTGTCAATTGAACCCTGTCTGCTTGCTGGCTAGGGTGCGGGAGCGCTCCCGGGAATGCGAAGGAGCGCGCGCAACCACCACCGACATCCCAGGAAACGCAGTGCCCGCCCACCTGACGCTCGAAGACATCGGAAGGCTTGCCGGCGTGTCGCGCTCGACGGTATCCCGGGTCGTGAACCAACAGGCGAACGTCAACCCGGCCGTGCGAGATCGAGTCGAAGAGGTCATCAAGCGCACGGGGTATGCGCCCAACCGGGCCGCGAGATCCCTCGTATCGGGACGGAGCGGCATCATCGGACTGGTGATCCCGAGCCGAGTCCACACGGTCTTCGACGATCCCTACTTCCCGCGCCTCATCCAAGGCATCAGTTCGGCAGCCAACGAAACCCGCACCACGCTGTCGCTCTTCCTCTTCCAATCCGAGCGCGAAGAGGAAGAGCTCTACCCGAGGATCATTACCTCCGGGTATCTGGACGGCCTGATCGTGACTGCCACCCGCATGGCGGACCCGCTGCTGGCCCAGCTCAGCTCCGGAGACCTGCCGGTCGTTGTGGTGGGACGGCCCGACGTCGACGGCGTCAGCTACGTGGACGCCGACAACAGGAACGGTGGCGCACTCGCGGCCGATCACCTGTGTGGACTCGGCTACCAGCGCATCGGGCTGCTGGGAGCACCAACGTCCACCACGGCAGGCGTCGACCGGACGACCGGCTTCGTCGAGGGCCTGGCACGCAATGGACGCGCGCTCGACCCCCGGCTTCGCGTCGACGGCGACTTCACGGACTCGGGCGGGTACGCAGCCATGGAGCAGCTCATCGAACAACGGCCCGATGCCGTGTTCGTGGCGTCGGACACGATGGCCCACGGCGCCCTGCGCGCCCTGCGGGGCGCGGGCCTCTCGGTGCCCGACGACCTGGCGCTGATCAGCTTCGATGGGTTCCCCGCATCGGAGACCAGTCAGCCACCCCTCACCGTCATCCACCAGCCGGCCACGAGGGCCGGCGAGGAAGCCCTCCATCTGCTCAATGCGTTGATCGCCGGAGCCGAACCACCGCTGAAGAAGATCCTCCCCGTCGACCTCGTGGTTCGTGACTCGACCGAGCCGAGGCAACCATGAGCACCTCGCCCATTCCGGGTCCCCGGTCCGGCCCACAACCGGCCGGCGAGGCCTGGCCGACCAAGGAAGGACTCGGCCGCCGGGAGGGCAGGACCTTCTACACGGTTCCGGACATCGGCCGGATGGAGCCGTTCCTCATGAGCATCGTCAGCGACGGCGACCGCTGGATGTTCGTCTCGAGCAATGGGGCCCTGACAGCGGGCCGTCGGGACGCAACGCAGGCACTCTTCGCCTACGAGACGGAGGACCGCCTCCACCCGACCGCGCGCCAGGTCGGACCTGCCACGGCCATCCGCCTGGAGGGATCTCCAACCGCCTGGCGACCGTTCCTACCCACGGACCCGGCGCCCGGTCGACGCTCGCTGCACAAATCGATCGTCGGCGACGAGATCTCCTTCGTCGAGAGCCACGGGACGTCGGGTTTGCAGTTCTCCTATCGGTGGACCAGCGCCGACCGATTCGGATTCGTCAGGGAGGCAACCCTCACCAACCGGGGAACCGAGCCCCTGTCCGTCGACCTCGTCGACGGGCTGCTGGACGTGCTCCCTTGGGGACTCGAACCGGCGGTCTATCGCGCCATGGGAAACCTGACGAATGCCTACAAGCGCTCCGAAGTGATCCTGGACGACCCCCACCCACTGGCCGTCTACTCCTTGGAGTCCCCGGTGTCCGACCGCCCGGAACCGGCAGAAGTGCTTCGCGCCACGGCCACGTGGTCGGCCGGATTCGACGGGTCGATGGTCTCGCTCGACAGGCGGTCGATGATCGACTTCGAGCGGGGCGAAACCGTGGAGGCGTCGACCAAGGTCACCGGAGTGGCCGGCGCCTACCTCCTCTCCGGACGGATCAGCCTCGATCCCGGCATGTCGGCCTCTTGGCTGATCGTGAGCGACGTCGCACTGGACCAATCCGACATCACCGAGCTGAGAGGATTCCTCTCGTCCGATGTCGACGTACGGGGTGAGGTCACTGCAGCCACGCAGGGCGCCACCCGTCGACTCACCGAGATGATGGCCCGGTCCGACGGGCTGCAGGCGACCGGAAACGCCGTGGCCTCGGCCCATCACTTCTCGAACACGACCTACAACGTCATGCGGGGAGGCATCCCGCTGGCCGGGTACACGATCGACGCCGAGGACTTCACCAAGTTCGTCTCGGTCCGAAACCGACTCGTCGCGAAACGGGCCGGCGACCTGCTCGCCTCACTGCCGCCGCGCCTCCCACGTGATGAGCTCGGCCGGCGCGTCGGTGACCACCCGGATCTCCGGCGCCTCGCCCGGGAGTACCTCCCGTTCTCGTTCTCGCGCCGGCACGGCGACCCGAGCCGGCCCTGGAACACCTTCTCCATCCGGGTACGCGACGAAGAGGGCCGGCCGGTCATCTACCACGAGGGCAACTGGCGAGACATCTTCCAGAACTGGGAGGCGCTCGCGACCAGCTACCCCGCATACCTGCCGGCCATGATCACGACGTTCCTCAATGCGTCGACCGCCGACGGCTTCAATCCGTACCGGATCACCCGGGACGGCGTCGACTGGGAGACCCCCGAGCCGGACAACCCGTGGGCACACATCGGCTATTGGGGCGACCACCAGCTCATCTACCTGCTCCGACTCCTCGAGGCGGCCGACCGCTTGGTCCCCGGCGATCTGGCCCGATCGCTGACGGACCGGCGATTCACCTACGCCGACGTCCCCTATCGACTCGCATCGCACTCCGAGATGCTGCGGAACCCGAAAGCCACAATCACCTTCGACGAAGCTGCGGCCCTGCGCACGATGCGTCGCGAAGAGGAGATCGGTACCGAGGGACGCCTGCTCGCGACGGCCGATGGTCGGTTGGTCCTCGTATCGATGATCGAGAAGCTCCTGGTTCCGGCGCTCACGAAGCTGTCGAGCTACGTACCCGGGGGCGGCATCTGGATGAACACCCAGCGGCCCGAGTGGAACGACGCGAACAACGCCCTCGCCGGGTACGGGCTCTCGATGGTGACGCTCTTCCACCTGCGCCGTTACCTGGACCACCTGAAGGGTGTCGTCGAGCTGCTGGGATCGGACCCACTCCCGCTCTCGAGCGCCGTCGCCGACTGGCTCGCCGACGTGTCGGGAGCCCTGGCCGACCATGAACCGCCCGGCGACGACCCGGCCCGTCTCTTCCACGAGCTCGGCCATGCATTCGAGCGGTACCGCGAACGGCTCTACACGGATGGCATCGGCGGCACGGCACCGGTCGACCCCGCATCGCTCGATGCCCTGTGCGACACCGCCCTCGCCCACCTCGACGCCACCATCCGCTCGAGCCGACGCCCGGATGGTCTCTTCCACTCGTACAACCTGGCGCGGTTCGATCCGGCGACGGGCGCCGTGGAGGTGGAGCACTTGCCCGAGATGCTCGAGGGACAGGTGGCGGCCATCGACTCGGGGCTCCTCTCCCCGCAAGAGACCGTCGACCTGGTCGATGCCCTCTACCGGTCCGGTATGTACGCCGAGGACCGCCGGAGCTTCATGCTCTACCCGCCACGCCGGCTCCCGTCATTCCTCGACCGGAACGTCCTGCCCCACCGCGCCGACTCGATCCCCCTGGTCGCCGCGCTCCTGCAGGCAGCCGACAGCTCGGTCGTGGTGCGGGACCCGGGCGGCACCCTCCGCTTCGCTCCAGACTTGGCGACTCATGACGACCTCGTCGTCGCGCTCGACGAACTCGCAACCGATCCGGGGTGGGCTCCGTTGGTGGAGGTCGACGGACCGGCCCTGATCCGCCTGCAGGAGGAAGTCTTCGGCCACCACGACTACACCGGCCGCTCGGGTTCCATGTACGGCTACGAGGGAATCGGTTCCATCTACTGGCACATGGTCGCCAAGCTTCTGGTGGCGGTGCAGGAGTCCCTCTTGGTCGCACAGCGGAACGGTGCCGCCCCGACGACCATCGAACGGCTTGCCGGGGCCTACGAACGCGTTCGCGACGGACTCGGGTACAACCGCACCGCGGCGGAGTTCGGTGCCATACCGATCGACCCCTACTCCCACACCCCGGCCCACTCCGGTGCCCAACAGCCCGGTATGACCGGACTCGTCAAAGAGGAGTTGCTCACCCGCTGGCTCGAGCTGGGCGTTGCCTTCGAGGACGGTGGGCTCCGCTTCGACCCGGTTCTCATCAGCCCCGACGAGCCCTTTCGGGAGCCGCACGCCTTCGAGTACCTCGACGTCGACGGAATCCACACGACCATCGAGCTCCCGGCTGGATCCTTCGGGTTCACGCTCTGCCAGGTGCCGATCGTGGTTGCCCGAGGGGACGAGGACTCCGTCGTGGTCCGCCGGAGGGACGGATCCGAGCTACGGGTCGGGGGGCGTCGCCTGGGCGCCGACCCGGTCAGCGAGGTCTATGCCCGCTCGGGCGAGGTCCGGCGCATCGACGTCGTCCTGGCCCCGAGCTGATGGCCTCCCACGGTCAGCCCGACGCCCAGCGCTGCTCGAGGTCCTCCCGACTTATGGGCGAGGGATCCTCACCTTCGAACGGTGGCAGATGATCCTCACCTACCGATACCACCTGCGATGCCAGCCAATGGCCGAGCCTGAGTCGATCGGCGATCGGCCAGGACGAGAGTTCCGCAGCGAGGTAGCCGGCCGCGAAGGCGTCGCCGGCCCCGGTCACGTCCACGACGGGCACGTCCAACGCCGGCACGAAGGTCTCCACGCCGCCGACGACCGTCGTGGCCCCCATCGAACCCTGTTTGACCACGAGCTCACCCTCCCAACCATCGACTGCGAGCTGGTCGGCAAGTCGCCGAGGCTCCGCGGTACCGAACAGGGCCTCGGCCTCGTCGTCGCCGACGAACACCAGGTCGGCACGGCGGGAAAGCTCGCCCAGCCGGCGGGAGGCGGTCCCCCGGTCGGGCCACAGAGCGGTGCGGAGATTGACGTCGAACGAGATCCTCTGTGCGGTTCCGAAGAGCCTCGTGATGAGGTCGTCGGCCGACGGCGACAGCGCGGGCGTGATCCCGGTGAGGTGCAACCAAGCCGGCGAGCCGATCCTCGCGGCGTCACCCGGCCCGAGGGCCGCGGCGGCACTGCCAGTGCGGTGGTAGGTGGTCACCGGCCTGGTCCCACCTCGGTGCCGGACGAGCACGCCCGTCGAACGATCCGGGTCGAGGGTGACATCGACCTCGACGCCCGCCCCGCGTACGGTGTCTTCGATCAGTGTGCCGAGCGGGTCCTCGCCCAGACGGGACAGCCACTGGGCTCGTCGTCCGATCCGTGCCAACGCCATCGCGACGTTCGATTCAGCGCCGGCGACCGAGGCCCGGAACGAGCCGCCATCACCGGTGGAGGTGAAGGCGACCATCGTCTCACCGAGACAAGCGACTTCGACCCCCGCCTGTGGCCCTGTGGACTGTTCCAATGGCTCGACTCCTCGTCCGGTCGTCCGAGACCCGTTCGGCCCCGCCGCTTCCCGGAGCCGAAACTACGGGACCGGATCACCGACCCGGGTCGGGTCGGATTCCGGAGTGGGGCATGAAGATCGCGATCACCGGAGCGAACGGGCGGTTGGGCCGCGCCATCACCGCTGCAGCCAAACAGGAGGGCCATGAGGTGGTGGGGATCGACCGGGTCGTCCGGCCCGATCCCTCGGTCCTCGACATCGACCTGTCCGACTACGACGGTCTCGTGGACGCCCTGTCGGGCTGTCAGGGACTCATCCACCTCGCCGCTTTCACGGGACCGGGCGTACATCCGGACCCAGCCGTGCACAACAACAACGTGACGGCGAGCTACAACGCCCTTCGTGGTGCCGTCGACGCCGGTATCGGGCGCATCTGCCAGGCCTCGTCCGTCAATGCCATCGGCGGCCGGTTCTCACGGCTCGCGGCCTACGACTACTTCCCGCTCGATGAGGCACACCCCGCGTATGTCGAAGACCCATACAGCCTCTCGAAGCTCATCTGCGAGGAACAGGGTGAAGCGGTCGCCCGCCGGTTCGGGGTCTCCATCGCCAGCCTCCGACTGCATGGGCTCGTCGAGGACCGGGCCGAAGCCAGGCGCTGGCACGGACTGCCACCCGGCGCCCTGGAACGCCAACTGTGGGGCTACACGCGGACTGATGCCGCCGTTGGGGCCTGTCTCTCGGCTATCGGTACCGACCTCGGCGGCCACGAGACCTTCTACATCGTCGCCCCCGACACCATGGCCGAGACGCCATCGCTCGAGCTCGCCCGGGAGCATTACCCCGGCGTGCCCATCCGGCGCCCGATCGAGGGCCACGCCGGCTTCTACGACTGCTCCAAGGCGGGTCGGCTGCTCGAATGGGAGCATCCGGTCGGCGAGTCCGACGACCCACAGGAGACAAGCCCGACATGAGCACCATCACGAACGTCAGGTCGATCCTGACGGCTCCCGACAGCGTCGCCCTCGTCATCGTCCGGGTGGAGACCGACGACGGACACGGACTTGGCTGCGCCACCTTCACCCAGCGCCCGACCCTCGTCGCCGAGGCCGTCGACCAATACCTCGCCCCGCTCCTCGTCGGTCGTGACGCGGACCGGATCGAGGACCTGTGGCAGCTCATGTACCTCAATGCCTACTGGCGCAACGGACCGGTGCTGAACAACGCGATCAGCGGCGTCGACATGGCTCTCTGGGACCTCAAGGGCAAGCTGGCCGGAATGCCGGTCTACGACCTGCTCGGGGGTCGCAGCCGCAATGCTGCGCTCGTCTATCGCCATGCCAACGGTCGGGACCCCGACGAGGTCCTCGAGGCAGTCGAGGCCCACCTCGCCGATGGCGCCAGGGCGGTTCGCTGCCAGCTCGGCGGGTACGGCGGGTCGGATCCGGCCGGGCCGGATCCGACGACCAGGGCCCTGCGGGAGTCGCTTCCCGGTGCCTACTACTCCCCCGACCAGTACCGCCGCTCGGTGGTCGACCTGTTCGACCACGTGCGCCGGCACGTCGGGACCGAGCTCCACCTGCTCCACGACATCCACGAGCGCCTCGCGCCGATGGACGCCGTCCGTCTCGCCAGGGACCTCGAGCCCCATGAGCTCTTCTTCCTCGAGGACCCGTTCCCGCCCGACCAGGTGGGCTGGTTCCGAACGCTGCGCCACCACACCATCACGCCGATCGCCATGGGGGAGCTACACAACCACCCACTCGAATGGCAGCCCCTGGTGACCGAGCGCCTCATCGATTTCGTCCGTGCACACATCTCCCAGCTGGGCGGCATCACCCCGGCCCGCAAGCTCGCCGCGCTGGCCGAGGCATTCGGCGTGCGCACCGCTTGGCACGGGCCCCACGACGTCTCACCGGTCGGCCATGCGGCCAACCTCCACCTCGACCTGACGGCGAGCAACTTCGGGATCCAAGAGGTGATCGGCTTCGGGGCGGCCACCCGAGAGGTGTTCCCCGGCACTCCCGAGATCCGCGACGGCTACATGTGGCCCAGCGCCGGCCCGGGCCTGGGTATCGAAATCGACGAAGAGGCTGCGGCTCGGTATCCGGTGCAGCCGAGCGTCATCGGCTGGACACAGAGTCGTTGGCCCGACGGCTCGATGTGGACGCCATGACCGTCCTTCGAGACATTCGGGACCACGCAGTCCTGCCGGTCGTGGTGATCGAGGATGCCGCTCGTGCACTCGACATTGTCGATGCCCTGGCCGGTGGAGGCCTGCCCCTGGCCGAGATCACCTTCCGGACCCCGGCTGCGGCATCGGCGATCCGGTCCTTGACCGAGCAGCGGCCCGAACTGCTCGTAGGCGCAGGCACCATCACCACCGTGCAGGAAGCCGAAGCCGCAGTGGCGGCAGGTAGCCGCTTCCTGGTCAGCCCCGGTCTGTCCTCCGACGTGGTCGAGTACGCCGTCTCGGTGGGCGTACCCATCATGCCGGGCGTCCAGACCGCTACCGAAATCATGGCCGCCTCCGCCATGGGGGTCGAGGTGCTCAAGTTCTTCCCGGCTGGGATCGGCGGCGGCACGGTGGCACTCTCGAGCCTGGCGGGCCCATTCCCCGAGACCCGCTTCGTCCCGACCGGCGGCATCGGCCCAGCCGACCTGGGGGCCTACCTCGATCTCCCCAACGTCTGGGCCTGTGGTGGCACCTGGCTGACGCCCCCCGACCAGATCGCCGCAGGTCGATTCGACCTCATCTCCGACCTGGCCGCAGAGGCGGTCGGACTGGTGCGCCACGCCCGTCGATGAGTGGTCGTCACCTGGCGTTCGTAGGTTCCGGCGAGGGGAACGCACTCACCGCCATCGCCGTCGGTCCCGGAGACCGCTTGGATTTGTTGGCCACCGTGCCGGGCCCGCCGAACCCTTCGTTCGTGCTCGTCGGACCAGCCGGTCGGCTACACGTCACGAGCGAGGTCGAAGCGGGACGGGTGCACTCGTACGCCTTCACCCTCGCGTCGGGAGAGGTCCGACTGCGACCGATCGGGGAGGCTCCCAGCGGCGGTCCCCAACCGTGTCACCTGGGTGTCGACCGCACCGGTCGGTGGGTGACCGTCGCGAACTACGGCGACGGGACCGTGGCCGTTTTGGACGCCGGAGGCGACGATCTCACCGGACCGGTGGCCGCTGCCACCCATTCCGGCTCGGGTCCGCGCTCCGACCGGCAGGCTGGACCGCATGCCCATGCGACCTGCTTCGCACCCGATGGACGGGTTCTGGTGGCAGCCGACCTGGGGTCCGACCAGCTCGTCCTGTACGGATTCGACCAGACGGCCGGCCTGACCCACCTCCGATCCGTCCCATCGACACCTGGCGCAGGGCCCCGGCATGTCGTGTTCAGCCGGGACGGCAAGCACCTGTTCGTCGTCAACGAGCTCGCCAACACGGTGGCGTCGTACGCATACGACGGCTCCAGCCGCTCGCTCGAACCGCTCGACGAGCGATCGGCGCTGCCCCCGTCGGTATCCATGGGTCAGGCTGCAGCGATCCGGCTGTCCCCGAACGGGAGGCAGCTCCTCGTCTCGAACCGTGGACACGACAGCATCGCCGCGATGCCCTTCGACGAAAGGGGGATCCTGGGGAGGCCCTTCTTCCATAGCACGGGTGGTGCTTGGCCCCGGGACCTTGCGCTCACCCCGGACCACACGGGTTTGGTCGTCGCCAACGAGCGCAGCGACGTCATCACGTTGCTCCGCCACGATCCCGTCGCAGGTCGGATCGGGCCGGTGGTGGCGACGGTGGACGTGCCGTCTCCTTCCTGTGTCGCCTTTGCCTGAGTTGCGGCGCGGCTAGTCCTTCTCGGCGAGCTCGCGGAACTCGTCGGGGACGGAGCCGCCGTCTCCGAGCAGCGATGCCCGCTGGACGGCCCCCCGGCCGTACTTGTCGCGGACCTGGTCGACCTGGCGGTCGAGGTCACGGTGGGCCACGCCCTTGGCGCTCCCGGGTCGCGCCGCCGCCCCGTCGTCGACGGGGAGCTCCAGCTGCTGGGGGTGCTCGTCCTCGAGGTGGGAGACAGCGATCCGCACGAGCGTGACCGGCTCGCCGGACTCCGACAGTGCGTCGTCGAGCAGCGGGCGGCCCAGCTCCACCAAGGCCTCGGTCGAGGCGACCGCGTCGTGGACCGTGATGGATCGGGAGACGAGCCGGGGGCCGGGGTGACGGATGGCCACCGTGACGGTGCGGCCCATCTTCGATTTGGCGCGCAGCCTTCGGCCCACGCGATCGGCGAGCCCGAGCAGCACCCGGTGCGCCTCTTCGTGGTCGGCGGTGGCCCGGATGGCCGACTGGGAGCCGATGGACCCTGCCTTGCGGCCGCTCTGGACCTGGCGAGGGTCGCGGTTCTCGGCCAGGGCCCGCAGGTGGGCCGCGGCACCGCCGCCCACCCGTGACGCCAACTGGCTCTCGGGGACCGAGAGGAGGTCCCCGACCGTCTCGACGCCGATCTCGGACAGCCGGGTGTGGGTCGTCGGACCGATACCCCAGAGCGCCCGCACCGAAAGGGGTGCCAGGAACTCGACCTCGCCACCGACCGGCACCGCCAGCAGGCCGTCGGGTTTGGCGGCGGCGGAGGCGACTTTGGCCAGGTGCTTCGTGGACGCAACGCCCACGCTGATCGGCAGTCCGACATCCGAGCTGACGGCCTCCCGGATACGCCGGCCGATCTCCTCCTCGTCACCGAACAGGTGGATGGAGCCGGAGACGTCGAGGAAGGCTTCGTCGATCGAGATCCGCTCGACGAGTGGGGTGTAGGACCGGAAGATCTCGACGACCCGGTCGCCCATCTCGACGTACTTCGAGAAGGAGCCGTTCACCACGGTGAGGTTCGGACAGAGGCGTCGGGCAGCCGAGACGGCCATGCCCGATCGCACCCCGTAGGCGCGGGCCTCGTAGGACGCGGCCAGCACGACGCCGCCCCCGACCGACATGGGGATACCCGCCAGCTCAGGATGCAGGAGCTGCTCCACCGACGCATAGAACGCGTCGAGGTCTGCGTGTAGGAACCGTGCCACGAACCCAGTGTCGCGCACGGGTGGGACGCGATGTGGCCCCGGGCCGGAACCCGGGGCCACGCTCACGGCGCTGACGGAGAGAGGGGTCAGTCGGCCTGGAGGACGGCCGAGATGTTCATCTCGACTTCGAAGTCCTTGGAGACGAGGACACCACCGGACTCGAGCGGGGCGTTCCACACGAGGCCCCACTGCTCACGGGGGAAGGAGGTGGTTGCCTCGAACAGGGCCCGTTCTTGGCCCCACGGGTCCTGGTCGGAGCCCAGGAATGAGAACTCGAAGGCGATCGGCTTCGTGACGCCGCGGACGGTCAGGTCGCCGCGGAGGCGGAACGTCGAGTCGTCGACATGGTCCACGTCGGTGCCGGCGAAGGTGATCTTGGGATAGTGCTCGACATCGAGGAAATCGCCGGAGCGGAGGTGTGCGTCGCGGTCGGCGACCCGGGTGTCGATGGTGGCGGCGTCGAACTCCACCTGGACCGAGCTCTCCTCGGGGCGGCTGGCGACCTCGATGGTGCCGGCGAGGCCTTCGAAGTTGCCCCGCACCTTCGTCACCATCATGTGGCGTGCGGTGATCTCGACGTTGGAATGCGTGGGATCGATGGCGTAGGTGCCGGTGGTGGGAAGCGTGATCGTCTGCATGTCGTCCTCCATTGATTGCTGCCTTCTCAATATCTACGTTGTCAGATACTGACTGGATCAACATCTCTCCCCTAGGATCTATTCCATGGACGTGGAGATCGCCAAGGAGGACGAAGCCCTCATCGACGCCTACGGCATCGCCTTGGAGGCCGTCACGGCGCTCAGTCGCTCGTTCGATCGCTCACTGCGGGACGAGGTGGGCATCCCCGTGAGCTGGTTGGAAGCCCTTCTACGACTCCACCGCCACGCCGAGCCGATGGCCACGGGCCGGCTCGGCAAGCAGCTGGCCCTCACGTCCGGCGGGGCGACGCGTTTGGTCGACCGCCTCGTCGGGGAGGGACTGGTCGCCCGGCTCGACTGCCCCACCGACCGGCGAGTCCATCACGTCGGCCTCACCGAGGCCGGGTCGGCCATGCTCTCGAAGGCACTCGACGTTCACACCCGCGACCTCCAGGACCTCTTCGGCGCCCGCACCTCAGAGTCCGACCGGGAGCGGCTCGTGGGCATCCTCGAGCCGCTCCGCCACCCGTCGACCGGGTGAAGGGGTGACCGCCCAGGAACGTCTGGTGGCAGGCGCCATCGGTGCTGCCGAACGGGGCCGGGTCCCCGACGCCCTCGTCCGCTGGGGCACGCGTCGGCTGGTCGGACACCGCCTCGGCGTCGAGCAGGTCCGGGATCCCGCCGAGCGCGACCGGTTCTGGGCCGAGGCATCCGAGGGCCCGATCGCCCTCGTGCCCGACCTCGCCAACGAGCAGCACTATGAGGTGCCGGCCGCCTTCTTCGACCTCGTCCTGGGTCCTCGACGCAAGTACTCGTCGGCCTTTTGGCCGAAGGGGGTCGAGACCCTCGACGAAGCCGAGTCGACCATGCTCGAGCGCACGGCCGAGCGTGCCGGGCTCGTCGACGGCCAGCGCATCCTCGACCTCGGATGCGGCTGGGGTTCATTCACCCTCTGGGCCGCCGAGCGGTTCCCGGCCTCGCAGGTGGTGGGGGTCTCCAACAGCGCAAGCCAGCGCGAGAGCATCCTTGCCAGGGCGGAGGGGTCCGGCCTGTCCAACGTCACGGTCGAAACGGCGGACATCAACGACTTCGCCC
>JAHEFX010000090.1 GCA_024639975.1 bacterium
GGGCGCAGTCCCGATCTCTATCTGCGAGCGCAGGAACTCCGGCGCCACCCGGTCACCGAGCCGCTGCTTGCACTTCTCGAAGATGGTGCCGGGCGGGTCAGCGACGAGGCCCCGCGTCTGCCTGTCGACGAGGAGGTACTCCTCCTCGATCCCGATCGTGAACTCCGGCTTTGGTATCGGCATCCCACGAGAGCCTACGGAACGAACCATCGGCCAAGGAGCAGGGACCCCCCGCAGGGGGATGGGCCCCGCCCAGAAGAGATCCCCCCGCCGTGAGGAAGGGCCCCGCCCACACAGAAAGCAAGACCCGGTCAAGAAGAGATCCCCCCGCAGGGAGATGCCCCGGTCAAGAAGAGATCCCCCCGCAGGAAGGAAGGACCCCGCCCAGTAGAGATCCCCAGGAAGGAAGGACCCGGTCCAGGAGAGATCCCCAGGAAGGAAGGACCCGGTCCAGGAGAGATCCCCCCGCAGGGGGGATGGGCCCCGCCGAGGAGCTCGCGACGAGGTGGGAGGGGGGTCTTCTCCCTTGGCTCCGGCTAGGCGAGCGGGGCGGCCGCGAACGGGACCGAGAAGCGCTTGCACCAGACGAGCACGGTCCACTCCCCCGGCTCGAAGTCGGCGCCCAGGGTGTAGTTCTGTCCGCCGAGGTTGCCCTTCAGCTTGCCGAGGTCGATGAAGTCGTCGGGGGTCCCACCGTCGTAGTCGGCCGCCGGCACGAGCCAGACGAAGAGGTCGGGTCCGTTCTGGATGTCCGTGTCATCCTCGAACCGGAGGACGTGGGCACCGTCCTGCTCGTAGACGGTGGCCGACCCCGACGCCGTGTGGTCGATGCCGTAGAAGGAGCCGTCGAGGACGGCGACCGGCCCGGGTGGCTCGGTCGTCGTCGGACTCACCGGGTCGTCCGTCGACTCATCGACCGCCGGCTCATCGTCGTCCATGGGTTCGTCCTCCACCGGCTCATCCGCCTCGAGGGCGGGGGCGGTGAAGGCATCGTCCAAGGACTCGTCGACGGCGTCGTCGACGAACAGCGTGTCGGGTCGGAACAGCAGGAAGCCGGCGACGGCAGCCACAACGAATGCAGCGATGATCCAAGGGTTGCGAAGCAGGGAGCGCATGGTCCTCCGGGTGTGTTGGGACCAGCCAAGCGCCCATCGGCCCATATGGGGCCCGCCGTAAGGAAGAGTTAATCGATCCCGTATCGGCATGGCCTCGGGACGGAGGTGGTGCCAGATGCGCGTTCTGATCGCGTACGGATCGAAGATGGGCGGCACGGCCGGGATGGCCGAATGGGTCGCCGACGGACTACGCGGGATCGGCCACGAGGCCGAGGGGGTGGACGGCAAGGAGTGCAAGTCGATCGACGGGTATGACGCCGTCATCGTCGGCGGCGGCCTCTACGCCAACCGGTGGGCAAAGGGAGCACGCCGTTTTGTGAAACGGCACCGGTGGGATCTCGTCGACATCCCCGTGTGGGGGTTCTCCTCGGGGCCGCTGAACGACGACACCGCTGCCGTGGGCATCCCGCCGACGGACGCTGTGGAGGCTCTCCTCGACTCGGTGGGCTCCCGCGGCCATGTGACCTTCGGCGGGCGCCTGGTCGACGACCCGGGCTGGTTCCCGGCATCGTCGATGTCGGACGAGATGTCGGGCGACTGGCGGGACCGGACCGCGGTCGTCGGTTGGGCGACCGGGGTCGGGCAGGAGCTCCACGCCCTCGAGTCGAAGGCGTCCGGGTAGGGGTGGCAGTCCCGACGGGATTCGAACCCGCGTTGCCGGCTTGAAAGGCCGGAGTCCTAGGCCGCTGGACGACGGGACCATGACACCGAGCGGCGTCGGACGGGAAGTGTAGGAGCCGGGCAGATCAATCCCCGGCCGGGTCTTCCACCATCGAGAGCGCTCGCTCCAATCGGGCGACGGTGGCGTCCTTGCCGAGCACCTCCATCGACTCGAACAACGGGGGCGACACCGCCGAACCCGTCAGGGCCACGCGCAGTGGCTGCAAGCCCTTGCGGGCGTTCAGGCCCTGCGTCTCCAGATTGCCCCGCAGGGCACCGTCGATCGCCTCGGTCGTCCATGGCTCGAGGTCGCCGAGGACGGCGAGGCCACCCTCGAGGGCCGGGCGGGAGAAGTCCTTCGTCATCTGCTTGCGCCATGACGCCTCATCGAACTCGATGGCGTCGTCGGCCACGAAGAGGAATCCGACCTGGTCGGCTGCCTCCGGGAGCTTCTTCGTCCGTTCCTGGACGAGGGAGGCGATCGCCTCGAACCGCCGCTCCTGCTCCGGATCCAGGTCGCCGAGCATCGGGCGGACCCGGTCGACGAAGTCCGTCCCATCGAGCGCACGGATGTACTCACCGTTCAACCAGTCGAGCTTGGTCGTGTCGAAGACGGCCGTGTTCTTGCCAACGGCGTCGAGGTCGAAGGCCGCGACCGCCTCCTCCTTGGAGAAGACCTCGCGATCCTCGCCGTAGGACCAGCCGAGGAGGCACATGAAATTGAACATCGCTTCGGGGAGGTAGCCGGCATCCATGAAGGCACGCACGGAGGTGTCACCGTGGCGTTTGGAGAGCTTCTTGCCGTCGGGGCCGAACAAGAGGGGCATATGGGCGTAGGTGGGCGGCTCGGCCCCCATGGCCCGGGTGATGAGGATGTGCTTCGGCGTCGAGGCAAGGAGGTCCTCACCACGGGCGACGTGGGTGATCTCGTAGTCGACGTCGTCGACCGTGCTGGCGAGGTGATAGGTCGGCATGCCACTGGACCGGACGAGGACGAAGTCGTCCTCGTTGGCCAGGTCGAATCGCATCGGGCCCCGAACGACGTCGTCGAACTCGACCGCTCCCTCCGCCGGCACCGCGAAACGGACCGTGAAGCTCTCCCCTGCTTCGGCGCGGGCGAGGTCGGCGACAGGGTCACCCGATGCGCCCGACGGCACCCGCGGCGGCCCACCCGCCGCCTGTGCGGCCCTCCGAAGCTCGTCGAGCTCGTCCGGGGAACGGAAGTCGCGGTAGGCGATACCCCGGGCGAGGAAACCGTCCACGACCTCGGCGTAGCGGTCGAGCCGATCGGACTGGCGGTAGGTGCCATGGGGGCCTCCCACCCCGACGCCCTCGTCCCAGTCGAGGCCGAGCCAACGGAACGACTCCTGGATCTGGACGACGTGGTGCTCCTCACTCCGCTCGACGTCGGTGTCGTCGAGGCGGAGGATGAAGGTGCCGCCGTGGTGACGGGCGAAGAGCCAGTTGAACAACGCCGATCGGGCGTTGCCGACGTGGAGTGACCCGGTCGGCGACGGCGCGATTCGGACACGGACGCTCATGTGGACTGCCTTCCTGCGATCACCGGGTTGGCCAGGGTGCCGATGCCCTCGATCTCGACTTCCATCAACTGGCCCGGGCGGACGGTGCTCACGCCCGCGGGGGTGCCGGTGAGGATCACGTCACCGGGCAGCAGCGTCATCACGCGTGAGGCGAAGGCGACCAGTTCGGCGACGCCGAACACCAGGTCGGCGGTGGTGGCCTCCTGCTTCACCTCCCCGTCGACCGACGCCGTCAGGCGCATGGGCTCGAGGGGGTCGAACTCGGTGTTGATCGAGGGCCCAAGGGGGCAGAACGTGTCGAAGCCCTTCGCCCGGGCCCACTGGCCGTCGGAGCGCTGCAGGTCGCGTGCGGTCACGTCGTTGCCGACCGTGTACCCGAGGATGAATCGACTCGCATCCTCGGCCGAGACATGCCGGGCGAGCTTGCCGATCACGACCGCCAACTCGCCTTCGTGCTGGAGGTCCGCGGTGTCGGGCGGGTGGACGACCGGCGCGCCGGAGCCGACCACCGAGGTCGCCGGCTTGAGGAAGAGGATGGGGGTCTCTGGGACGCTGGAGCCGAATTCCTCGGCATGGGCCACGTAGTTCTTGCCGACGGCGACGACCTTCGACGGGAGGACCGGGCTGAGGAGGTCCACCTCGTCGTAGCCGACCACGGTGTCGGTGTCCTGCTCCCATTCGACCAGTGGGGACCCCTGGGCGACCCGGATCCCATCGCTCTCCGCCGTGCCGTAGGCGATCCCCTCAGGACCGCTGAATCGAACGATCTGCATGGATCAGCCGAGTTCGGAGGCGGCGTGGCGACGGGCGTCGGCGACGGATCCGTAGAGGACGTCGGCAGGCACCGAGGCGACGAACGTGAGCCCCTTGGCGTGCTCGTGGGCGGTGCCGTCGAGCACCCGGTCACGACCGCCGGCGAGGGTCTCGGGGTCCTCGCCAACGAGGCCGAGCAGGGCGAGGCCGACCACGACGTCGCCCATGACCGGGCCACGCCCGAAGTGGGCGCCCCGGGCCCCGGCGACCGCGGCGACCACGGCCTCGACCTCCTTGTCGCGCCCCGTCTCGGGGTACTCGGCGGCTCGCACGAGTTTCAGGGCGTACCCGGAGTTCGGGCCGGTGTGGCCGAACGTCCCCCCGGTGTCGACCCTCGACCCGGTGGCTTCACCCGGACGGTCGGGTCGCCACGAGTCGGCTGCGGACGGTTCCGGGGTCGGACGCGGCCGCTCGGCAACGTCGATCTCCACATTGGGCTGTTGGGCCATCAGTTCCCCTCGACGTACGTGAGCCAATGGTCGTACTCCGGGATCCGGCCGCGGACGAGGTCGCCGTAGTCCTTCTGCACCATCTTGGTGATCGGGCCCGGTTTGCCGTCGCCGATCGGACGATCGTCGATCTCGCGCAGGGGCGTCACCTCGGCAGCGGTGCCGACCAGGAACACCTCATCGGCGTAGTAGAGGGCGGCTCGGGTGAGCGAGGACTCGCGTACCTCGACGCCCTCGGACCGCAGGAGCGTGATGGCGCTGTCCCGGGTGATGCCGTTCAGGCAACCGTCCGAGACCGGCGGGGTCGTGACGACACCGTCATTGATGACGAACACGTTCTCGCCGGAGCCCTCCGCAAGGAATCCCTCGCTGTTCAGCATGAGTGCTTCTTCGTACCCGGCAGCGACGGCCTCGGCCTTCGCCAGGATCGAGTTCAGGTAGCCACCGGTCCCTTTCGCCGACGGGATGAGGCTTGCGTGGTTGATCCGTCGCCAGGAGGAGAAGCGGCCGCGGATCCCGTGTTCGACGCCTTCCTCACCGAGGTAGGCGCCCCACTCCCAGGCGGCGACCATGACGTGGGTCGCCGCTCCGGCCGGGTTCAGGCCGATCGAGCCCAAGCCGAGGAAGACGAGCGGACGGATGTAGCAGCCGTCTCGCAGGTCGTTCTCCCGGACCACCGATTCGGCGATCTCCACCAGCTCGTCGGCGGAGTACTCGAGTGGGATCCCGTAGGCCCGGCAACCGCGCACGAGCCGGTCCATGTGCTCCTGCAGCCGGAAGATGGCCGGACCGCGGTCCGTCGGATAGGCGCGTATGCCCTCGAACACACCGGAGCCGTAGTGGAGGGCATGTGAGAGGACGTGCACTTTGGCGTCCTCCCACGGGACGAGCTCGCCATCGAGCCAGATCACACGTGAGGGGGTCATGGGGTCAGTCTGCCACTTCCGACCCGCCTGCGCCGATCCAGCGCCCGTGCCACTCCAGCACGGCCTCGAACCGCTCCTGGCGGTGCTTGGGCTCCCCTGATCGGCTGAGCTCGTGGGACTCGCCGGGGAAGCGGAGGAACTCCGTCGGGGTCCCGGCTCGCAGGAGGGCGACGAAGAGCTGCTCGGCCTGTTCGATCGGACACCGGAAGTCGGACTCGGAGTGGAGGATCAGGGTCGGTGTCTCGATCTCGTGCGCCCGCTCGAGGGGACTGGCTGCCCAGAGCTCGGACACCCCGTCGGGCATCTCGGCACCCGAGACGTAGCGCGGGCTGAACCAGGTCCCGATGTCGCTCGTGCCCCAGAAGCTCGGGAACGAGAGCAGGGCCCGTTCGACCACCGAGGACGACCAGCGCTGGTCCCGAGCGGTCAACCAGGCCGTCATGAATCCGCCATAGGAACCGCCCATCACGCCCATCCGCTCGCCATCGAGCCGCGGATATCGCTCGAGGGCGCCATCCACCACGGCCATGACATCGGCCAGGTCGACCACGCCCCAGCCACCCTCGGCAACGGCGCGCACCCATTCGGTACCCCGCCCGGAGGATCCTCGTGGGTTGCAGGCGACGACGCCGTACCCGGCGGAGGCGTAGACCTGGAACTCGTCGAAGAACCCGTCGCCGTATTGGCTCGCCGGGCCACCGTGGACGTTGAGCAGGAGAGGCACCGGTCCGTCGCCGGGCGGCAGGAAGACCCAGGCGTCGATCGGCCCGCCGTCGCCGTCGACCGTGAAGCGCTCCCCGGCGACGAGGCCGAGCTCGGTCTTCGCGCCGGCGTTGAGGTCGGTGAGCATCGACTCGGTGCCGTCGAGCAACCAGAGCTCCCCTGGGTCGGTCGCCTCCGAGGCCGTGAACGCGATCTTGGAGCCGTCCGGAGTCGGGGAGAACCCGGTGACGTAGCGATCGCCGCCGACGAGTTCGGTCACGTCGTTCCCGTCGATGCAGATGACACCGACCCTCCCGGCATCCTCGATGAGTGCCACCAGGCCGGCATCGGTCCAGACCGGGGCGATCGGCGATCCGAACACGAGCAGGACAGAGCGATCGAGGTCGGGAACCAGGTCCACCGGGCCCGACTCGGTGAACCGGTGGGGCTTGTAGTTGGCAGGCCAATCCTCGGCACTGGGTGAACCGACGGCCACTGGTCCGTCGGGCGTCGGGACCAGTAGCGTCCACGCCCCGTTCGGCGCCACCTCCTCGACCTCGCCACCGTCGATCGGCACCGAGTGGACGCCGATCTCGCCATTCGAGAGGAGGTCCCCGCCCAGGTCGGCGAGGAAGACGATTCGATCCCCGTCCGGGACCGGCGACCGGAACCGATCGATCGGGTCGGTGAGGTGATCAGTGGTGCCGTCGATCCCGACCAGGGTGACCCGATGTGCCTCCTCGTGGATCCAGCCGAGGGTGTCGAAACGGTAGGGAACGCCGGTGACCCGACGGGCCCGACGGGCCCGCTCCTCGGGGGTGAGCTCTCCACCGTCGGCCCAGTCGACCCAATCCACGACCAGCCGGATGTCGTCGACCCAGGACGCTGCCCGGATACCGCGTGGGGCGTCCGTCAGGATCGTCGCCTCGCCACCGCGGGCGGGGATGACGGCCAGCTGCGGGACACCGTCGACCTTCCGCACGAAGGCAACCGTCGACCCATCGGGAGACCACTTGGCCGACGAGTCACCCGGACCGGCCGTGAAAGGGCGGCTGGAACCGTCCTCCCACAGGTGCAGCTCGGTCTCGTAGGTGTCGTCGGCGAGGTTCATCCGCGAGGCGGTGAACAGGATCCTGGATCCATCGGGCGAGATCGCCGGAGTGGTGACGGACGTGAAGGCATCTAGTTGGTCGGGGCGCATGAACCCGAGCCTAAGTGGGGACCGAACCCTGCCATCCGCGTGACAAACATGCGCGACATGGTGTATCGTTTCCTTTACATCAAGTCATGCATCGCATACAGGAGTCGAGACATGTCCTTCACCGAGCTCATCCACTGGGGCGCTCTGACGATTGCGCTGGCCGTTGGCGCCGCCTACACCTACGTGGTCTGGGGGGCCACGACCGTCGACGAAGCGACCGGCGCCATGATCGTGGCGATCATCGTGCTCGTCGCTGCGCTCGTCGTGTTCGCCGTGGCGGTCGCCGTGCCGGTGGCAATCCGCCAGAAGGGCAACCTCGCCGACGAGCGCGACGACGCCATGGAGGCCGGCGCCCTCCCGTACACGTTCTCGGTGCTCGTGGTCGGTGCCATGTGGGCGGTGGTGGACATCATCACGCGCAACACCAATGGGCAGGCGATGGACCCGGTGACCACGATGAACATCCTGCTGGGATCCGTCTTCGCCGCCGTCGTCACCGGCAGCGTCGTCACGCTCGTCCGGTACCGGGTCGGCGTCCGATGAAGCGCCGGGTGTCCAACGACATCCGCCGGCTGCGGTTCGGGGCCGACGAGATGACCCAGGCCGAGCTCGGCGAACGGGTCGGTGTGACCCGCCAGACGATCAACGCCATCGAGCGAGGCAAGTACGCACCCTCGTTGGATATTGCCTTCCTCATCGCCGAGGCCCTGGGCGTCCCACTCGACGAGGTGTTCAGCCTCGGCGACGACGCCTAGATGGTGAGGAACACCAGCCAGCCTGCGGCGAGCCCGTAGACGCCGGCGACGAGGTCATCGGCGGTGACCCCGAACGCCCCGGGCAGTTGTTCGGCGGCGGCAACGCCCGGGAAGCGTTTCGTGATGTCGGCGATCCGGAAGATGACAAAGGCCGCCAACAGGGGCCAACCGCCGAGACCGATCGAAGCAACCAGCATCCCGGCGGCTTCGTCGACCACCACCCAGCCGGGATCGCCCTCGTCGGTGAACGGACGGATCGACCAGAGCGCCAGCCCGGTCACCACCACGGCGGCCACGGCCTGGGCCCACCAACCGACCGGTGCGAGGGCGTAGGCGACGACCAGGGCCAGCGCCGAGCCGACGGTCCCGGAGCCGTCGTCACTCCCCCGGAACCGACGCAGGACGAGCCCGCTCCCGAACCAGGAGGCGACGACGCGTTCGATCACGAGCGGAACTGGAGG
>JAHEFX010000173.1 GCA_024639975.1 bacterium
GGGCTTGACGGCTGCCCTCACGGAAGCCGTCGATCAGGTCCTCGGGGGTCAGCGTGAAGATGCTGCGCTGGGTCTCGTGCGTGTGGGGGAAGGTGCGGGTCCTGCGGGTGCGTCGGCGTGCCATCTTGGTCTCCTCTTGCCGGTCTGTCTCCGACAAGTTCCCAGACGACGGTTTCGCCTCGGCTTCAGACCGGTTTCAGTCCGGCAGCGAGTCGAGGAAGCGGTCGACGGCCATGAAGATCCGCTCGAAGTCCGACTCCAGCGGGAAGTGTCGGCGCCCTTCCAGCGGGATCAGCTCGGCGTTCGGCAGGCCGGCCGCCAACTGGGTGGACCCGACGAACGGCGTCATTCGATCGCCGCGGTAGTGGAGGAGCAGGACGGGTGCTGCGATGTCCGGCAGCAACTCGGTGACGTCGCCCCGGTAGACCTCCGCGATGTACCCCGCTGCCGCTTCGGCGCTCGAGAGGTAGCGGGCCATGCGAGCCGCCTCCGCAGCTTCCTCAGGGCCGTAGCTTGCGTTGGCGAATTCCGCCAGCAGCCGGGAACCGGTCCCCCAGTGCGATCGAACCAGTCCGACCACCGACTCGTTGAACTCCTGGTTCGGGAACGTGCGAGGACCCGAAGCATGCGATGCCCAAGAAAGAATCCCTCGGACGAGGTCCGGGCGGCGGTGGGCGAGGGTGAACGACTCGCCAGAATGGGAGACGCCAAGGAGGACGACCGGGCCCCCGATCATCTCGATGAGAGCTTCGAGGTCGCGGGACCCGGCCTCTGCCGTGAAGTCCTCGACGTCGCCACCGGTGAGTCCGGTCCCCCGCCGGTCGTACAGGATCACCTCTGCCCGATCGGCAAATGCCTCCAAGAACGGCCTCTGGCCGCCACTGAGTCCGACGCCGAGGTTGGGCACCACGACGACCTTCGGTCCCTCGCCGACGCTCCCGAACGCCAGTGGCCCCGACGGCGCCTCGAGGAATCGCACCCGGACCTGCTCGAGTCGGGATACCGGACCGGATCGGGCGACGTCCACGTCATGCCGGAGGATCTCGTCTTCGAGCGCTTTGAGCTCGTCGGACGGCTCGAGGCCCAGTTCCTCACCGATCGATCGACGGTATTCCTCGAGGACCCCGAGTGCTTGGACATGCCGGCCGTCGGCGTAGAGGGCTCGCATCAAGGTGGCCCGCGGCCGCTCCCTGAGTGGCTCGCGGTCGATGAAGGCCAGCAGGACGGAGATCGATTCCTCGACCTGTCCCTCGGCGAGGAGGGCCTCGCCGAGGCGTTCGGTCGCCACCGCGCGGGCTTCGCCGAGTCGGGTCGATTCAGCGTGCGCAGCTGCGTCATGGCCGATGAAGGGTGGTCCGGCCCACAGGTCGAGTGCCGCTCGCAGGTCGACCACGCTGTCCGATTCGGCGAGGCGTTCGAACTCCTCGACGTCGAACCAACCCGGATCCAGCCGGTACCCAGTCGAGGTCGTGGTGAGATCGTCCAAGGCCTCGCCGGTCTTCTCGGCGACGGAGCGGAGTCGGGAGACCACGACTTGGATCGCCTTGGTCGGGTTGTCGGGCTGGTCCCCGCCCCAGATGAGGTAGGCGATGGTGTCGTTCGAGACGGACTCACCTGCCCGAGCAAGCAGCACCGCGAGGAATGCCTCGGCCCGACCGGCAACAGGTACGGCCAGACCTTCATCGGTCGTGACGGAGATCGGTCCCAGCACCCGGTATCGCATGCCGGTGAGTCAACCAGTATCGAACGCCTGGTGCCCGCTGAACTTCGGGCCGAAATCGGGAGTCAGGACCGGATTCGGCCCGAAGAAGGTGGCCGCTACCCCTATCTGAACCCTGGGTTCGGGTCAGACGCCTGAGCCGATGTAGGACTCGATGACGCGCTCGTCGCGCTGGACTTCCTCGGGTGTGCCGCTGGCAACGACGGAGCCGGCTTCGAGGGCGACCATCCGGTCACAGATCCGAGCCAGCAGGGGGACGTCATGCTCGATGATCACGATGGTGAGCCCGAACTCGTCCTTGATCTCCAGCAGGGTCTCGGCCAGCGCATCCGTCTCGCCCTGGGGGATGCCGGCAAACGGCTCGTCCAACAACAAGACGTTCGGTCCCAGCGCCAAGACGCACAGCATCTCAGCCATGCGGCGTGTACCGGTCGAGAACGAGCCGAGCGGGACGTCGGCGTAGGAGCTCAAGCCGAACTCACCGATGAGTTTCGAGGCCTGGGCCGATCGCTTCTTCTCACGGCCCTTGAGTCCCAGCACCGACTCACCCAGCCTCGGCGGGATGGAGCGTTCCTGCGACAGACGGACCGCATCGCCGAGGGTCATCGTGGGGAACATCTCGGCGTTCTGGAACGACCGGACCAGCCCCGCCTCGGCCCGGCGCTCGGGGCCCCATGACGTGATGTCCTTGCCCAGGTACTCGACCCGGCCCTCGTCGGGTGCCAGGAAGCCACCGACCATCTCGAACAGGGTCGTCTTGCCGGCGCCATTGGGACCGATCAGGCCCAACGTCTCACCGGCCCTGACCTCGAACGAGGCATCCGAGACCGCCGTGAGGCCACCGAACCGTTTGGTGAGGCCCTGCACCGACAGCACGACCCCGGAACCGGGATCGTGGCCGGTCGCCTGCCAACCGGTGGCATGGGAGATCTGGATCGTCCCCGCCGCCGACGCCTC
>JAHEFX010000174.1:0-404 GCA_024639975.1 bacterium
TGCACGGGGCGGCCGACGAGACCATCTCCGTCGCACAGAGCGACAACTACGTCACCGAGGCTGAGGCAGCCGGCGACGAAGTGGAGTACCACCGCCTGGAAGGTGTGAAACACGGAACGGTCGTCGAGCCGTCATCGGCGGCCTGGGCCGTCGCTCGCCGCTCGCTCCTCGACCGACTTTCCTAGAGCAACAGGTCGGCGAGCCCGTCGTAGCCGTCGCTCGACACGGTTGGCTCGTCGTAGACGTCGGCCCACGGGACCGTCGCTCGGGCGACATGGGCGGTAGGCATGCCCACGGCGGCGGCCCCGGCGAGATCCCAGTCGTGGCAGGCGACCATCCATGCGGTGTCAACGTCCTCACCAGTCACCTCCAAAGCATGGAGGTACGGCTCCGGAGCGGGCTTG
>JAHEFX010000174.1:414-2669 GCA_024639975.1 bacterium
GACCTTCCATCCGGCCGCACGAAAACGCTCCAGGCCGGGACGGACGTCCGGGTAGGCAGGGAGGTGCTCGAAGGCCGAAACGACGTCCGGCCAGTTCGACTCGTCACCGCCGAGCGCGACGAAGGCGGCCCGCCCCAACTCACCGAACGGACGATGGGGTCCGACGGTCGCGTTGACCGCCGAGAGGTGAAGCATCCGGGCGAACCAGGCACCTGACGCACCTGCCCCGAGGTCGGCCTCCACCACCTCCCTGACCGGTGCGAGGTCGAGGGTCGTCTCGTTGACGTCGCAGAACAGCGCCGGCATCAGGACCGCCGGGCGAGTCGACGTTCCAGTTCCTCGCGGGTACGCGCTGCCACCGGAGCGGCCATCGCGGCATCGAGGCGTGCGGGGTCCGCCCGGTGATCGAGGTGGAGGTCGGCCAGCTCCTCCACGTCCGGGTAGGAGGAATCACCCGGCTCGAGTTCGACCGCAGTCCCCGGCTCGACGACGCCCTCGACCAGGACCCGGGCGTAGGCACCGTGACGCCGGGCGGCGTTGAACGTCCTGCTCCAATCGGGTTCACCGACCACCGCCTGGAACTTGGCGCATGGGATGCGCGGCGCCGTGACTTCGAGCACGACCTCCCCGACCGTGAGGCGGTCCCCGACGCGGAGTGGGCCCACACCGCCGAGGTCGACGGTCAGGTTCTCCCCGAACAGGCCCGGGTGGAGGTCGTCACGACCGAGCTCGTTGGCCCACCAGTCGTAGTCCTGCGTGGCGTAGAGATAGACGGCCTGGTCGGGCCCGCCGTGGTGGGTCTCGTTGACGATCGTGTCGCCGGCCACACCGCCGGTCCCGATGTGGGCGGAGGGCACGGGATGTTTGCGGATCCCCGTCTCGGCCTCCCGAGCACCGGTGCGGACGGTCTCCCGGGACCCGACGTTCACCGAAATCACCTGCATGCGGCGAGCGTAGGCAGATCAGAGGATCGTGACGGGGTGACCGCCGACGGACCTGCCGGCGGCGACGGCCGCTATCCGCCGGCCCATCCGCCCGAAGATCGCTGCGTGGAACGGCAGGACCGCCCACCAGTAGAGACGCCCCCACAGCCCCCTGGGGTAGAAGATCGCCGTCTGGGTGAGCGTTCGGCGACCGTCTCGCTCGTCGACCACCCACTCGAGGAATGCCTCGCCGGGCACGAGCATCTCTGCCCGCAGCAGGAGCCGGTTGGGTGCATCCACCTCGGCGACCCGCCAGAAGTCGACAGAGTCACCTGCCCGAACCTCAGTGGGGTGGCGCCTACCGCGGCGGAGTCCGACGCCGCCCACGACCTGGTCGATGAGTCCTCTGATCCACCACGCCCAGTCCATCGTGTAGTAGCCGACATCGCCACCGATTCGGGAGAACGCCCAGAAGAGGTCGTCTGCCGAGGCGTCGGTCTCGACGGTCCTCACCTCGTCGAGCATCGGTCGACCGGCCCACTCGGGGTCGGTCGGAAGGGACTCGGCGGGGCGGTTGACCGCATCGGACCACCTGGTCTCCATCCGGTGGCTCTCCGTGGTGTCGAGGGCCCGGGCCACGGCTGCCCGGTAGGACATACCGGGACCCAGACCGTAGGCGACGAAGGCGTCTTCGCCCCGCACCACCACCTCGTTGCGGAGGGAGTCGATGAGCGGCCTCGCCACCCCCATCGGAATCGGGGTCACGAGGCCGACCCAGCCAGACGAGAGCCCCGGGCTCAGGACGGGCACCGGCACGATCACCCGTCGCCGGAGGCCCGCTACCTCCGCGTAGGTCTGCATCATCTCGTCGTAGGTGAGGACGTCCGGTCCACCGACCTCGAGGACCCGATGACCGGGTGTGTCGTCGCCGAGGGCGTGGACGAGCAGATCGAGCACGTCCACGATCGCCACCGGCTGGCAGCGGGTGCGGACCCAGGACGGCGTCGTCATCACCGGGAGCACCTCGGTGAGGTGGCGGAGCATCTCGAACGAGACCGATCCGGAACCGATGATGATCGCTGCCCGCAGCTCGGTGACGGGAGTCGGGCCGGTGGCGAGCACCCTGCCCACCTCATGGCGCGAGGAGAGGTGGGTGGAGAGGTCGTCGTCTTCCACCCCGAGGCCGCCGAGGTAGACGATCCGACCGACACCGGCGGCTCCGGCGGCCGCCGTGACATTGGCAGCAGCCGTTCGGTCCCGGTCGGCGAATGCGCCGGCGCCATCCATGGAGTGCACGAGGTAGTAGACGGCCTCCATGCCTTCGAAGGCAGC
>JAHEFX010000175.1 GCA_024639975.1 bacterium
CCATCCGACGTCCGTGGCCATCCATGCTCCGCACCATCTGGGGCAACGACCAGCGGTATCTCGACACCTACTGGTCGAAGTTCAAAGACATGTACTTCGCCGGCGACGGGGCCAAGCGCGATGAGGACGGCTTCTTCTGGTTGCTCGGCCGGGTCGACGACATCATGTTGGTGGCGGGCCACAACATCTCGACCACCGAGGTGGAATCGGCCCTGGTCTCCCACAACGCCGTCGCCGAGGCCGCCGTGGTTGGCCGCAAGGATCCGGTGACCGGACAGGCCATCGCCGCTTTCGTCAGCCTGCTCGGGGGCTACGAGGGCAACGACGAGCTCGTGGCAGAGCTGCGCGACCACGTCGCCACAAGTCTCGGCCCGATCGCCAAACCGGCATCGATCGTGTTCACGCCGGACCTGCCCAAGACTCGGTCGGGAAAGATCATGCGCCGCCTGCTCCAGGACATCTCGGAGCACCGCCAACTGGGCGACGTGACGACGCTCGCCAACGCCGACATCGTCCAGGAGATCGCTGACCAGGCATCCGGTTCGTCCAAGCACTGAATCGACCGACCCTCGAGCGGAGCGGCCGTTCCGGCGGAACGGCCGCTCCCTTGTACGATCCGCCGATGCCCGCCGTCGACCGTCGCACGAGCCTCGTCCGTCGAACCGTCCAATGGATCGCCGACTCGGACTCGGTGCGATCGTTCGCGATCCCTTTCATGCATCGCCTGGACGGATGGATCCTCGAGGCCTCCGGCGGCAGTGTCTCTGCCACCGAAGTGTGCTTGGGTATCCCGATCGTGACGCTGACGACGACCGGGGCGAAGTCCGGTCAGGAACGCTCCTCGATCCTCACCGGCATCCCCGACGGCGGGAGCACGGTCGTCATCGCCTCGAACTTCGGGCAGGACCACTACCCGTCCTGGTACTACAACCTGAAGGCGAACCCCGAGGCCATGCTGTCCACCGGGGGAAGACCGCCCGAACCCCACCACGCCACCGTCCTCGGGGGAAGCGAATGGGACCGGGTGTGGGACCTCGTCGTGTGGAGCTACCCCGGCTACGCCTCCTACCGGGAACGGACCGATCGGCCCATCCCGCTGGTTCGCCTCGTGCCCTCGGGTTAGGGAGGACCCCACCTCTACCGTTGCCGGATGCCACAAACAGGTGACACCGTCCACGTCCACTACACGGGCCGACTCGACGACGGCACGGAGTTCGACTCCAGCCGCGATCGCGACCCCCTCTCTTTCACGCTCGGCGCCGGTCAGGTGATCGGCGGGTTCGACACGGCCGTTGCCGCCCTCGAGTTGGGCGGATCGACCACGGTCCGCATCGAGCCGGCCGATGCCTACGGCGAGATCAGCGACGACCTCTTCGTCCGGGTCGACCGACCCGAGGACATGGACGGCCTGGCCGAAGGTATGCGAGTGCAGCTGGCGAACGGCGCCCAGGCAACCGTCGCCGAGATCGACGACAAGACGATCGTGCTCGATGGCAACCATCAGCTCGCGGGCAAGGCACTGACCTTCGACCTGGAACTCGTCTCCGTCGACTGACCCGGCCCGTCGGGGTCCCTCCCGCCCCCGACGACGCACGAAGCACGTGGCTGGGCCTACCGTCCTCGGGTCGTGCTCACCCTTCCGACCTCTCGACGGACCCGCCGATTCGGCCAACTCTTGGTCGGCCTCGTGTTCTACGGCGCCGGCATCGGCGTCATGGTGCGCTCCGAGCTGGGCCTGAACCCGTGGCAGGTCTTCCACGAGGGTGCATCCATCCAGACCGGCCTGACGATGGGAACGATCACGATCATCACCGGGGTCTGTGTGCTGCTGCTGTGGATCCCGCTGAAGGAACGCGTCGGCGCCGGGACGGTCCTCAACGTGGCCACGATCGGTCCGGTCCTGGACCTCACGCTGTGGCTGGTCCCGGACACGGGGACGCTGTGGCTCCGGATCGTCTACCTCGTCGGCGGCACCGTGCTCGTCGGTATTGCCACCGGCATGTACGTCGGGGCCGGTCTCGGACCCGGACCGCGCGACGGATTGATGACCGGCCTCGCCCGACGGGGGTTGTCGATCCGTGTGGCGCGCACGTTCATCGAGATCACCGTCTTGGCGCTCGGCTGGCTGCTCGGGGGAACCGTCGGCCTCGGGACCGTGTTCTTCGCCGTCGCCATCGGCCCACTCAGTCAGTTCTTCCTCGCGAGGTGGACCGTCACGTCCCCGTGACGACGGTGCGGACCATCAACTCGATTCGCGCCTCGGCGTGGACCAGCACGTAGCGTCGCCCCATGGGACAACGCACGGTGGTGGCGGCGGCCTTCGTGTCGATGGGTGTGGTGTTCGGCGCTGCCTACTCGTTCGGCGCCTTCTTCGACGCGATCGCCGCAGACCTCGGGGCCGGCTCCGCCCAGACGGCGACGGTCTTCTCCATCATGACGTTCTCGTTCCTCTCCTTGGGGGCAGTGACAGGTCGGCTCGCCGACCGCTTCGGTGCCCGACCGCTCGTCTTCGTGGCGGCGGTCACCCTCGGCGCCGGCCTGTGGGCGACGGCCCAGGTCCAGTCGGTCGTCGTCGGATACGTCACTTTCGGGCTCGGCGCGGGACTCGCGGCGGCTTGCGGGTACATCCCCACGATCGCCGCCGTCGGAAGGAAG
>JAHEFX010000091.1 GCA_024639975.1 bacterium
CCGGCGAGGTCTCGGGAGATGTTCAAGTCGGTGTCGAGGCCCCCGGCGGGAGCCTGCGCAGTCGAGAAGTGCGGCACTTCCGGGTTCGGCTCCACTCGGAGGGCCAGTGGGGTGGTTGGTCAGATCCCCTCATCGTCGAGGCGGGGCTCCTGGACGCCGAGGATTGGGTTGCCCAGGCGATCACGATCCCCGAAGACCCCGGCTCGGAGAGCCAGGCCCCGAGCCCGCTCCTCAGGCACGAGTTCACCCTCGCTGCCGATGTTGCCAGGGCGAGGCTCCACATCACCTCCCTCGGCGTCCACGAGGCCTCGATCAACGGCGTTCGAGTCACCGACGAGTTGTTGGCTCCCGGCTGGACGAGTTACTCCACTCGCCTCCTTGCCGCCACCCACGACGTCACCGCCCTGCTTCGATCGGGAACGAATGCCATCTCCACCACCCTCGGAGACGGCTGGTATCGCGGACGTCTTGGCTGGATGCCAGGCGAAGACCGCCGCCGGTACGGAAATCAGCTTGGCCTCATCGCCCAACTCGAGATAGACCTGGTCGACGGGGCCAGAGTGACGGTCGCCACCGACGAGACATGGCAGGCCTCCACCGGGCCGATCCGATCGGCCGACCTCTACGACGGTGCCTCTATTGACCTTCGCCTGGAACAGGAGGGTTGGGACCAGCCTGGCTTCGAGGCAGACGGTTGGACTGCCGCAACTTCCGTCGGCTTCGATCCAGCGGCTATCCAGCCGAGGATGACACCACCGGTGCGCATCTTCACAAGCCTTGCCGCCCGGGCGATTGAGGGCAGTGGAAACGAGGCCATCTTCGACGGCGGACAAAACATCTCAGGCTTCGTACGGGTCACCGTGCAGGGAGCTCCGGGTGATCGAGTGACGGTCCGTCACTCCGAGGTCTTGGAGGACGATGGGTCGCTCCATACCAAGTCGTTGCGCTCGGCCAGGGCAACCGACTCCTACGTGCTTGCAGACACCGGCACGACGGGTCTGGAGCCCCGGTTCACCTTCCACGGGTTCAGGTACTCGGGTCTGCGAACTGCGGCCAGCATCCAAACCGTCGAACACGTCGCCATTAGCTCCGACCTGCCGAGACGAAGCGCATTTGCATGCTCGCATCCGCTCCTCAACCGACTTCACGAAAACGTCGTCTGGTCCCAATTGGACAACTTCGTGTCCGTACCCACGGACTGCCCACAGCGAGACGAGCGCCTTGGATGGACAGGGGACGCCCAGGCGTTCGCTGCGACGTCGTGCACCCTCTTCGACGCCGAAGCGTTCTGGACGAACTGGCTGAAGGACCTGACCGCCGACCAGGATCCTGCTCTGGGTGTGTCCACCGTCGTGCCGGACGTCGTGCTGGACGGTGAGGCGAGATACGGCCGCGCAGGCTGGGCGGACGCCGCGACGATCGTGCCCTGGGCGGTGTACGAGTCCTACGGCGACCCCCACGTGGTGCAGGCGCAGTACCAAAGCATGCGGTCGTGGGTCGAGTCACTCGTGGGCCGCAGACGGCCGGACGGGCTCCTCGAGCCCGGCTTCCAGTTCGGCGACTGGCTCGACCCGGATGCCCCGCCGGCCCGACCCTGGGAGGCGAAGGCAGACTCGGCGTTCATCGCCAACGCATTCTTCGCCGAGAGCGCCCGGCTGACTGCAGCAGCCGGCAATGTCATCGGTGCCCCGGAAGACGAAGTCGCTGGGTACCGAGATCTTGCCGACGAGATGGCCCGCCAGACGTGGTCCCGTTGGCGCGAGCACATCTTCGAGTCGCAGACCGGGTGCGCCATCGGCTTGCGCCTCGGGATCGTTCCACTCGACCAACGCGAAGCGGTCGTGGACGCCTTGGCCGAGATGGTCAGGGAAGCCGACGGCCGTATCTCGACCGGCTTCCTTGGCACGCCGCACGTCCTCCATGCCCTCGCCGAGGGCGGCCGCTTCGACGAAGCCTTCGCAATGCTGCTGCGCCAGGCCCACCCGTCCTGGCTCTACCAAGTCGTGAACGATGCGACGACTGTCTGGGAGCGGTGGGATGCGATCAGGGCCGACGGCTCGATCCATCCCGGGAAGATGGACCCCATCGACGCTGACGGCGACGAAGGTCACATGCTGTCGTTCAACCACTACGCCTACGGTGCCGTCGTCGACTGGATGTACCGCTACCTCGCCGGCATCGCGCCAGATGCCGAGCGGCCGGGATATCGCCACGTCCTCTTGGCCCCCAAGCCGGTAGCCGGTGTCGACTGGGCCGAGGCATCCATCGAGTCGCCCTATGGGCCGATAGCCAGTAGGTGGGTGATCGAACAGAACGGCGACCTCGTCGTCGACATCGAACTACCGTCCGGAGCCACAGGCACGTTCGTCCCGCCGGTCACGCCCTCTTCACACGTGACTGTGGACGATCAACCGGCCGACGCAGCGCAGGTCCACCTCGAGCGTGGCCAGCACCGGGTCCGCGTCACGAGGCCGCAGGTCAGCCTCTCACGCCGTCCCGAAACGGGTGAGCCGTCCATGGAACAGACGATATGACACGCACACGACCGACGTTCCGAAGCCCAGAGGAACGCCTTGGACGGGTCCGTGAACTCATCAATGACCTCGGTTCGGTTCGGATCGACGAACTCGCCAACGACTTCGGCGTCTCGGAAATGACGATCCGTCGCGACCTGGACCAGCTCGAGTCACTCGGCCTTGCACACCGTGTTCGCGGGGGTGCCATCGCCCAAGGGCCGGAAGCATGGGAGCGTCGCCATCAGCACAACGCGAGAGCGAAGGGCGTCATCGCTGAGAAACTACGGCCGACGCTGCCGTCCGTGGGAACCATCGGGGTTGACGCTTCCACGACCATGTTCCGGCTTGCGTCCTCTCTCGAAGCAGCCCGGGATCTCGTCGTCGTTACCAACGGGTGGGACACGTTCCACGCAATGACCAAGACCCCCGGCGTGACGGCGACCCTCACGGGTGGGACCGAGGAGCCCCGGACCGGCAGCCTCGTTGGCCCCATGGCGGTCCGCACTGCGGAGAGTTTCGCCTATGACTTGTTCCTCACATCCAGCGCGGCCCTCGATCCCGAGTTCGGGCCTTCGGAGGCGGCGGTGGCCGAGTCCGAGGTCAAGAGGGCGTTCGCACGAACCGCCGATCGGATCGTTTTGGCCGTCGACCACGGGAAGTTGGGATCGCGGTCGCAGGCGAAGCTTCTCGACCTCGAGCAGGTCGATCTTCTCGTCACCGACCTCGACCCCTCGGATGAGCGGCTCGATCCCTACCGCGGCCGCGTTGATCTCATGTGAGGGCGGCGCAAGGAGCGCGTGTCGGACCCTGGTGTCTCGTCACAGCCATGGTGCTCGCACGGCCGGTCGTCGCCACCGACACTTGGAAGCACTTCGTCGTCCGCTGGCTTGGCCGTCCTGCCGCCGCCCGCCGGACTCTCCTCCCATCCCCGGCGGCAGGACGGCCCTCTGCCCCCAGGCCTGAGGTCGCAACGGCGATGTTCGGCCTCCGACCGGTCGAGTGATGGGCGCGACCTCCACGGCAGCCCCGACCGTCCGTTCCGGTCCTGCGGGATGGCCGGAGTCGGGCGGCGGTGGGTCGGCCGACGCCCATCGCCGGGCCATTCACATCGGCCCGGCAGGTTCAGGAGAACTGGACGGACCGTTTGGACAGCCCGAACCAGAAGCCGGTAACCGGGGCCTCGGACTCGAGGCCGCCGTTCGCTGCGGCGCCCAGCGACACGAACAGGGGGGCGAAGTGCTCGGTTCGGGGGTGGGCCAACGAAGCGTCGGGCGCGGCGCGTTCGAAGTCGATCAGTGAGTCGACGTTCCCCGCGTCGAGCTGCTGGGTCAACCAGTCGTCGAACTCGACCGACCAGCTCGGCGGGTGCCCATCGGGCCCGGCGTGCCAGTTCATCTCGCGGAGGTTGTGGGTCGAGAACCCACTGCCGACGATCAGCACCCCCTGATCGCGCAGTGGGGCGAGGTTCCGACCAATCTCGAACAAGGCAGCCGGGTCGAGAGTGGGCATCGATACCTGCAACACCGGGATGTCGGCCTCGGGATACATCTCAACGAGTGGGACGTAGGCACCGTGGTCGAGGCCCCGCTCCTCGTCGCGCTGCACCGATCGCCCCGATGTCGCAAGGAGCCGCTCGACCTCGCTCGCCAACCCAGGGGCGCCAGGGGCCGGGTACGTCACGTCGTAATACCGCTCGGGGAACCCATAGAAGTCGTAGTAGAGCGGCACAGTGCGCGTCGCCGAGACCGTGAGCGGTTCGTTCTCCCAGTGGGCCGAGACCATCAGTACCGACTGGGGTCTCGGCATCGATGCCGACCAGTCGGCGAGTTGACGGGTCCACAGCGGATCGTCGGCCAGCGGCGGAGCGCCGTGGCTCAGGAAGATCACCGGCATCCGCTCGGTGGAGAACTCTGTGCTTGGCATGGAGCGAGTCTATGGAGGTGCATCTCGAGGGCTCGGACCAAGGCCGCGAACTAGGTTCGGCTCTGATAGCTGAATGGCACGAGTGGGATGGGGCTACTGCGCAGGCTGTTCGGATGGGCCGAGGATCCCCCAAAGCGGCAGCACCGCGAGGAGCGGCCGCCCTGGATGGTTGAAGGAGCGGCGGTCACCCTCCTCGAGGGCAACGACTCGTTCGCACGACAAGGCACGACAGCCGAACGCGTTCCAAGAATCGCCGACCCGCGTTCCAGTTGGCTTCGACTGAACCTTGAATGACCGCGTCGAGTCTGGACGCAGTGAGTGGGGGCAGGGTACCGCCGGTGACGGACTGGTCGCCTGCCCGCGCCAGAATCAGGGCATGGACGAGACGACGCTGGAGGGCGCACTCCTCGAGGGACCGTTGGCCGGGCTGGACGCCGGCGACCAGGCCGTGTTCCTCGAGCGCCTTCGACCGGTGGTCGACGACCTGGGCCGGCTCGTCGGGCGCCTGTACCCCGACGCCGAGTCGGGCGAGTTGGTCGAGGCCCTCGTCCGTGCGGCCGCGCGTCGATTCGCCGAACGTCCCGGAACCCTCCGCTTGCTGGACGACGAGCGGCTCGGCAAGCCCGACTGGTTCCAGAGGCCGTCGATGGTGGGGTACTCGGCCTACGTCGACCGGTTCGCCGGCGACATTCCCGGCGTCATCGATCGGATCCCCTACCTGCTCGAGCTCGGCGTCACCTATCTCCACCTGATGCCGTTCATGCTCGCCCGGGAAGGAGAGAACGACGGCGGATACGCGGTTGCCGACTACCTGAAGGTGGATCCGCGCTTCGGGTCGGACGAGGACTTCGATCGGTTGTCGACAGCGCTCCGGGAGTCGGGGATCTCCCTGTGCGTCGACGTCGTCGTCAACCACACCGCCGACACCCACGAATGGGCCCGGCGGGCCCTCGCCGGAGACCCGGCCTTCCAGTCCTACTTCCGGATGTTCCCCGATCGTGACTTGCCCGACCGCCACGAGGCGCACCTGCGCGAGATCTTCCCGGACACGGACCCGGGATCGTTCACCTGGCGTCCCGAGATCGAGCGGTGGGTGTGGACCACCTTCCACGAATACCAGTGGGATCTCGACTACTCGAACCCGGTGGTGCTCGTCGAGATGAGCGGGGTCCTCCTCGACCTCGCCAACCGCGGCGCCGACGTCCTGCGCATCGACGCTCCGGCTTTCCTGTGGAAGGAGCTCGGCACCATGTGCGAGAACCTCGACGGGGCCCACCAGGTCCTCCAGGTCTGGCGGATCCTCACCGAACTCGCCTGCCCGGGCGTCCTGTTGCTCGCCGAGGCGATCGTCCCGATCGAGGACACGATGCGGTACTTCGGGTCCGGTGACGCCGCCGGTCGGGAGAGCCAGCTCGCCTACCACCACTTCTTCATGGTGCTGTTGTGGTCGGCGCTCGCCGAGCAGAACGCCCGGCTCCTCACCGCGGCACTCCGGCGAGCCGGCCCGATCCCCCCCGGGTCTGCTTGGTGCACGTACGTGCGGTCCCACGACGACATCGGCTGGGCGATCACCCCCGAAGATGCAGGCACCGTCGGCCTGGACGACCACCTGCACCGTGAGTTCCTGAGCGACTTCTACACCGGTTCGTACCCGACGTCGTTCGCCCGCGGGGAGGTGTTCCAGTTCAACCCCGAGACGCTGGACCGGCGAGTCTCGGGAACCACGGCCTCCCTCGCCGGGCTCGAGCAGGGGCTCGACGCAGGCGACGAGACGGCCGTCGATCTCGCCTTTGCCCGGATGCGGTTGCTCTACGCACTCGTGGCGGCCCACGGCGGCATCCCCCTGGTCTGGTCGGGTGACGAGTTGGCACTGTGCAACGACCCGGCCGACCCGCGTGTCGATGAGGACTCCCGTTGGATCCACCGACCGTTCCTCGACCCCGGAGACATCGCCGATCGGCTCGATCCCGCGACGGCGGCCGGTCGCATGTTCTCGGTGCTGTCCGAGGTCATGGCTGCCCGTGCCCGTTCACCCGAGCTGCACGCCCAAGTCGCCACCGTCCCGGACTGGTCCGGGAACGACGCCGTCTTCTGTCTGGTGCGTTCAGGGCAGGTGGGTCGCCTCGTCGTGCTCGCCAACGTCACCGCCTCGGACCAGACGGTCGATGCCGGCCGGCTCCACGAACTCGGGCTGGCAGACGGCGCCCTGGATCGTCTCACCGGACGGCATCGATCGGGCGACGTCGACCTCGCTCCCTACGAAGTGGTGTGGCTCGTACCCGAGGCGACCGCTGGTCGGGGCGACCTGCTGCAACACTGACGGTCCGGCGTTCGGCAGACGGGGAGACATGCGCAAGTTCTGGCCTTTGATGGCCAACTTCTGGGGTTTCGGGGCGTTCGCGCTCTTCGTCCCGCTGTTGGTCCCCCTGTACCTCGACCTCGGCTTCTCGGCCTACCAGGTCGGCGTCCTCGTCGGCCTGCCGCCGGTCATCACCATCTTCGGCGCCCCGCTCTGGACGAACCTCGCCGACCGCACCGGTCGCCACCAGATGATCTGGACCGGGCTCTTCGTCGGGGCGATCGCCACCGTCGTCCTCCTGGCCCGGGTCGAGGCCTTCTTCGCCGTCCTCGCCGTCCTGGTCGCGTTCTACATCGTCTTCTCGCCGTTCATGTCGTTCATCGACACCGCGACGATGCACATGCTCGGCGAGGAAAAGGACAGGTACGGACGAATCCGGGTCGGCGCCACCGTCGGCTTCGCACTCTTCGCCTGGGCGGGCGGCATCATCGCCGAGCGGTCCGGCGTCGAGTCGGCCCTCTATGCGGGTGCGATCGTCCTCGTCATCGCCATGCTCGTCGTCCAACGACTCGACTTCGGGGACACCGTCCAGCCTGCGGACGGTGGGAAGTTCAGCATGCTCCGCCAAGCCCACTGGTGGCTCTTCATCGCCGTGGGATTCGCCGGGGGGATTGGCTTCTCCCTGAGCGCGGCCTACTTCTACCCGTTCATGGGAGAGCTGGGAGCCGTCGAATCGGTGATCGGTTTGGCGATCTTCGTCGGAACGATCTCGGAGGTGCCGGTGCTCTTCTTCGGCAACCGGTTCCTGGCGGCCATGAAGCCGTTCACGCTGCTCGTGGCGACGGTCGTGTTCACCGGCGTTCGGTTCGTGGTGATGTCGTTCGCCGGCTCTGTCGGCGTGGTCATGGCGATCCAGGCGACGCACGGGCTGACATTCGTCCTGATGTGGGTCGCAGAGGTCGCCTACGCCGACGCCCATGCCCCCGACGGTGGCAAGGCGACGGCCCAAGGCGTGTTCGCCGCTTCCTGCACCGGTGCTGGGGCCGCCGTCGGCGGCTTCGCCGGGGGACCCATCCTGGAGGGGTTGGGCGCCGACACCCTCTTCCTCGCGGGTGGGGTCGCCATCATCGTGATCGCGACGATCGCAGGGACGGCGGGTATTCGGTCCGCCCGTCGGGAGGGTGCCGCGACCGTCTAGGTCGAGGCCTTGGCCGGGTCCGACCAGCGGCTGAGGAACGAAGAGCGAAGGGCTTCGTCGATGATCCCCGCCGAGATGTCGGCTGCCCGGCGCCTGGCGTCGTCTTGGAAGGTCGGGTCGAGAGCGGCCATGGCCCAGGCGACTTGCAGTCCGACCCACCGGAGTCCCGCTTCGTCGGCGAGGGAGCGCGCGGTCGCGAGTGATTCGGTGCCGTCCTCACCCCGAGCGGTGGCGAGAAGCCCCTTTGACAGGGCCAGGTGTGCATCGTGGGCATGGAAGTTCTGAGGGGCCAGGAAGTCGTCGGCCTCTATCAAGATCGTCTCGGCCCGCTCGAGATCGCCGGTGTCGACCAGTGCCGAAGCAAGACCAGCCAGCAGCCGGGTTCGGTCGAGGTACTGGGTGACCGCCGGAGCTGCCAGTCCCTCGTTGAAGGCGTCCACAGCGCCCTCTGGGTCTCCCAGATGGTGCTTGGCGAGCGCCACGGAGTACCAGGTCATCGAAGCGAAGTAGTCCCCCATCGAACCTTCGC
>JAHEFX010000018.1 GCA_024639975.1 bacterium
GAGTGATCCGGCCACCAGGGCATGTCCGTATTAGCGCTAAACGGTATTCGACCCCTGGGATCCCAAAATGTTCGATCGCCTCGCGGCCAGCCTCGCTCGCTTCGTCTCCGCCCGCCCGTGGACGGTCTTGGTCGCCGTCGTGCTGGCAGCCGGCCTCTTGGCCGCCCAGGGCATGCCGGCGATGTCGAACGACTCCTCTGCCTTCGCACCCGACTCGCCGGCCGTGGCGGCAGCCGATCGGACGAGTGAGTTGTTCGGGAGCGACGACGACGTCACCCCGTTCCAGGTCATCGTCTCCTCGGAGACTTCGAACGTCATTTCCCTCGACGGTCTCGAGGCGGTCGCTGCCGTCAACGCCGCCATCGATGCGGCGGCGGTCGACGGCGTCGCCCTCCGCGACCTGTTGGTCGCAGAGGCGGGGTCAGAACCCGTCGTGAGCTTCCTCTCACCGGTCGAGCAGGCCATCGCGCTCGGAGCTCCCGCACCGACCACCGACGCAGACGTCGAAGCGCTCTTCGCAACGTCGGTCGATTCGGCTCCGGCCGAAGCGCTCGGCTTCATCGAAGGCCTCTTCCCCGTCGGAACCGATCTCGGCTCCGCCACCACCGATGCCGGGCTCGTCTTCGCCCGTGTCGAGGCGCCGGCGGACAACCCGGGGATCGTCACCGCGCTCGAGCAGCAGGTGGCGGCGAGCCTCGAGGGCAGGTCCTTCGGCGACGCCACAACCGCTCCGTTCTCCTTTGGTTTGATCGCAGCGGCGTCCGACGGCAGCGCCTCCGAGATCCCGATCCTCCTCGGCATCGCAGTCCTCATCATCGGTTTGGTCCTGGCGGTCGTCTACTTCCCCGGCCGCGGGACCACTTTCCTCGCCCGATCTCGTCGATCCCTCGCCGACACCGGGCTCACCCTGGCGGTCGCCCTCCTGGCCGTATCGGTCTCCAACGGTGCCGCCGTGCTGCTGGGACCCGACGGACTCGGCATCATGGGCGCACTGTCGGGGCCCTCGCAGATCGTGCCCATCCTCCTCATCGGACTCGGGGTGGACTACGTCATCCACCTCAACGCCGCCTACCGGTCGGCAATCGCCGACGGCGCTGCCGTCGAGGAGGCGACGCGTCGCTCGACGAAGATCGTCGGCGGTGCCCTCTTCCTCTCGGCAGCGACGACGGTGGTCGGCTTCCTCACCAACCTCTGGTCCGGCATCCCGGCGCTCTACGACTTCGGCCTCTTGGCTTCGATCGGCATCACGGCGGCCCTGTTGCTGGCCCTGACCCTCTTCCCAGCCGTTCGTGCCCTCCTCGACCGGCGGGCCGAGCGCATCGGTCGCCTCGCAACCGAGAGCCTCGACCCTCGGGGTCGCGGGTTCGTCGATCGTGCCGTGTCCCGGACGGAGGTCATCCCCCGCCGTGCGCCCTGGACCGCCATCGGGGTCTTCGGGGTCGTCCTCATCGCCGGTGCCGTGGCCGCCACCAACCTCCAGTCCGGCTTCTCGTTCCTCGACTTCGTGCCCGCCGACGCGCCGGTCAGGGCAACGGCCGTCCAGCTCACCGAAGAGTTCTCCGGTGGCCTCGGCGAGACGACCTCCGTGCTCGTGGAAGGCGACCTCACGCCCGGAGCGATGACCGCCATCGACGATTCGATCGACACTGCGCTTGCTCTGGACGGCGTCGTCGCCGGCAGCGGGGTACAGACCGAGCAGGCCGACGGGGCAATGCTCGTCACGTTCACGACCCAGTCGGGCACCGAGGGCGCCCTCGCCCTCGCCGACGACCTCGAGAACGCCTTCGCCCCCGTTGCGGCGGGCGGCGCCTCCGTCGTGGCGACCTCCCCCGAGATCGTCGACGCCGCCGTGGTCACCGCCATCTCCGACATCCAGGTCCAGAGCCTGCTGGCGGCCCTTGCCGCTGCAGCAATCATCCTGATGATCTCCTTCTGGCGATCGGACCGCAGCCCGATCGTCGGCCTCCTCACTGCCCTGCCCGTCGGCCTCGTGGTGGTCCTCCTCTTCGGGTTCATGGCCCTCGTGGGCATCCCGTTCGGGCCGGTGACGGCGACCTTGGCCGCAGTCGTGATCGGCGTCGGCGTCGACTACACGATCCACGTGGCACATCGCTTCGCCGACTTCCGACGGGAGGGACTCCCCATCGACGACGCCATGGCGGCGACGCTGTCGACGACCGGATCGGCCCTCGTCACCTCTGCGCTGACCACCGCGGCCGGGTTCGCCATCCTCATGGCCTCGTCCCTGATCCCCTTCCGTCAGTTCGGGGTGCTGACCCTGGTCGCCGTCGTCGGGTCAGCCCTGGTCTCGGTCCTGCTCCTGCCCTCGGTGCTCACCGTGTGGGCCCGGGCGACCGACCGAGGCATCGCCCCCGTCCCCCAGCGGATCCGGGAACTCACCACCTCGGACGCCTGAGTCCGACCCGGGGGCGAGGACACCGTCGGCTCGTGGGACGTCGTATCCCCCGAGCCACTCGGTGTCCGCGGTCCCGGCCCGAACGGTCCCAACCGCCCCGGTCTATCGTCTCGGCGCATGGATCGCATCGCCGTACTGACCAGCGGGGGAGACGCCCCCGGCATGAATGCCGCCATCCGGGCGATCGTGAAGGTCGCGGCGGCGGACGGGCTCGAGTGCGTCGGCGTGGAACGCGGCTACGACGGACTCATCGATGGTCGCTTCACCCCCCTCACCCGTGAAACGCCGTCCGGGATGGTCCCGATTCGAGGCTTCCAGATCAACGGCAACACCGGCGGGACGATGCTCGGGTCCGCCCGCTCGGATCGGTTCCGGGACCCCACCGGCCGGGCGACCGCCGGAAAGCAGATGCGCGAGTGGGGGATACGTGGCCTCGTCGTGATCGGCGGCAATGGTTCCATCCAGGGCGCCCACAAACTCGCCGTGGAGCAGTCGATCCCGGTGATCGCGCTGCCGGGGTCGATCGACAACGACATCGGCTGTACGGCTTCGGCCATCGGCGTCGACACGGCGCTCAACACCATCGTCGATGCGTGCGACAAGATCGCCGACACGGCCCAGGCCCACCGTCGGGCATTCATCGTGGAGGTGATGGGCCGCTCGTCCGGCTACCTCGCCATGACCGCCGCAGTGGCGACCGCTGCCGACGGTGTGCTCCTCCCCGAGATGCCGAAGACCCGTGAGGAGGTGCTCGAGTCCACCACCAGCATGATCCAGCGGGCGTTCGCCACCGACCGTCACAAGTCCCAGGTGCTGATCATCAAGGCCGAGGGCGTCGAGTACGGAGCAGCCGAGCTCGCCAAGGAGATCGAAGAGCGGCTGGTGGACATCAAGGCCGATGTCCGGGCAACCGTGCTCGGCCATGTGCAGCGAGGTGGGCGGCCGTCGAGCTTCGACCGGATGATCGCCGGTCGCATGGGCCTCGTGGCCGTCGAGTCCCTGCTGGAGGGCAGGACCGATGAGATGGTCGCCTGGCAGGCGACCATTCGCGGTGGTGAGAAGACGAGCGATCCCCAGCTCCGGCTCTTCCCGATGGAGCAGGTCCTCACCGAGACCGAGGCGATGGCCGATGGCACGTCCTGGGTCGTCGAATGGCGAGCCCAGCGGATGGAAGCCATCCACGGCATCCTCGCCCACTAGGGCAAGCGGTACAGCCTCTCCACCAGCAGGCGGGAGAAGCGTTCACCGTCGATCCCCAGCGCCACGATGGCGTTCGGCTCGTGACCGGTGACCCGGTTGAGATCCACCACGGTCCGGCCACGCGTGAGCGGTGACTCCGTCTCGATCCGGACGTCGAACTCGTCGACCTCGAGGAGGTCGGGCCAGATGACGTGGGCCACGGCGACGGCATCGTGGATCGGGGAGGCGTCGAGCCCGTAGACATCCCGATGGAAGTGCCCGAAGAAGTCGAGGAACTCGGCAACGACACGCGCCGAATCCCCGCGTGCACGGTCGATGTCGTCGGGGCCGAGCAGGGCCTGGTGGGTGACGTCCAAACCCACCATGGTCACGTCCAGTCCGGCGGAGAACACCTCGTCGGCGGCCTGGGGATCCGCCCAGATGTTGAACTCGGCCGCCGGAGTGACGTTCGACTCGGCCATACCCCCGCCCATCAGCACGATCCGATCGAGTAGCTCGGCGATGCCGGGGTGGCGCCGGAGCAGAAGCGCAATGTTCGTGAGGGGCCCCGTCGGGATGAGTGTCACTGGTTCGTCGCAGGCAGCGACCTTGTCGACGATGAAATCGACGGCGTGGGTCTCGAGTGCCTCGGTTCGCGGTTCCGGCAAGTCCGGGCCTTCCAACCCCGAAGCCCCGTGTATGTGGTCTTGGATGAGCAGAGGCACGGAAAGGGGATGGGCTTCGCCCGGCGCCACGGCGATGTCGGGACGGCCGGCGAGTTCGAGCACCTGCAGGGCGTTGCGGGTGGTGTTTGCCAGACCGGAGTTCCCGCCGACGGTGGTGACCCCGAGCAGGTCCACCTCGGGGCTGGCAATGGCGAGGAGCAGAGCGATGGCGTCATCGTGACCGGGGTCGCAGTCGATCAGGATCGGGATGGGCATCGCGCCTCCACCTCGTCGAGCGTCGGGAGGGAGGGCTGGGCGCCGGGAACCTCCGTGGCGAGTGCACCGGCCGTGACGGCGAGCTCCAACGTTCGTTCCAGCGGCGAGTCGTCGGCAAAGAGGGCGGCGAAGGTGCCGCAGAACGCGTCGCCGGCGCCGACCGCGTCGATGGGTACCACCTGCGGAGGTGTGGCGGAGGCAACCAACCGGCCCCGCTCTTCGATCGTCGCGCCGCGGGCACCGAGCGTGGTCACGATGAGGCCGCCGAAACCGGCGAGCTCCCCACCGAGAGCGGCCCGCTCCGACTCGTTGACGATGAGGACATCGATCTGGCCCAGCAGCTCGGCGGTGCCGACGACGACAGGTGCCGCATTCAGCAGGCGCGGACCAGAGGACGCAGTGAGAGCGGCGGCGACGGTCTCGATCGGCACCTCCAGCTGGCAGAGCAAGGGACCGGCTCGCATGCCCTCGATCGTCCACGGCAGCAGCTCGGCGTTGGCACCCGGCGCCACGACGATCTGGTTCTCGCCTTCGTCGTCCACGACGATCAGCGCGACGCCGGTGGGACGGTCGACGACGACGAGGTCCAGGTCGAGGCGCGGTTCGACCCGGAGAAGCGGCGTGGCAAGTCCAGCCTCGGGATCGTCCCCGACGGCAGCGATCAATCCGACCTCGGCGCCCATGCGGGCGGCGGCGAGAGCTTGGTTGGCGCCCTTGCCGCCGGGATGGAACGCCAGGCTCGCACCGCCGACCGTCTCCCCGGGGGACGGGAGGTGGGAGACGCTTGCCACGACGTCGAGGTTGACGCTGCCGAGGACCTGGAGCCGCTGCACGGGGGCAGCCTACGGCTACCGTCCGGCGGGTGGAACTCGACCTCGTAGCCGGACTCCTCCTCGTGCTCGGCGGGGCCGCGGCGGGGTTCATCAACACCGTTGCCGGGGGCGGCTCGGCCATCACGCTCCCGGTTCTCGTCGAGATCCTGGGCGACCCGCTCATGGCGAACGGAACGAACCGCGTCGCCATCCTCCTGCAGAACGCCGTGGGTGTCGCCGGGTTCCAGAAGGGCAAGGCGGTCCCTTGGAAGGTGGCGCTGCCCCTGATCCCCCCGGCTGTCATCGGGGCGTTGGCGGGCTCGTGGACGGCGACCCGCATCGACCCCGACACGATGGAAGTCGTCTTCGCCTTCGTCATCGTCGGCGTGGCCGCCTCGGTGCTCATCTCGCCGAAGCGGTGGGAGGGCGGCGGTGATCCGCGGCTCGGTCCGTGGGGCAACGCGATCGTGTTCGCGGTCATCGGCTTCTACGGGGGCTTCGTCCAAGCGGGAGTCGGGTTCCTCCTCCTCGCGGGCCTCGTGATCGGTGGCGGATTGACGCTCGTGACCGGCAATGCGGCCAAGGTGCTGCTCGTGTTGGCCTTTACCGCCGTGGCCCTCCCCGTGTTCTTGTTCGCTGGTCAGGTCGCCCTGTTGGCCGGTCTCGTGCTTGCGGTCGGGAACATGTCCGGCGCCTGGATTGCCTCCCGACTGGCCGTCGAGAAGGGGGCCGGGTGGATCCGTTGGGTGCTCGTCGCCGCCGCGCTTGCAGCTGCCGCCCGGATGCTCCTGCGCTGAGTTGCGCTGGTGCTACACGCAGCCTGGCATTAGCGTTTGTGACCCATGGATGGTCGTTCCATCTTCCGACGGGCCCGCCTCGTCATCGCCTCCCTGGCCTTCCTACTCCTGATCGTGGGTGCCGCCGGAGCCGTCGTGACGTTCGAGGCCCCCGAGCCCGCACCCCTCTCTGCCGCCCAGATGGAGACCGTGCGGTCCGACGTCGTGGGTCTTGCCGGGGCGACGCCGCCAGCCTTGGAGTCGATGCAGTTGCGGCTTGCCCCACCCACATCGACCACGTCCACCTCGACGACGTCGACCACGCTCCCGGAGTCGACCACGACCACGGCACCTACCACGACGACGACCACGGCACCTCCGACGACCACGACGACCACGGCACCGCCGACGACCACGACGTCCACCACCACACCGCCCACGACGACCACGACGGCACCGCCGACGACCACGACAACCGTCGCGAGCGGGCAGCCTGCCGGTTCCAACTACTTGTCCGAGGGGCAGCTGCGGGCTCTCATCGAGGCCCGGTTCCCGGCGTCAGAGGTCGAGAAGGCGGTGCTCGTCGCCGATTGCGAGTCCAACTTCGACGCGAATGCCTACAACTCGGCAGGGCCGTACGTCGGTCTCTACCAACACGCCCTCTCGGCTTGGGACCAGCGGGCGGTGTCGGCCGGTGTCGCCGGCAGCCCATGGTGGGATCCGGCTGCGAACGTCGCCGTCACGGCTTGGTTGCTGGAGGCGGGTGGCTGGGGCCACTGGCCCTGGTGTTCGAGCTGGGCCGACGGTCAGCTGGGCGGCTAACCGCCCGACACGGCGACGGCCGCGGCCTCGTCGATCTGCTCGAGGCGCCGGTCCTCCAACCACCCCTGTGGCAGCTTGACCCTCCTGGGGCCGTTCGTGTGGCCCCGTCGCATCTCTCCCACGCCCGCCGGGTAGGGGAGTGACCGATCGAGGTGCGCCGTGAGGCGTTCGAGGTCCCACACGGAGTCCACCCGATGGAGGTCGGCTCGCAGCTCGGCCCCGACCGGGAATCCCTTGAGGTACCAGCCGGTGTGCTTGCGGAAGGATCGGATGCCCATCTGGGGCCCGAACCACTCGACCAACATCGTCGCGTGCTCGACCATCACATCCAGCACCTCGCCCAGCGAGGGAGGCGGCGTGATCGGTCGTCCGGACAGGTGCTCTTCGAGCTCCCGGAAGAGCCATGGGCGTCCCAGGCATCCCCGGCCCACCACCACACCGTCGCAACCGGTCTCGGCGAGCATCCGGCCGGCGTCCTCTGCCACCCAGATGTCGCCGTTGCCGAGCACCGGGACATCCACGGTCGCCTTCAACGCCGCGATTGCCTCCCATCGGGCGGAGCCGGAGTAGAGCTGCTCGGCCGTCCTCGCGTGGAGCGCGACCGCAGCAGCGCCCGCGTCGGCGGCGGCGCGTCCGGAATCGATATGGGTGAGGTGGTCGTCGTCGATCCCCATCCGGAGTTTGACCGTCACCGGCACGCCGCCGGCCCCCTCGACGGTGGCTGACACGATCGCAGCGAACCTTGCGTCCTTCCAGGGCAGCGCCGCCCCGCCGCCGTGGCGGGTGATCTTCGGGGCCGGGCAGCCGAAGTTGAGGTCGATGTGGTCCACCCTGCCCTCGCCGACCAGTTGGGCGGCGGCCTCGCGCATGGCCCACGGCTCGACGCCGTACAACTGGATGGACCGGGGATTCTCGTCCGGCCCGAACCGGGCCAGCTGGTCGGTCTTCTGGTTCCCCTCGACCAACGCCCGGGCCCCGATCATCTCGGACACGAACAAGCCCCCGCCGTAGCGGCGACACAGCGTTCGGAACGGGGCGTTGGTGATGCCGGCCATCGGGGCCAGCACCACCGGCGTCGTCAGCTCGAGCGGTCCTATCCGGAGGGTCATTCCGTGGGGAGGAGCTCGATGCCCTGGAAGCCGAGGACCTTCCGCAGCAGGTGCACGGGGAGCCCGATGACATTCGAAGGCTCACCCTCGACGCGTCGCACGAACTGGCCACCGATCCCCTGCAGGCCATAGGCACCGGCCTTGTCCATGGGCTCGCCGGTGGCGACGTAGGCGCGAATGTCGGCGTCCGACATCGTCGCCATGGTCACCTGGGAGTCGCCGAGCGCCGTCGTGACGCCCCGGTCGGACTTGACGGTCAGTCCGGTGTAGACCTTGTGGGTGCGCCCCGAGATCCGACCGAGGAGCTCGACGGCGTTCGCCTCGTCGGTCGGCTTGCCGACGATCTTGCTGTCGAGGACCACGGTCGTATCGGCGGCGATCGTCACGGTTCCCTCGGTGTGGACGGCGGCGGCCTTGGCCTGGCTGATCCTGAACACGTAGCCGGCGGGGTCCTCGCCGGGCAGGGGGGTCTCGTCGACGTCGGGGGGGACGACGTCGAACTCGAGCCCGAGCTGGTGCAGGAGGTCACGGCGGCGCCGTGAGCTGGAGGCGAGTACGAAGCGCACGGCGCGAGCCTACGTCAGGTGTGCTGGCGCACCCACTCGTACATGGCGATGGCGGCTGCCGCACCGGCGTTGATCGACCTGGTGGAGCCCGCCTGGGTGATGTGGAGGACCTGCGTGGAAATGGCCTGCGCCTCTTCCGAGAGCCCGGGGCCCTCGGCCCCGAACAGGAGCACGGCCGGCGTCGGCAGGGTGCTCGTCTCGATCGGGTCCGAGCCGGGGAGGATGTCGACGCCGACGACAGGCAGGTCCTCGGAGGCGGCCCACTCGGCGAACGCTCCGACCGACTCGTGGTGGGTGACGTGGAGGTAGCGGTCGGTCACCATCGCCCCCCGTCGGTTCCAGCGCCGGCGCCCGACGATGTGCACACCCCTGACGTTGAAGGCGTTGGCCGTGCGCACGATCGACCCGATGTTGAAGTCGTGCGACCAGTTCTCGATGGCTACGTGGAGGGGTCTGCGGTCGGCGTCGAGGTGGGCCACGATCGCTTCCCGTCGCCAGTAGCGGAACCGGTCCTCGACGTTGCGGCGGTCGCCCTCGGCGAGGAGCGCCGGATCGAACCGAGGGTCCTCGGGCCACGGCTCCGGGTGCGGCCCGACGCCGACTTCTCGACCCGGTCCCTTGTCGTCGTCCACCGGATCGACCCTACGGGCCACTCAGGCGCAGGCGGCGCAGACGCCGCGGTAGACCACGGCGATCTGGGTCACGTCGGCGACGTCGGGGTGGGCCGGTGGTCGGATGCGACGGCTTGGCAGGTCGAGGAGGGTGTCGCAGCTCGTGCAGGCGAAGTGGTCGTGGTCGCCCGTGGAGAGCTCGTAGAGGGCGCGTCCCGGGCCGTGCGGCACCAGGGATGCGATGCCGGCCCGGGCGAGGGCTTCGAGCACGTTGTATACGGATGCACGGGGCAGCGGCGTCCCGGCCGCGTGCAGGTGCTCGAGCACCTGGTCGGCCGAGAGGTGGCCACCCGTGTCGAGGGTGTCGGCCACGAGCATGCGAGGCCTCGTGACACGGAGGCCTGCCGCCCGCAGCCGGTCTTCCCAGCGGTGTTCGGGCATGTGTCTTCGGTTCGCTTCAGGGGGGAGTCGGCGGGGGACCGACCGGCAGGAAGGGTATTGGTTCGCCCGGTTTGTGGGGAATCGGTCCGGGGGGCTCAGACCGACTGCTCGGTCCACTCGCCGAGGTGGTCGAGCAGGTACATGGAAATCTCGTGGCTCCGGTCGAGCTGGGAGCAGAGCTGCTCCTTGCCGGCGAAGATCGAGCTGAGGCTCACCGAGGTGGTCCCCACGATGCCGAGGGCCCGGATCGACGCACTGGTGACGTCGGCGAAGGTGTCGGTGGCCGACACCTCGATCGGCAGGTCGGGCCCGCCGAGCCCGGCGAGGTCGGTGGCGAGGACCAGCAAGTCGGGCTGGGTCGCCAGCGGGGGCACCGTCCAGTTGAAGAACAACTCCATCGTCCAGAGGTCCTCGGGCTCGTCGAAGGGGTCCTCGAGCATCATGATCGCCTCGTCGAACCCGAGCAGGACACGGGGATCGACCTGGAGGGAGAGGTGGAGGTCGAGGGGACCGCCGCAGGCCGCCTCGGGATGCAGGTCGATCTCCCAGGACTGGCCCAGCGAGTACGTCTCCATGAAGTGCCGCTCGTCGTGGACGTGGAAGGCGTGGTCCATGGCGTGGTCCTTCAGGTCGGCCACGAAGCCGGGGAGGTCGATTGAGGCCATACGGTCAGCCTAAGGACGACCTGCGACTAAAGGATGCTCGTCATCCGGTCCAGCACCCGCGCCAACGTCTCCTCGTGGGTGGCGACATTGAGCCGGATGTGGCCGGCCCCCTCGGCCCCGTAGTCGGTGCCGGGCGCCACCCGCACACCGGCCCGGGCGATGTGGGCAGCCGGGTCGTCGCCGATCCTCGTCGCCGACAGGTCGATCCATGACAGGTAGGAGGCTTCGGGCCGGGAGAGGGAGTCAGGACCGATCACCGAGCCCAAGGCGTTTCGCACCATCGAGAGCCGTTCGACGAGGTCCTCGCGAAGGTCGTCCAGCCAGGCGTCGCCGTCGACGAGTGCGGCCCGGGCGGCGACCTGGCCGAGGACACCGCCCGGCCCGCGGTCGTGGACCGGGCGTGCCGCGAGTCGTGCGTGCACGGCGTCGTCGTGGCTCGCGATCCAGGCGAACCGGAGTCCGGGCAGGTTGAAGGGTTTCGAGGCGGAGGAGAGTGTGATGGTCCGGCCGGCCAGTTCCGGGGCCGCCTCGGAGAACGGCATGGTTCGGTGTCCGGGGTGGGTGAGGGCCGCGTGAACCTCGTCGGAGAAGACCCAGGCTCCCCTCCGGTCCACGACCTCGGCGATCGCCCTCAGTTCCTCGAGTGGGGGTACCCGTCCGGTCGGGTTGTGGGGATTGCAGACGATGACCGCCCCCGCCCCGGACCCGAGGGCTCGATCGACTGCCGCCGGGTCCGTCGCCACGCCGTCCAGGGGAACCCTGATCTCGGTCATGCCTGCCCAGGCGATCGCTTCGGAGAACGGTGGGTAGGCAGGACTCGGTACGACCACCCCGGTACCGGGCTCGAGCACGGTGGACAGTGCGAACGCCAAGCCGCTGATCACCTCGGCCGTGAAGAGCACGCGGCCGGCGTCGATCTGGTGGCCGAGTCGATGGGCGTGCCATTCGGCGATCACTTCCCGCAGGTCGGTCTCGGTCTCGTGGGGCGGGTAGCCCACCATCTGGAGGTCGATGGCCTCGTGGAGGGCGGCCGCGATCGGCGGGGCCAGCGCCACGTCCATCTCGGCGACCCAGGCCGCCAGGGTCTCCGTGCCGACCTTCGACCACTTGAGTGACGACGCGGCGCGGCAGGCGGCCTCGTCCAGCCATTCGACACTCATGCGGGTCCTCCCTCGACGATGAACTCGATGTCGCGACCGAGGATGTCCGACGCATACTCCAATCGGGAATCGGCGCCACTGGGTGGCATGGCGCCGGCACCGACCAGACGGAGCAGCAGGGCGTGGCCGTTGTCGGCGACGACCACCTGCTCGACGGCGCCGTCGCGGGTCCGGTCGAGCGCATCTGCCAGTTGCAGGATTGCGGCCATTCGCCTGGTCGTGCGACGGTCGTCGGGGGTGAGGGCGTCGAACGGTGGGTACCGACGACGGGGTGGCCCACCCCGGTGGTAGCGGATCAACGACAGGGCCGAGGCGAGCTCGTGCGGCTCCAGGCCACGGAGGTGGGCGTGCTCGGCGAGGTAGGCCGAATGGCGGTGATGGCCGTCCAACGAGAGCGACTTGCCGATGTCGTGGAGCAGGGCGGCGACCACAACTACCCGGAGGTGGTCGTCGTCCAATCCATGGAGGTGGCTGAGCGGCGCCCAGAGGTCGAGCAGGAGTTCGGCCACGTGGCCCGGGTGCGGATCGTCGGCCAGGAATCGGCGGCGCAGTGCTTCGGCCGATCGTTGCCACACCTCGTCCCCGGTCGGGATCGGCAGGTCGAGCACGTCGATCATCACGCCCATCCGCAGCCCCCAGTCGGAGACGACCATTTCTTCGACCTCCAAAGCGGTCATGGTGTCGATCAGCACGGCCGCCGCGACGGGGAGGTCCGGGGCTCGACCCTCGTTGATCCCGTACTCCTCGACCCGTTCCTCCGCCGAGATGGGTGCGAGAACGTCGAGGGCGGCTTCGAGTCCGTCGCGATGGAGGCGGAAGTGGTTGACGGAGTCCGGGAGCCACGCTCCGGACCGCTTGGCCGCGACCCGGGCGAGTTCCCGCACGGCCCCGCCGACGGCCACGACCTGGTCCGATGCCGAGGCGCTGTTGGCGAGTTCGTTTGCCACCGCCTCGGCCACGAGTCGGCGTCCCGACGGTGAGAGCACCTCGTCCCCGCCGATCGATGCGTGGAGGCGACTCACGCCCAGGGCATGGCTCGAGGATCGGTCGAGGCGAGCGCCTTCCCCGACGGCTATCTCGAGGCTGCCGCCGCCGAGGTCGAGGACGGTGACCGGGCCGGGCTCGAGCCGCACCGATGCCTGGGCACCGAGGAAGGAGAGTCGGGCCTCCTCCAACCCGTCGACCACCCGCACCTGTGTGCCGATTGCGGCACTGATGAGATCGGCCACTTCGGGGCCGTTCTCAGCTTCGCGGAACGCCGCCGTGGCCACGGCGAACAGGTGGTCGCAGCCAATTCGTTCGGCGAGGTCGACCAACTCCCGGGCGGTGGCGATCGCCCGGCGGACTGAATCGTCGGGGAGGTAGCCGTGTGATCCGACGACCCCGCCGAGGTGCAGCAGTTGCCGTTCCTGGTGGATGTCGGCGATGGATCCGTCGCGTCCGACTTCGGACAGCTGCAGCCGGAAGCTGTTCGAACCGAGGTCGAGGACGGCGACACGCATCGGGCGGTGAGGGTAGGGGCGCCGACCGGCTCGACCGAATAATACCCAGGGGGGTATCATGGTGCACCCCTGAACATCCCCTCCTACGGTGATACCCACATGCGACGCTTCCTCCCCATCTTCTCCCTCCTGCTCCTCGGAGCCCTGGCCCTCGGTGCGTGCTCCGACGGCGCTTCGGTCGCGTTCACCCGGGTCGACGCCGAGGACTTCGCCTCAGAGATCGAGGCCGATCCCTCCGCCACACTGCTCGACCTGCGGACCGACGAGGAGATCGCCACCGGTTACATCGACGGCGCCGCCCAGATCGACTTCTACGAGCCCACCTTCTCGGGTGACCTCGAGGCCCTCGATCGCGATGCCCACTACCTCGTCTACTGCAACAGTGGCAACCGGTCGGCCCAGACCGTCCGGGAGATGAAGGAGCTCGGCTTCACCCAGGTCACCGAGCTCGACGGTGGCATCGTCGCCTGGAACGCCGCCGGCCTCCCCGTCGTGACGCCCTAGGCGCCCTCCGGCCGCCGTCCTCGAGCACTCAAGTCCCGAAGACGGGACTCCTCAGGTCAGAACACCCGGGCTGACTCTGCTCTGACCGCCACGCGGGTTCCCTCGGCCAGGACGGGGGTGGGGCCGAACCGGCTCCGCACTCGGGAGCCGTCGTCGAGGCGAACGGTGACCAACTGGTCGTGGCCGAAGAACCGCCGATCCGTCACCACGCCCTTCCCGGTCTCGTCGGCCTCGAGCACGACCGACTCCGGGCGCAGCATCACGCGCGCCCCGACCCGATCGGGGCCGTCGGCGGGGAACTCCCCGAGCGCCGTCGTGGCGAGCCCGTCCTGCACCGGGGCCTCGATGAAGTCGGCATCGCCCACGAACCCGGCGATCCATTCGTCTGCGGGCTCGAGGTAGAGGGTCGTGGGCGGGGCGACCTGGACGGTCGAGCCGGCCCGCATGACTGCGACGACGTCGGAGAACGAGAGGGCCTCCTCCTGGTCGTGCGTCACCAGGACGGCTGTGGCACCGGCGACGGCGAGGATCTGGCGCACCTCGGCTCGCACGTGTTCACGAAGTGCTGCGTCGAGACTCGAGAACGGTTCGTCCAGGAGGACCACCCGTGGATTCGGGGCCATCGCCCGGGCAAGGGCGACCCGTTGCTGCTGGCCACCAGAGAGGTCGGCCGGCATGCGCTGGGACAGGTCGCCGAGGCCGACGAGGTCGAGCACCTCCGCCACCCGGGCAGGATCGCCATCCGGGAGTCCGAAGCCGACGTTACCGGCTACGTCCAGATGGGGGAAGAGGGCGTGGTCCTGGAACACCATCCCTACCTGGCGGCGCTCGGGCGGCACCCAGCCGTGCGGCCCGGCCACCTCCCTCCCGCCGATCTCGACCGTCCCGGCCTCGGGTTCCTCGAACCCGGCGATGAGCCGGAGTGCTGTGGTCTTGCCGCAGCCGGAGGGCCCGAGCAGCGATACGACCGACCCTTCCCAGACGTCGAGGTGGAAGCCGTCGACGGCGGCGACCTCGCCGAAGTGCTTCGTCAGTCCGCGACAGCGGATCGCCAACGACTGCGGGGCCGTCATGGACGAGCCCGGCGCAGGTCGCGGGTGGAGAGCAGGAACATCGGAAGGGCGGACACGGCCAGTAGTACTAGCGCGGCTGCGCTGGCACGCCCGAGGAGCCCTTCTTCGGTGGCGGACCAGATCCGCACGGAGAGCGTGTCGAGCCCGGTGGGACGGAGCAGCAGCGTCGCCGGCAGTTCCTTGACCGTGGTGAGGAAGACCAACAGTGCACCGGTCGCCAACTGGGGCCGGATGATGGGGAGGGTCACCGATGTGAATGCCTTGGCCGGGCCCCGGCCGAGCGAGCGGGCGGACTCCTCGAGTCGGGGCGACACCCCGTGCAGGCCGTCTGCGATGGCACCGGTCGCCTGCGGCAAGAACATCGTCACGAACGCCAGGACCAGGAGCGCAAGCGTCTGGTAGGCGGGCCGAGCCACCCGCAGGGCGAACACGAGGAGCGCGAGGGCGACGGCGAGGTGGGGGAGCGAGTAGAGGCCCCACTGCACTCGGTCCAGGCTGCCCGACCACCGGCTCGGGTAGCGGACGACCAGTAGCGCAACCGGCACCGCCACCACGGTCGCGGCGCCACCGGCCAGGGCCGAAACACCGAGCGAACCGAAGGCTGCAGCCGCCAGTCCCGTCCACGAAGCCGAGCTGCCCTGCAACGTCCAGGTGATCAGGACGGCTGTTGGCAGGGCGACCGAGACGCCGACCAGGGTGGTGAGGAATGCACCGGCGCCGAACCGGGCCAAGCCGCCGAGCGAGACGAGCACGGGCTCGCGCCCGCTCCTCGCCGACGGTGGTGCCGAGGTCTTGCGGGCATCCCGGACGAGGAGCAGGAGGACGATCGTGATCAGGACCAACACTGCTGCGATGGCCACGGCCGACTCGACGTCCCCGATGCGGAACCTGGAGTAGATCGCCCGGGTGAACGTGTCGAAGCCCATGAAGGAAACGGCACCGAAGTCGGCCACCGCGTAGAGGGCCACCAACAGGACGGATGCGGCGAGGGTCGGGCGGAGTTGGGGGAGCACCACCCGTCGAAAGACCGCCCACGGTCCGAGGCCGAGCCCTCTGGCTGCCTCTTCGAGCGATCGGTCCATTCGCCGCAGGGCGACGACCGTGAGCAGGAACACGTAGGGGGCGTTGAACAACGACAGGGCCAGCCAGGACCCGACGAAGCCGATCGGCTTCGGGATCGAGGTACCGAGCCACTCGTTGACGACCCCGGACGGGCCAAAGGACCCCAGGAGCGCCAGCGCGCCCACGTAGGAGGGGAAGACGATCGGGAGCGCGACGAGGACGGTCCAGATCGGGCGGCCCCGCAGGTCGGTCCGGGTGACGAGCCAGGCCGAGGTGACACCGATGGCCACGGCGGTAGCGGCGGTGGTCGCGGCCAGACCGACGGTGTTGCCCAGGAGTTCGACGGTCCGAGCAAGGCCGATGGACTCCAGTGCATCGGCCCCCTGCCCGGCGTTGAACAGGACCATCCAAACGAGCGTGCCGGTGGCCGGGGCGAGCACGACAACCGCCGTCACCCAGGCCCAGATCGGGCCGAGCCCCCTCGGAGCGGGGAGCAGCCTCGAGCGGCCCCGATGCGCGGAGGCGGGAGGGGCCGCCATCGTCCTAGACGAGGCCTGCCTGGGCGACGAGGTCGACGGCTGTCTGCAAGGCCGAGGACAGGTCACCGAGCTCGATGTCGGGCGTGGCGATCTCGTCGATCGGGGGCAGGCCGGCGACCGGGTCGACGCCCGGAAGCAGCGGGAACTCGAAGGTCTCCTGGGCGAAGTAGGTCTGGGTCTCGGTCGTGAGGAGGAACTCGACGAACTCGACGGCTGCATCCGAGTCGGAGAGCACGCCGGCGCCGGCGGTCATGACCAGGGACCCGGCATCACCGGCCGGGATGAAGTGGTTGGCCGCCGCCACATCGCCCAGCTCCGCCTGGCGACGCAGCAGGTAGTAGTGGTTGACGAGCCCGGCATCGACCTCGGCGAGGTCGACCGCTTCGACGATGGCCGAGTTCTTCGGGTAGTCGGCAGCTTCGTTCGCGGCGATCGCTTCGAGCCACTCGAGCGTTCGCTCCTCGCCCTCGTCGAGGACCATGGCGGCCACGAACGAGAGGAACGAGCCGTTGGTCGGGGCGATGCCGAGGCGTCCGGACCAGCTCGGGTCGGTGAGGTCCCAGATCGACTGGGGCAGCTCGTCGGTGGCCACGAGGTCGGTGTTGTAGACGAAGGTCCGGACCCGACCCGATGTTGCCACCCAGCGCCCGTCGCCGTCGCTGAATCGGGCTGGAACGAGGCCCGTGATCTCGGCCGGGAGGATCGTGAAGAGGTCGGCATCGGCGACCAGGCCGAGGGAGGCGGGGTCCTGGGCGAAGAACACATCGGCCGGGGTCTCGTCGCCCTCCACGGTGAGGGTCGTCGCCAGCTCCGCCGAGTCCCCATACCGGACCTCGACGGCGATCCCCGACTCCTCTTCGAACTGCGCGATCACCGGTCCGATGAGGTCTTCGCTCCGTCCGGAGTAGATCGTGAGGGACTCCTCGCCGCCACCACACGCAGCGAGGACGAGGGCGCCGAGGATGGCGAGTATCGACAAGCGAGTCAGGGGTCGCATCGGGGGACTCCAAGGGGTCGATCGGGCTCGCCCGATCGAATGTTCAGGTTGGCCTGATACAAACTATCGGGGAATGTTTAGGTAGGCCAAATCACTCGGTCAGCGCCCGGAGGCGAAGGCCGAGCCGACCAACCTGGCCCCGTCTTCGGAGACCAGCGTGCAGAGCAGTTCTCGGTCACCGGCCTCCCAGCCATCCTCGGTGGGTACCAGCCAGTCGTAGTAGTAGACGGAGTCGACGTACGGCGTGCCCACGTAGCCCTCGAAGGCGTCGAAGCAAGCGCTGTCGGCGGTGTCGGCGAGCGCGCCGTCCCCGGGGAAGTCACCCTCGGGGAACGTGGAGGTGAGGTACACCTCGGCGTCGTGGGGTTCGTCGCAATCGACGGTGACCGTATCGGTGACGACGAAGCCGTCCGACTCGAGCAGCAGGCAATCCCCTGCGGTCCCGTCCACCTCGATGGTGCCGGTCTCTCGCTCGGTGAAGAAGAAGCCGAGCAGGGTGCCGGCTGCGGCCAATCCGATGCCGATGACCAGGAGCAGGACGAGACAACCCCGACAGCCCCGGCCTTGGCGGGGCTGGGCCAACGGCTCGGTCTCCGGCGGTAGGTCGGCGCGACTCCTGAATACCTCTTGGCCGGACTCGGACTCCGCCCGGGGCCGAGAAGTGAACTCCGGTGGTCGGAGCAGTGCCTCGAGATCCTCGGCGACGGCCTCGTCGGTCGGCAGGTTGTCCCGGTCGTCCCAGTTCTGTTCGTCCTCGAGCTCGGGATGGGCGTCCTCCCAGTCGTCCGACTCGATCGAGTAGCGGTACCGGCCCCGGTCCTTGTCCCGCTCCCGCTTCCTGGGTCGAGGCTTGGGACCGGGGGAAGCTTGCTCGCCCGACGGATCCTGCCCGGTGGGCGCACCGTCCCGGTCGTCCCAGTTCTGTTCGTCCTCGAGCTCGGGATGGGCGCCCTCCCAGTCGTCCGACTCGATCGCGTAGCGGTACTGCATGGTGCCGCAGTGGCGACACCGGTACCCGTCCCCGGGATCGCGATCGCAGTTGGAGCAGACCTTTTCCATGGGCGAACTGTAGGGAGTCGACGGGCGACGGACGCCCGGCTCGGGGAGATCCCCCCTCCCGTCTCGTCGCAGGCTCCTCGGCGGGGCCCATCCCCCCGCCGGGGGGATCCCTCAAGAGGGAGGTGAGATTCCTCGCATGAGGGTTGGGGGGATCTCTCCGGAGGGGGGTGGGATTCCTCGCATGAGGGTTGGGGGGATCCAACAGCAGGGAGAAGAGATCCCCCCGCAGGGGGGATGGGCCCCATGGAGCGAAGCGGAGTGGGAGGGGGGTCCTCGGTACCTCGTTGCGCCCAGCGGCCCTCAGGGGGCTGCCACCAGGAGGGGGACCTCGACCTCCTCGGGTTCCAGGCCGCCGTGGTAGCCGACGAGGCGGTCGTCCATGAAGGAAGGGATGACGAGCTTGCCCCGGTCCGACAGGAGGACGTGGCTGGGGGCACGGTGAGCCAGATCGGGGTGGTCACCCGGACCGAGAAGCGGGCGAGGATCGTCGATGAGCGTCACCGGGTGCTCGCCAGCCAGTCGCGCCGCCCGATCGTCGTCGGTGCGCAGGAACAGGGCCCTTGGGTCGCCGAAGACCGTGGCTCCATGGCGATCGAGGGGCTCACGGTCGTTCCGGCCGTAGTCGAGGTGCCCGTGATCGGCGGTGGCGACGGCGACGGCGCCTTCGGAGAGGCGAGTCGTCAGGTGTGACCACATCCCGTCGACCTCGGCCAACTGGGATCGGTAGACGTCTGAGTCCTGGCCGGCGGTGTGCGCTGCGACGTCGACCATGGGCCAGTAGGCGAAGATGAGCCGTCCCGGGGTTCCGGCCATGGACGCGGTCGCATCGATCCAGTCCGACGCCGACCACACACCCTCGAAGCGCGCCCCGCGATAGAGCAGGCGCGACAGCGGTGTCCCCTCGAAGGAGGCAGGCTGGACGGTGATCGGTTCCTTGCCGACGGCACCGAGACGCTCCCAAGCGGTCTCGGGGAGGAAGGTCGTGGTGTCGATCCCCGAGTCCTTGCCGGAGATGGTCCGCCACTTCAGCGCGTTGACCGTGCCGGACCGGAGGTGGAGGAAGTGCGACAGGATGCCGTGACCTGCCGGTGCGAGCGAAGTCGCCATCGAAGCCATGGACACGGCCGTCGTCGTCGGAAAGCATGCATCGAGGCGTCCGACGCGACTCCCGGCCAGCGAGGAGGCCGCCGGGTGGGCGAGCTGGTGGTCGCCGAGCCCGTCGAAGAGCACCACGACGTAGGTGTCGGCGTCGGGGATGGCGGCTGCCAGATCCGCATGGAGCCCGGGCAGGGGAGGGGTCGTTCCCAGACGCCCTTCGAGCTCGGCCATGAGGTTGGCGATCGAACCGCCGCCGTAGTCCGGAATGCGCACGCTCGAACGCTAGGCGGGCCGGTACGCGACACGGTCACCGACGCCGTGTCGGGATGAAGTTCTGCCAGCAGGAACTGGGGCATATACTCGCCACCGGTCTTCGCAGACATCCGGGCAGGAGCAGGTGACCGAGTACTTCCAGGACTACATCACGGTTGGCGCGTTCATCGGCCTCGGTGCCGTGCTCGTGCTTGCCATGCTGGGCGTGGCCTCCCTCCTGCGTCCGTCGAACCCGACGAAGGCGAAGTACCTCACCTACGAGTGCGGTGTCGACCCCGTGGGTGACGGCTGGGCGCAGTCCCACGTCAGGTACTACATCTTCGGCCTGCTCTTCGTCATCTTCGATGTCGAGGCCGTCTTCATCTTCCCGTGGGCCATCAAGCTCGAGGAGCTCGGCATGTTCGGCCTGGTCGAGATGGTCGTCTTCATCGCGATCCTGACCGTCGGACTGGTCTATGCCATTCGGAAGGGCGTCCTCAAATGGGAGTAGTCGCCGAGAAGTTCGGGCGGGTGAAACCCCTCTCGTTCCTGTTGAACTGGTCCCGCAAGTACAGCCTCTGGATGTTCCAGTTCGGACTCGCCTGCTGCTCGGTCGAGATGATCGCCGCGGCCGGTCCCCGCTACGACATGATGCGGTTCGGCATCATCCCGTTCCCCGCCTCACCGCGCCAGGCCGACCTGATGGTCGTTGCCGGCACCCTCACCGACAAGATGGCTCCGGTGGTGCGACGCCTCTACGACCAGATGCCCGACCCCAAGTACGTGATCTCGATGGGATCGTGCGCCAACTGCGGCGGCCCCTACTGGGACTCCTACAGCGTCACCAAGGGCATCGACCAGGTCATCCCCGTGGATGTCTACGTCCCCGGCTGCCCGCCCCGACCCGAAGCACTCATGGAGGGCATCGTCCTGCTCCAGGAGAAGATCCAGGGCGAGGACATCCCCGACAAGTGGAAGCAGCGTGAGCACGAACCCGCCTGAGACCGAAGAGGCCTCGGAGGACGCAGCGACCCCGCTGTCGGCCTACGTCGAGCGGATCGCGGCTGCCGTCGGTGCGACCTCGGCTTCCCAGGAACTCGACACCGCCAAGCTGCGGGTCGAGTCGTCGGACTGGTACGGGGCCGTCGAGGCCGCCCGTGCCGAGGGCCTGACCATGTTCGAGTTCATCTCGGCGATCGACTGGGCCAACGACGTGGCCGTCGGCGACGAGCCCGAGGACGAGGTCGAGGAGCGCTACGAGATGCTCTGTGCCCTCACCGACGTGGACCAGCGCCAGACGATCATCCTGTCGACCGACCTCCCGAAGGAGGGCGCGACCATCGCCTCGGTCGAGCCGCTCTTCCCCGGCGCCCAGTGGCACGAGCGCGAGTCGCACGAGATGTTCGGCATCGCCTTCGACGGGATCTCCAGCGACGCCAACCTCTACCTGCCGGACGAGTTCGAGGGCTACCCGTTGCGCAAGTCCTTCGCCCTCCTGTCACGCGAGGTGAAGCCCTGGCCGGGTGACGTCGACGTCGAGGACATGCCCGAGAAGCCGGCCCCGACCGGTCCCAGCACCGAGAACCCGGGGGCCTGATGTTGGACGCACAGGCCATGGCCCAGATCTCGGAGACCTCCGTAGCGGTCGAGCTCGAGACCTCCGACATGACCCTCAACATCGGTCCCCAGCACCCGTCCACACACGGCGTGCTCCGGCTGGTGGCCAAGGTCGACGGTGAGGTCATCACCGACGTCCGACCGATCCTCGGGTACATGCACCGGGGCTACGAGAAGATCTCCGAGGTTCGTACCTACCCCCAGGTCATAGCCCTCATCAACCGCATCGACTGGACCAGTGGCTACGCCAACGAGATCCCGTTCGTGGTTGCCGCCGAGCGCCTCATGGGCATCGAGGTCCCCGAGCGCGCCCAATGGATCCGGTTGATCCTCACGGAGATGACTCGGATCAGCGCCCACCTCCTCTTCATGGGCTCGTTCCCGCTCGAGTTGGGCGCAACGACGCCCCTGATGTTCGCCCTCCGTGATCGCGAGCGGGTGCTCGACGTGCTGGAGTCCGTCACCGGTGGACGCTTCCACCCCAACTTCAACCGCATCGGCGGCATCAAGCCGGCTGCCGGCGCCGGCAAGGAGCAGAAGAAGCTCACCCAGGACCTTCCCGCCGGGTTCTTCACCGAGACCGAAGCCGCGATGGACGGGGTGATCGCCTCGACCGACCAGCTGGAAAAGCTCCTGCGCAAGAACGAGATCTTCGTGGCCCGCACCAAGGGGATCGGCGTCCTCCCCCCGGAGGTGGCCCTCTCCTACGGCGTCACCGGACCCAATCTCCGTGCCTCCGGTGTTCCCTACGACCTCCGCAACGAGACCGACTACCTCCCCTACGACCAGGTCGATTTCGAGATCCCGGTCGGGACCGAGGGTGACTCGTTCGACCGCTGGTGGGTGCGGCTGGCCGAGATCCGCCAGTCCGCCAACATCGTCAAGCAAGCCATCCAGAAGGTCCCCTCCGGACCGCTGCAGGCGAAGGTCCCCAAGATCATCAAGGTCCCCAAGGGCGAGACCTATGTGCGTGCCGAGGTGCCGAAGGGCGTCATGGGCTACTACCTCGTCTCCGAGGGTGGCCAGGGCCCTTACCGGGTGAAGATCCGCACCGCCTCGTTCTCCAACCTCTCGATGCTGCCGTGGATCCTCGAAGGCGTCATCGTCCCCGACCTCCTCGCTGTGATGGGCTCCCTCGACTTCGTCCTCGGAGACGTCGACCGATGACGGTGCGCCGCTTCGCTTCGGTACCCCGCTCCGGGGGTGCGGCCTGATGGAGTCCTTGCTCGAGAACTTCTGGATCGTGCTGGTTCTGAAGCTGCTGACCGTGGCGCTGCTCGTCCCGGTCGCCGGCCTCATCATCGGCTACGCCGAGCTGAAGATCTCCGCACACATGCAGGCTCGGGTGGGTCCGTACTTCGCCGGTGGCCGCTACGGCTGGGCCCAGCTGATCGCCGACGGCGTGAAGTTCTTCCAGAAGGAAGACATCATCCCCGCCGAGGCCGATCGCCCGGTCTTCAAGTATGCGCCGATCCTGGTGCTGATCTCGGCCGTCTCGCTGTTCGTGGTGATCCCCTTCGGACCGGGCGATGCGCTCGTGGTGCGGAACCTCGACCTCGGCATCTTCTTCGCCCTGGCCATCAGCTCCGTCGGCACCATCGGTGTGCTCATGGCGGGTTGGTCCTCGGCCAACAAGTACTCCCTCATCGGCGGCCTCCGAGCAGCCGGCCAGCTGATCGCCTACGAGCTGCCCATGGTCCTGTCGGTCATCGGCGTCGTCATCCTCGCCGAGACCATGAGCCTCAACGGGATCGTCGAGGCGCAGATCGAATGGGGCATGCCATTCGTCATCCCCCAAGCCGTGGCGTTCGTCGTGTTCTTCATCGCCGCACTGGCTGAGATGAGCCGAATTCCGTTCGACATGCCGATCGCCGAGTCCGAGCTGACGACGGGCTATCTCACCGAGTACACCGGCTTCCGCTTCCTCTTCTTCTTCCTCGGCGAGTTCGCCAACATGTTCACCTTCGCTGCGATCGCCGCCACCTTGTTCCTCGGCGGCTATGCCCCGGCGGGAGCCGAGGTCTTCGGCATCACCATTCCCGGCCTCACGGGTCCGATCTGGTTGAGCCTGAAGATCGGGGTGCTCGTCTTCGTCATGATCTGGACCCGCTGGACCTGGCCCCGTCTTCGCGAGGACCAGCTCCAGACCTTCGCCTGGAAGTGGTTGGTCCCGATCGGCCTGGCCAACATCGTCGTGACCGCTGTGATGAAGGTGCTCTTCTGATGGCAGACACCCCGAACCCGATCCCCGGGATGATCCGAGGCATGAGCGTCACCTGGAAGACGCTCTTCACCAAGCCCGTGACGGTCAACTACCCGAAGGTGAAGGAAGAGCCGCACCCGCGTGCCCGCGGTGTGATCGCTCTCGACCAGGACGCCTGCACGGTGTGCATGCTCTGTGCCCGCTCCTGCCCCGACTGGTGCATCTACATCGAGGGCCACAAGGAAGAGCAGGAACCGTCCAAGCCGGGCGGACGCGTCCGGGTCCGCGCCGAGCTCGATCGTTTCGACATCGACTACGCCCTCTGCATGTACTGCGGGATCTGCGTCGAGGTCTGCCCCTTCGATGCCCTCTTCTGGAGCCCCGAGTACGAGTACGGCGAGCAAGAGATGGGTGAACTCCTGCACCGCAAGGAGAAGCTCCAGGACTGGCTCGAGACGGTTCCCGACGCACCGGCGCTGGAGTCCTGATGGCCGACTGGATCTCCCTACCGGTCAACTGGGTCTTCCTGGTGCTCGCCCTGGTGATCGCCTTCGCCGGCGTGAAGGTCGTCACCAGCCGCAACCTGATCCATGCCGCTCTCTCGCTTGTCGGTGTCCTCGCATCGACGGCCGCACTCTTCCTGCTGCTGTCAGCCGAGTTCGTGGCGTGGGTGCTGGTCCTCGTCTACGTGGGCGCCGTGCTCGTCTTGTTCCTGTTCGGGATCATGATCACGCGGGCGCCGATGGGCCGCGAGGTGAGCCTCGACAACGAGCGTCGCGGTCTCGCCGCCATTACCGCCCTTGCCACGTTCGCGCTCCTGGCGGGCACGTCTTGGGTCGCCTTCGGCGACGTCGAGATCGAGGGCGTCGGCGACCCCATCACCACCGGCGACCTCGCCGACTCGCTGCTGGGTCGCTACCTCATCCCGTTCGAGATCGTCTCGTTCGTGCTGCTCGCCGCCCTCATCGGTGGCATCGCGCTCGCCCGCAAGGACCGGTCACCGGCCGAAGAAGCTGAAAGGACCGACGCATGAGCATCCTCGTACTCGTCATCGGCATCGCCATCCTCGCCGCCGTCCTCGTTGCCACCGGATTCTTCGTGACCACGATCATGAAGGACGACGAATGACGCTCGTCCAGTTCCTGCTGCTGTCGTCGCTGCTGTTCTCCCTCGGGGTCTACGGCCTGCTGGCGCGGCGCAACGCCGTGATGATCCTGCTGTCGGTCGAGCTCATGCTCAACGCCGTCAACCTGAACCTGGTGGCGTTCGAGGCGTGGATCAGGGACGCTTTCGCCACCGGCAACGTCTTTGCCATCTTCATGATCACCGTCGCCGCCGCCGAGGTCGGGATCGGCCTCGCGATCGTGATCCTCATCTTCCGCAACCGCGCCACCGCGAACGTCGACGACTTCGAACTGATGAGGGGCTGATCGATGGGCTCCCTCACACGCCTCGGGATGTTCCTCGCCGAAGAAGGTGGCGAGCACGGCGGTGGCGGCGTCGAGGCCGGCATCACCTCCGGGTGGGCAGTCGAGAACGTCTGGCTCATCCTCGTCCTGCCCTTCGTGGCCGCCCTCCTGATCGTCTTCCTGGGGAAGGCGAACGAGAAGTGGGGCCACCGCCTCGCCATCGCGATGATGGGCTACGTCTTCTTCCATGGCACCTGGCTCTGGATCCTGACCATGACCGACGGCGTGCTCTACGAGGCCTCGTACGTCATCGGCGATCTCGGTTCCGGGTTCGCCTTCGAGCTCGGCTGGGTCGTCGACGGGTTGTCGTCGATGATGTTCTTCGTCGTGGGCACGGTCGCCCTACTCGTCTACATCTACGCCGTCGGGTACATGAAGGGCGAGATCCGCTACGCCGGCTTCTTCTCGGCCATCTCCCTGTTTGCCGGCGCCATGCTGGTGCTCGTCGCCGCCCCGAACCTCGTCCAGCTGATCATCGGCTGGGAGCTGGTCGGCGTTGCCTCGTACCTGCTCATCGGGCATTACTGGGAGGAGAAGGAGAACTCCTCGGCCGGCATGAAGGCGTTCTATGTGAACAAGGTCGCCGACGTCGGCCTCATCCTCGGTGCGATCATGCTCAGCGCCTCGGTCGGCACGTTCAACATCACCGGCATCCTCGACGCCGCCGAAGAGGGCGCCGGCGAGCTCTCCTCGGTGGCCGTCGTCGGCGCACTGCTCCTGTTCTTCGGTGCGATGGGCAAGTCGGCGCAGTTCCCGCTCCACGTCTGGCTGCCCGACGCGATGGCGGGCCCCACGCCGGTCTCCGCGCTCATGCACGCCGCGACGATGGTTACCGCGGGCGTCTACCTCCTCGGCCGGATGTTCCCGCTCTACGAGGGCCTTGCCGCCGATGCCCGTCCCTGGATCATGCTCATCGGCGGGCTGACGCTCTTCCTCACGGGGCTCATCGCACTCGTCCAGTGGGACCTCAAGAAGATCCTTGCCTACTCGACGCTCTCCCAGCTGGGCTACATGGTCCTGGCCATGGGTGCGGGCGCCTACACCGCCGGCCTGTTCCACCTCTTCACCCACGCCTTCTTCAAGGCGCTGCTGTTCCTCGGTGCCGGGTCGGTGATCCACGCCGTCCATTCCAACGACATGCGCGACATGGGCGGCATGCGCAAGCCGATGCCCATCACCTATTGGACGTTCGTCATCGGCTCGCTCGCCCTCGCCGGGATCCCGCCGCTCGCCGGGTTCTTCTCGAAGGACGAGATCCTCGCCGGGCTCACCCATGCCGAGGGGCCATCGACCGCGATGGTCCTCGGGATCGGGATCGACACGTTCTTCTTCTGGACGGCGGTGTTCGGCGCCGCCATCACGGCCTTCTACATGACCCGTGCCGTCTTCTTGACGTTCCACGGCGAGTACAAGGGCCACGGCCACCCGCACGAGTCGCCGGCCTCCATGTCGGCTCCCTTGGTCGTGCTCGGCGTGTTCAGCGTCGGCGCCGGCTTCCTCAACGTGCCGGGCGTCTTCACCGGCATGACGAAGTGGCTGGAGATCAGGGCGAACGAGTTCTACGAGTTCCATCCCGAGTCCCTCGACCTCGGGGTCGCCCTGACCGGGCTCACCGCGGGCGTGGTCGGGATCGCGATCGGCTGGTGGCTCTTCGCACGGGACGCCGACACCCAGGCCGAGCGGGACCGCCTCCACATCCCCGGCCTCTACCCCCTGCTGGAGAACAAGTACTACCTCGACGACTTCTACCTGGCGATCGTCGCGTTCATCAAGGGGCCACTCGCCAGGTTCATCGACTGGTTCAACGGCCACGTCATCGACGCCGTCATCAACGGCGCCGGGCTCGTGGGCGTGTGGCTGGGTCGCGCCGTCTACGGCGTCGACCAGAAGGGCATCGACGCGGCCGTCAACGGTCTCGCCGGTGCCGCTGGAGCATCCGGAGCGGTGTTCCGCAGGGCACAGACGGGGCGGGTGCAGCAATACGCCGCCGCCTTCATCCTCGGTGTCGTCGTACTCGTAATCAGCTTCGTTTTCGTGCTGTAGGGAAGGAACTGGAGAAATGGACTTCTGGGACGACGGGCTTGGCCTGAGCCTCACGATCTTCGTGCCGCTCATCGGCGCATTGCTCGTGGGCTTCACCTCGAAGAAGAACGAGGAGCCGGCCAAGTGGCTCTCACTCCTGACCGCGCTCGTGACCCTCGGGATCACCATCGCCGCGGCCTTGGCGTTCGACTACGACGCAGCGGCCTCCTTCCAGTTCGGGACGGACCTCGAGTGGATCCCCGGCATCGACGCCAGCTACCAGATCGGGATCGACGGCATCTCGCTGCCGATGCTCGTGCTGTCGGCGTTCGTGACCGTGCTGGCGATCATCTACTCGTGGAACCACTGGGACGAGCCGAAGAACCCCAAGGCGTTCCTGATCCTCATCCTCGTGCTCGCCGCGGGCATGAACGGGACCTTCGTGGCGCTCGACCTGATCCTCTTCTTCATCTTCTTCGAGGTCGTCCTGCTGCCGATGTACTTCATGATCGGCATCTGGGGCGACACCTCCGAGAAGAAGATCCCGGTCTTCAACCGGGTGACGGAGATGCGGCTCTACGCGTCGATCAAGTTCTTCGTGTTCACGTTCTTCGGCTCGGCGTTCATGCTGCTGGGCTTCCTGGCGCTGTACTTCAACAGCGACCCGGCCACCTTCTCCATCCCGGACCTCATCGAGCAGGCCCCGGCCCTCGGTGCCCTCCCGTTTGCCGGGTGGATCTTCGCCGGGTTGGCCCTGGGCTTCGCAGTGAAGGTGCCCATGTGGCCCCTGCACACCTGGCTCCCCGATGCCCACACGGCAGCCCCGACGGTCGGCTCGGTCCTCCTGGCCGCCATCCTCCTGAAGCTCGGTTCCTACGGCTTCATCCGGATCGCCATCCCGGTGCTGCCCGAGCAGGCCAAGCTCTGGGCCCCGGCGATCGCCGTCCTATCGGTGATCGGGATCATCTACGGCTCGTTGGCGTGTCTGGCCCAGCAGGACATGAAGCGACTGATCGCCTTCTCGTCGGTCGGGCACATGGGCTTCGTGATGCTCGGCATCTCGACGATGACCGACATCGGCATCAATGCCTCCATCATCGGCATGGTCGCCCACGGTGTCATCACCGGTCTGCTGTTCTTCCTGGCCGGTTCGATGCACCACCGGTACCACACTCGCGACATGGAGCGCCTCGGCGGCAACCTCGCCCTGATGCCCCGCCTCGGTTGGATCCTGTCCTTCACGGCCATGGCGTCGCTCGGCCTTCCGGGCCTTGCCGGGTTCTGGGGTGAGTTCGGCTCGATGCTCGCGGCCTACAACCCGCTGGAGGGCCTCGACGAGGGCCTGTTCCGCGGTGCGATGGTGACCGCGGCGATCGGCACGGTCCTCACCGCCGGCTACCTCCTCTGGATGCTCCAGAAGGTGAACCTCGGCAAGCCGTCCGCCGAGTGGGAGGGCCACGAGTTCCACGATGCCGATGGCTTCGAGATGGCGGCCTGGGTGCCGCTCCTCATCTCGATCGTTGCCCTCGGCGTCTACCCGAAGCTGGTCTTCGGAGCCACGACCCCGGCCGTGACCGAGCTCGTCGCCAAGGCCTTCGGAGGCTGATTCCGCGCATGCCGTACGAGATCGACTACCTCGCGATCCTCCCCGAGATCATCGTTGCCGTGACGGCGCTCGCCGTCATCGTCCTCGACCTCGTGCTGGACCGTGGGCAGAAGCACCTCACCGGTGTCCTCGCCCTCGTGGGCATGCTGGCGGCTGCCGTACCGCTCATCCTGCTGGCGGCCCGCGACGAGGTCTCCACGATGTTCGACGGCGCCTACGTCGTCGACGAGTTCTCGCTGGTGCTCAAGGCGCTGTTCATCGTCGCCGCCTACCTCGTGCTGCTGATCTCGGTGGCGTACCTGGAGTCGGACAAGTACTACGAGGGGGAGTACTACTTCCTGCTCGTGGCTTCGCTGCTCGGGGCATTGGTGATGACGTCGGCCCGTGACTTCATCATCCTCTTCGTGGCCCTCGAGCTGGTCTCGGGACCGCTCTTCTTGCTGTCGGGTTGGCGCAAGGGCGACAAGCGCTCCAACGAGGCGGCGCTGAAGTTCTTCCTGATCGGTGTCCTGTCGGCTGCCATCCTCGGCTGGGGGATGTCGTTCGTCTACGGCCTGACCGGCTCGGTGCGGTTCGACGAGATCGCCATCGGA
>JAHEFX010000176.1 GCA_024639975.1 bacterium
CGAGACGGGAGGGGGGCTCCCCACATGCCTGAAGGCGATCCCCCCCGTCCCAAAGAGGAATCCCCCCGCAAGGGGGGATGGGCCCCGCCGAGGAGCACCAGCGACGAGACGGGAGGGGGGTTCGCGGAGGCCTAGCGCTCGGCTTCGGCTTCGACGGTCTGGAAGAAGCGAGTTCGGAGGTCGGCGGTGATCGGGCCGGGGGCGAACTCGTGGTCGTCGATGGCGATCACCGGGGCGACCTCCTTGACCGTCGACAGGATCATCACCTCGTCGGCGGCTGCGACGTCCTCCATCGTGTAGCGGCCGGTCCGGAGCTCCAGACCGGCCACGGGGATGAGGTCTTCCACCACGAGCCGCGAGACCGAGGGCAGCACGCCGAGGTCGAGGGTCGGGAAGTAGACGACACCGTCGGTGGCCCAGCCCACGGCCGAAGTCGGGCCCTCCAACACCAACCCGTCCCGGGAGATCAACAGGGCATCGTCGAACCCGCGGGCGACCGCGGATTCCGTGGCATGCATGTTCGGTCCGTACGAGAGGGTCTTCGCCCCGGCGAGGCCCCACTCTGAGCCACCGGGATGCCAGGGGGCGGGGACGGTTCCGAGACGAAATGCGGGAGGCAGGTCCGGCAAGTCCTCGACGAGGATGACGGTCCGTGGAGGGCTGTCACCGCTGCCCGGCGTGCAGAGGATTCTCAGGACGGCGTCACGTCCCAACTCCGCGGCAGTCGTCAGCCACGCCTCGAGATCCGATCGGTCGGCGAGGGGCGTCCCGTTCATCGCCGCCGAGCGGGCCAAGCGGTCGAGGTGTGGACCGAGCGTGAAGGGATGGCCGTCGTAGGCCTTGATCGCCTCGAAGACCCCGACCCCGCGGACGAAGCCCAGATCGAGGACTGAGATCGTCGCCTCGGCCGGGTCGGTCACGACGCCGTCGATGAGCACCTGCATGGTCATCCCCTCCGGTAGTGGTTGGTGATCGGGAGCCGCCGGTCCTTGCCGAACGCCTTCGTGGTGATCCTGACGCCCGGTGCGGCCTGGCGGCGTTTGTACTCGTTGCGGTCGACGAGCTTGGCGATGTCGACGACGACGCCGAGGTCGAAGCCGTCCTCGTGGATCTCGTCGACCGACATGTCCCGATCGACGTAGCGCTCCAGGATCGCGTCGAGCACCGGGTAGGGCGGGAGCGAGTCCGAGTCCCGCTGGTCGGGCCGCAGCTCCGCCGAGGGCGGCTTCTCGATGCTCCCCCACGGGATGACCTCGCCGTCGCGGTTCCGCCAGCGAGCCAGGTCGTAGACCTTCGTCTTGAGCACGTCCTTCAGGACCGAGAACCCGCCGGCCATGTCGCCGTACAACGTGGCGTACCCGACGGCCATCTCGGACTTGTTGCCGGTGGTCAGCACCATCGGGCCGAGCTTGTTCGAGATCGCCATGAGGATCACGCCGCGGCTGCGTGCTTGGACGTTCTCCTCGGCGAGCCCAAACGGACGATCGCCGAAGACCGGGGCCAGGGCGTCGATGAACGACTCGTAGGCGCCGGCGATGGGCACCTCGTGGTATTCGATACCGAGGTTCGCCGCCAATGCCTCGGCGTCGGAGACCGAGTGGTCGGAGGAGAACTCGGACGGCATGGCGACACCCATGACCCGGTCCGCACCGAGGGCGTCCACTGCGACCGCGGCGGTGAGAGCCGAATCGATCCCCCCCGACAGGCCGATGACCACGGCAGAGAAGCCGTTCTTGTCCACGTAGTCGACGAGACCGGTCGTGAGGGCGGTGTAGATCTCCTCCTCGGCGGAGAGGAGGGGTTCGACCGTGCCGGAACCGGGGAGGTCGAGCACGAAGAAGTCCTCGGCGAACTGTGCGGAGCGGTGGACGAGGGCACCCGACGCGTCGAAGACCATCGAGCAGCCGTCGAAGACGAGCTCGTCCTGGCCGCCGACCAGGTTGACGTAGACGAGCGGGACACCGGCGCCGCGCGCCCGGCTGCCGAGCAGTTGCTCGCGCTCGGCGGCCTTGCCGTGGTGGAACGGGGAGGCATTGACGTTGAGGAGGACCTCGGCGCCGGCGGCAGCTTGGGCAAGCGGCGGGCCGTCCTCGTCCCAGACGTCCTCACAGATGGATACGCCGGCCATTGCGCCGCCGATCGTGACCGTGGCGTCGGGAGCCGTCCCTGGTCGGAAATAGCGGGCCTCGTCGAAGACGCCATAGGAGGGGAGAAGCACCTTGTCGTAGGTGCCGACCACCTCACCGTCCCGAAGGAGGGCCACGGCGTTGGCGACGCGGCGCGGCTCGGCGTCGAGGTCGTCCCGGGGCTTCCGGACGGCCCGCGGGTAGCCCACGACCGTCGTGCAGGACCGGGAGGCGGCGGCAAGTCGCTCGATCACCCCTGCGCAGGCAGCCACGAAGCCGTCACGGAGCAGGAGGTCCTCCGGCGGGTACCCGGAAACGGCCAGTTCGGGGAGCAGGAGCACGTCGGCACCTTCGGACTCGGCCCGGGCCATCGCGTCGAGGATCTTCTCCTCATTGGCCTCGAGGGCACCGACCGTCAGGTTGAGCTGTGCACCGGCGACTCGCATGCGGCTGAGGATACGGCCAACGGTTCGGCTTCCCTCCGAGCCGATCCG
>JAHEFX010000177.1 GCA_024639975.1 bacterium
CGCCATCGCCGGGAGCACCCGGCGCTCGTCCCTGCACAAGGAACTCGCACGCGCCGCCGTCGACGAGGCAGCCCGAGCCGGGTTCGACGCCACCTTCGTCGACCTCGCCGAACTCCCCCTTCCCCTCTACGACGGCGACCTCGAAGCCGCATCCGGCGTCCCAGAGGCCGCCCACCGGCTCTATGAACTACTCGCCGACACCGACGTCGTGTTGTTCGCCTCACCCGAGTACAACGGCGGGTACACCGCAGTACTCAAGAACGCCATCGACTGGGTGACCCGGATCGACCGCTCCGTCTTCGCCCGACCCACGCTGCTCATCTCTGCCAGCTCCGGCAAGGGCGGTGGCGCCAAGGGCCTCGGACTGCTCCGCAAGACTCTCGAACACATGGCCGTTCCGGTCGTCTCCGAGCTCTCCCTGCCCAATGCCGGCCCCGGCGTGGGCAGCCACCCAGCCGTCCGGCACCAGCTTCGGGCGCTCGTCGCCGATGCTGCAGAATCCAGCGCCGGGCTCCAGCGGGCAAGCTGACCAAGAGTCGCCGTGGAGGACGTCGAGGCGCTGTTCGAGTTCGAAGGCGTCGAGGAACCGCCGGACGAAGAGCCGCCGCCGCGGTGGCGGTGGTTCCTGCTCGGCGGGCTGGCCGTCGTCCTGGTGGCAGCGATGCTGCTCATCGACGACCCGGAGCCGGCCCCTGAACCGGAGGCCCTGGTCCCGCCATCCCTGCCCGGCGCCTTCGAGCTCGAGAACTGGGCGTGGGTCCCGAGCGACATGGAATGGGGCAGCGCCGTGGTCCACGTCGAGGGCGGATTGCTCGTCGGCAACCGCAGCTGGAACGGTCGAGGCGGCTGGGCCCTGGTCGGTTGGGACGGTCGACTGACCCGCACCCCGCTCGGGGAGCTCCCCATAGATCCCGTCGCCGACCGTGCCGACGACGGCACGGTGTGGGTCGCTGGACGTGACATCGCCGGCACCCGCGTCGTGGCGGTCGACCCGGACACCGGCGACCTGTCGACGATCGACCTGCTCTCCGGCGAGCGTCCCCTCTCGATCGAGGTCGACGACGGCACGGTCCGAATCCTCACCGATGCCGGTGTCCGGGCCTGGACCCAGGACACCGGATGGCTGGACCCCTCGAAGGTGGGCGACACAGCAGCCATTGCAGCGACATTGGAGTCCGCCATGTACCGGGCGACGGTGGCCATCCAGACGGGCGAACTCGACCCGCCGGGTCCGGCCGTCCGGCCGTCGAGCGTGGTCCGGACGAGTGAGGGTCCCGGCTGGGAGTTCCTCGAGGCGTGCGACGGCTCGTCCTGTGATCGATGGTCCCGGCCCGACGGGGGCGGCTGGGTCCGGTCCCCGGATCTGCCGGGCCTGCCCCGATGGAACGGCTCGGAGTGGTGGGCGGCCGTCCCCTGGGCCGGCCGGACCGAGCCGACGGTGCACCTGTCGGCCGACGGCCTCGCCTGGGAGACCGTCCGTGCACCCAACCTCAGCCTTGCGTCCGACGAAATGGTCATCCCGACCGTCCTCCCCGGGCGGGTGATCGTCCTCACGCTCCTCCGCCCCGACGGCACCCAAGAGGTGTTCGTGGGGGAGCGGTCCTAGGCCGAGTCGTCGTCCATATCGACGGGTGGGGTCGTACTCCCACCAGCGACGCGGAGTGACATGCAAACCGAGAACGAAGCGCGGCTGGACGAGCACGACTTCCTCCAGTTCGTGAAGGCCACCGAGACCATGATCTCGCCGAAGGACGTGGGCGGTCTCTACAAGCGCGCCGAGATGCTCGCCAAGCTGCCCCGCGGCATCCAGGAGAAGATCATCACCAGCGCCGGTGGCGACGACCCCTACATCGGGTTCGTCGTCGAGCCGTACGCCTATTTCCTTTCCTACGAGATCACCGACGTGGAGGCGGCACAGGCACTGCTGCCGTCCGACTACCGACTGGTTCCTACGGCCATCTTCGAGCACAACGAGCCGCGGTATGCAGCGATCGTTGCGGCGTTCAACCTGCACACCTCGGTGTTCTGGGGGAGCCGCGTCGAGCTCTATGTCATCGCCGAGCACACCGGCACCGGGATGCTCTCGTGGGTGATCGTCGACTACGAATCGAACACCATCAACTATGACCCGGGTGAGGGCTTCTCGCCCGCCACCACCAGCCACTCGGTGGTCACCACCACCCATGCCGGTGGAGTCGTCGTGGATGTGAAGGGCGCCGGGCACCTGGCCAGCACCGCCGACATGAATACCGCCACTCGAGAGCGGCTCGACCAGCGACTCTGGATCGAGGGCAACCTCTCCGTCGACTACGGCGGTCGACTCATGGCCGAGGGCTCCGACCCGTTCGGGCTCATCTTCGACCCCGCCGAGATGGCCTCGGCGCTCGAGCTGCCCCTCGAGTCGGTCGAGGTCACCGCCAACACGTTCGGCGACTCCTACCGGGCTGCTGAACCCTTCGAGGCGGCCGTGTTCCCCTTCGCCCAGCACTTCCTGACGACCAGCTACCCGGTTGCGACGCGGATCCGGGACGGCGCAGATCTGGTCGAGTCCGTTCGCGAGTTCAACGGGGGCTGAGGGCCTCTCGCTTTCTGGTTCGTCGGAACCCGCCCCCC
>JAHEFX010000019.1 GCA_024639975.1 bacterium
ACGTTGGAGTCCCTGGAGGCCCAGGAGATGCTCCCCGCGATCTATTTCATCTTCTCGCGCAAGGGATGCGAGGACGCAGCGAGGACCGTCGCCACCGTCCGCCCCCTCCGGCGCGGCGACGACGCAGACCGGATCCGCGAACTGGTCGACCAACACACCCATCACCTGGGGATCGAGGACTTGCGGGCCCTCGACTACGCCGGGTGGGCGGACCGCCTCGACCGGGGTGTCGCCGCCCACCACGCCGGGATGGTGCCGGCGTTCAAGGAAGCGGTCGAGGCATGCTTCGCCGAGGGCCTCTTGGATGTCGTCTTCGCGACCGAGACGCTGGCCCTCGGGATCAACATGCCGGCCCGAGCCGTGGTACTCGAGACCCTCACCAAGTTCGACGGCGAGGGCCACGAACCGATCACCGCCAGCCAGTACACGCAGCTGACCGGACGAGCGGGCCGTCGCGGCATCGATGAGCGGGGCTACGGCGTGGTTCTCCACTCACCCTACGTCCGGTTCGAGAACGTCGTCGACCTGGTGGGTACCGGGTCCAGCCCGCTGGTCTCCTCGTTCCGACCGACCTACAACATGGCGGTCAACCTGATCGCCAACTACGACCGATCCCGAGCCGAGGAGCTGCTCTCGGCTTCGTTCGCCCAGTTCCAGCGAGCCGGCCAGGACACCCGGCGAGCGGAGGGCATCGAGCTGCTCCGGGCCGACCTGGCCGAGGCGCGCCATGACATGGCCTGCGAGCTTGGTGACGTCTGGGACTGGCTTGCCACACCGGGCGTCGACGACTCCGGTGCCGCCCTCGTGGACAAGCTGCGACCAGGAGACGTGATCGACATCCCCAAGGGATCGCGCCCGGGCAAGTACATGATCCTGCGTCGCGAGACCGACGACCCGGTCCGGTTGGTGGTCCTGTCGTCGGGTGGCAAGGTGGCGAAGCTGCCGCCCAGGGACGTGGTGGCGGGGAGCGTGAAGCTCGGCTGGATCACGTGGAAGGGCCCATTCCGCCCGCGGGACAAGCGATTCATCCAGCAGTGCACGCAGAAGCTGCGCGGGTTCCGCCCGACCATGCACGAGGAGCTGGTGGATCGAGCGCCGCCGCCCTCCCACCCCGTCGGCTCCTGCCCCGATCGGGAGAAACACAAGAAGGCCGCGGCCAGGGTCCGGCGCCTCGAGGGGCGACTCGCCGATGCCGGGCTACCGGCGACCGGGTCCTTGGTCGCAGAGTTCGACGCCGTGCTCGAGGTCCTGGCCGAGCGGGGATACGTGGACGGCTGGACGCTCGGCCCCGACGGGACACGCCTGCGGTCCATCTACTCAGAGCGCGACCTGTTGGTGTCCGAGACGCTCCGAGAGGGTCTGCTGGACGGCCTCGGTCCGGGCGATGTGGCCGCCGTCCTGTCCGGTTTCGTGTTCGACCCGAGAGGTGACGCAACGGCAGCCGAGCATCCGACCGTCGCCTCCGCCGGCGCCGCCGATCGGGTGGTCGACCTCTGGTCCGGGCTGGTCACCGCCGAGCGACGCCATCGACTGACGGAGACGCGTCCGCCGGAGTACGGCTTCGCGAGAGCCGCCTACGCCTGGGTCAACGGGGCCGACCTCGATGACCTCCTCGATGCCTCGCCGATCCCGGTGGGGGACTTCGTTCGCGTGGCGCGACAGCTGCTCGACCTCCTTCGCCAGGTCCGGGATGCCGAACCGGCCCTGGCCGACTCCGTGTCCGTCGCCATACGGGGCATCGACCGGGGCATCGTCTCCTCGGGAGTCGGTGCATGAAGTGGTCGGTGGTCATCGGGCTCCATGCCGACGAAGCCGCACGAGCGGCCCTCGCCGCCTTCGCCGCCCTCGGCATCGATGCCTCGCCGATCGAGACCGACGATCGCGACTCGCTCGGCGCGGCCTCGGTGGCCGCAGCCCGCTCCGGGGACGGGATCTTCGTGGTCGGCGGCGACGGCACCTTGAACGCCGTCGCAGATGCGCTGGTCCGCGAGGCGGGGGAGCCGGCGGTCCTGGGGGTGCTGCCGGCCGGCACGGGATCCGATTTCGCCCGCATGTTCGCCTTCCCCGACGACCCCGCCGAGGCCGTGCGTCGAACCGTCGACGGGGAGGACTACCTGATCGACGTCGGGATCCTCTCCGGTGAGTGGGGCGACCACGCCGTCCTGAACGTCGGGGAAGCCGGCATCGGCGGGAGGACGATCCGCCTTGCCGAGCGGCTCCCCAGGTCGTGGGGACCACGCAAGTACGAGCTCGCGTTCTGGGGTGCGCTCCCGACCTTCAGCCCGGGGCCGGGCCGGATCGAGCACGATCGGGGGACCACACACCTCGAGCGGGGTGTCGTGGTGGCCGCATGCAACGGTGAGTTCTTCGGCGGAGGCATGCGGATCGCGCCGAAGGCATCGATCGTCGATGGCAAGTTCGACCTGATGGTGGTGGACACCCACCGCCTGCGGGCGCTCACGCTCTTCCCGAAGATGAAACAGGGCCTCCACCTCCCCGACCCGGCCGTCCGACGGATCGTGACCGAGCGGTTCCGACTGCTGACCGAGCGCCCGTGGCCGGTCGAGATCGACGGCGACGACGTCGGGGAAACGCCTCTGGAGGGCCGGATCGAACGGGCAGCCCTGCGGTTGCGCGTCTGAAGATCGTGGTGGTATACACTCCCGCGCCGCCGACCCAATATCCCCGGAGAGAACGTGGCCGCTGACGACGAACCCGAAGAGGGCATCGACGAGGAACTCGAACAAGAGCTCGAGGAGGAGCTCGACGACGAGCTCGGTATCGATGACGACGAAGACCTCGATGACGAGTCGGGCGATGACGACGAGGACACGGACGACGACGACGAGGACGAGGACGAGCAACGCGACGAGGCGCTCGAGGAGCTCGAGGCCGAGGAGCTCGAGATCGAGGACGATCCCGAGACCATCCTCGTCGACGAGGCCGCCGAGATCCGCTCGATGCGACGCGACGAGCTCGGACTCGTCCCGGGCACCGAAGAGGTCAAGGAGAGCGAGTTCGTCTGCTCCAGCTGCTTCCTCGTGAAGAGCACCAGCCAGCTCGCCAACAAGAGCCGCAAGCTCTGTCGCGACTGCGTCTGAGCCGCACCCACCACGACCCGTCCCGTCTACCGTCCCCGTGATGGATGTACGGGTCACCGTTCGAGAAGCCACCGTCGACGACGTCGACGAGCTCCAACGCCTCTATCGACTCCTCGAAGCCGAGATGCAGGCACTCGAGACGATGTGGAACCGCGACGACGCGCTCGCCGAACCGGTGGCCGAGTCGCTCCGGGCCGCCATCGAGGATCCCCAACACCACCTCCTCCTGGGACTGATCGACGGTGTGCCCGTCGGTTTCATCCTCGGGCAGGAGCGGTCGATGCTGCCGCACACCGGCGAATCGGTCGGGGCGATTCGGCTGGTGTTCACCGAGGTCCCGGCCAGGGGCGTCGGCGTGGGGGAAGCGACCAGGAACGCCGTGCTCGACGAGTTCCGTTCGGCAGGCCTGACCAAGTTCGACGCCCATGTACTCCCCGGGCATCGCATGGCCAAGAACTTCTTCGAGGCCGCCGGTTTCTCCGCTCGCCACATCGTCATGCACCATGACGACGCCGACGACTGACCGCCCCGTCGTCGGGGTCGGCGCGCTCGTCCGGTCTGGTGAGCGGTACCTGCTCGTCCAGCGGGGCAAGGAGCCACGCAAGGGTCTCTGGGCCGTGCCGGGCGGCAAGGTCGAGCCCGGCGAGACCCTGAAGGACGCAGCCGCCCGCGAGGTACGCGAGGAGACCGGGCTCGAGGTCGACGTCGGCGACGTGGCCTGGGTGGGGGATGCCATCGGCGACGGCTACCACTTCGTGTTGATCGACTTCCACGCGACGGTCGTCGGCGGGGAGCTCGCAGCGTCCGACGACGCAGCCGATGCCCGCTGGGTGACGAGGAACGAGGCGCTCGAACTCCCGCTCACCGACAGCATGCACGAGCTCTTCGAGGGTCGGGCATGAGCCGGGCACTCCCGGTCACCGAACGACCCTTCGTCCACGACCCGGTCGCGACCGAGGAGCTCCCGGCCACGCCGGTGCGGACCCACCGGATCCCGGCATCGGCCTGGGACGAGGCCCCCGCCGAGCTGCTCGGCCTGGCCGACGACCTGGACACGGGTGAGCCCCCCTACTACCTGCGCCGGGTCCACCGGTACCTGCTGTGGCGCGCCGGGCCGCCCGTCGGCGAAGCCCGCTACCTGGCGATCGCGGCCGACGACCTGTCCGAGTGGCACCGCTTCTCACTGCATGGGAGGACCGGCGAAGGCGTCGGTGCCGATGGGCGCCTCCACGAGCGGTTCCGGACCTGGAAGGAGTCGCTGCTCCCGTGAGCGACGTCCTGGAGCTCTGCGCCCAACTCATCCGCAACCGCTGCGTGAACGACGGCACCCCGGCATCCGGCCAGGAGGTTCGGTCGGTCGAGACGATCGCCGATTACCTCGGCACGGCCGGGACGGTCGTCGAACCGCACCCCGGACGCGCCTCATCGGTGGTCCGGGTGGCCGGCAGTGACCCGGACGCACCGACATTGATGCTGATGGGCCACACCGATGTCGTACCGGTCACGGCCGAGACCTGGTCCCGGGACCCGTTCGGCGGTGAGGTCGTCGACGGCGTGCTCTGGGGACGTGGGGCAGTCGACATGCTCAACCTGACGGCAGCGATGGCCGTCGTCACCAAACGAGTGATCGACGGCGACCTCGCCGCCCCACCGGGCGGACTCGTCTATCTGGCGGTGGCCGACGAAGAAGCCGGTGGCACCCACGGCGCCGGATGGCTGGTCGATGTCGAGCCCGAGCTCGTCGCGTGTGACGACCTCCTCACCGAGATCGCCTACCCGACCGTCGAGATCGCCGGAGGCGTCGCCCAGCCGGTGATGGTCGCCGAGAAGGGTCCATCGTGGCGCACGCTGCATGCACAAGGCACTCCCGGACACGCTTCGGCCCCGCTCGGGCGGGCCAGCGCCCTTGCGCCGCTCGTCAAGGCGATCGATGCATTGCTGACGTCCGAGGGCCCGCTTCTCATCGGCGACGAATGGCGGGCGTTCATCGACGGCCTCGGGTTGGATCCTGCACTGGTCGCAGAGCTCGTGGACCCGGAACGAATCGACGACGTCATCGCGCGGATGGCAGCCACGGATCCGGGTATGGCCCGATACCTCCATGCCTGTACCCGGCTCACGACCGCCCCGACGGTGGTCGAGGCCGGAACGAAGGCCAACACGATCCCGGACCGCGGGTCGGTCACCGTGGACATGCGCCTGCTCCCCGGGCAAGTGCCCGCCGATGCCGACCGGCACCTCGAGGCCACGCTCGGCGAGGACCTCGGCGGGCTGACGGTGGAGCTCCACAGCGAGATGGGCGGCAACGCCTCGCCGGCGGCCGGGCGGCTCTGGGACGCGATGGCTTCCGCCTACGGGTCCCTGGGCGTCGACCGGCTGACGCCCGCGATGACCCCGGCGACCACCGATGCCCGGTTCTTCCGCGAGAAGGGGGTCCGGGCCTACGGTGCCGGATGGTTCGATGGGTCCGCGACCTTCGGCGAGTTCCTCGACATGTTCCACGGCAACGACGAGCGGATCTCCATTGCGTCACTCGATCGCACCGTCCAACTCCTGGAGCGCGTGGTGGGGGCCTACGGGGGCAGGTCTTGAGCACCGTGGTCCTCGACCTGGACGGCGTGGTCTACCGGGGCGAGGCGGCGCTTCCCGGCGCCGGAGCAGCGCTGGCGGCGCTCGACCGTGACCACCGGGTGGTCCTGGCGACCAACAACTCCAGCCGGACGCCCGAGCAGGTGGTGGCGAAGATCGAGCGTCTCACCCGGATCGCGCTCGACCCCGACATGGTCGTCACCTCGGCCCTGGCAGCGGCCTCGATCGCCAACGACGTCCCGACGACCGTGGTCGGGGGAGTGGGTATCGACGACGCTCTGACGAGGCGGGGGATTCCGGTCGTGGCCCCAGACGAAGCCGTCCAGCTGGTCACAGGCATCGATCTCGCGTTCGACTACGACCGACTGCGGGATGCTGCCCGGTGTGCCCGAGCCGGGGCCCGCTGGATCTCCACGAATGACGACGTGACGTTCCCGGCCGAAGACGACCTGTGGCCCGGAGCCGGGGCGATCGCCGCCGCCGTGGCCGCGGCATCCGGCGTCGAGCCCGAGGTCGCCGGCAAGCCCCACCCACCGATGGCCCGACTCCTCGGGCAGCTGGCGGGCGAAGGGCCAGTCGTCGTGGTGGGTGATCGACCCGAGACCGATCTGGCCCTCGCCAGGACCGGTGGTTGGGTGGCGGTACTGGCCCTCTCAGGGGTGACCGACTCCGCCGAGGACCTGCCCGAGTCGCTCGTCCCCGACCACGTCGTTGCCGGCCTCGCCGACGTCCCCCGTCTGCTCGAGCGGATCGTGTCGTGAACCGTCGCAGACGCGTGCCAAGATCGACCTCATGAGCGAACCAAAGCCCGACGACGAGCTTCCGGACGATCCTGCCGAGCTTCGACGACTGCTCGAAACGGTCGACCCGGCCGAGGCCCCCGAGCTCGTCCAGCGGATAGCAGCCGCCCTCGAGCAAGCCCTCCGAGACGACCGGGCGTGACCCGTCGCCGGCTCGATGCCGAGCTGGTCAGGCGCGGCATGGCGGCGTCCCGCACGGAGGCCCAACGACTCATCGAGGAAGGTCTCGTCGAGGTCCGGACCAACCCGACGCCCAAGCCCGCCAGCCAGGTCACGGGCGACGTCTCGATCCGGGTGGTGGCTCCACTCCATCCCTATGTCTCGCGCGGTGGCCTCAAGCTCGAGGCGGCGCTGGACCTGTTCGACGTCGACGTGGCGGGGCGCCGCGCCGTCGACGTCGGCGCTTCGACGGGGGGTTTCACCGATTGCCTGCTCCAGCGGGGAGCCGAGTCGGTGGTGGCAGTCGACGTGGGCTACGGCCAGCTCGCCGAGCGAGTCCGCACGGACGAGCGGGTCGCCGTCCATGACCGAACGAACATCCGGACGGCGGACCCCGATGAGCTCGGTGGGCCGTTCGACGTCGTCGTCTCGGACCTCTCGTTCATTTCGCTCTGCACCGTTGCCGATCCGTTGGCGGCCCTGGGTGGTGATCGAACCGACTGGATCCTGCTGGTCAAGCCCCAGTTCGAGGTGGGGAAGGCCGACGTGGGACGCGGCGGTATCGTTCGCGATCCGATGCTCCATCGCCGTGCCATCGTCGACGTCGTCGCCTGCCTCGAATCCGCCGGGCTCGGTGCCCGCGCCCTCGGTACGTCACCGATCACCGGGGCGAAGCGAGGCAACACGGAGTTCCTGCTCCATCTGACCCGCGGATCGGCGACCCTCACCGGCGACGGCATCGAGTCGGTGGTCGCATGATCGGCATCCACCTCGCCCACGACCGGCCGGAGGCGGTGGCCGCCGCGGCGGAGTTCGTCTCCTTGGCGGTGGCGGCCGGCCTCCCGGTGGCCGCGTGCGACCCGAACGGTGCCGTGGCGCTGGAACTCCCGGAGTTCGATGGACCGCTCTCGTCCGTCGTCGCCGTCGGCGGTGATGGGACGGTGCTGCAGGGCGCTTCCTACGCACATGACCACGGCGCCCCGGTCGTGGGGATCAACGTGGGTCGGGTCGGATTCCTGGCCGAGGTCGAACCGGACATGCTCGACGCACTTGTGGAGCTGTTGGTCGCCGAGGAGCCGCCGGTTGCCCCGAGGATGTCCATCGCGGCGCAGGTGGCCGGTACGGCCTCGATCGGGCTCAACGACGTGGTCGTCCAAAAGACCGAGGGCCAGTACATGATCGGCGTGGACGTCCTGGTCGACGGCGAACGGTTCCTGACCTACCGGGCCGACGGCGTCGTCCTCTCCACGCCCACGGGCTCGTCGGCCTACAACCTCAGTGCGGGCGGCCCCCTCGTCGACCCGAGACTGGCGGCATTCGTCATCACCCCCGTTGCCCCCTACTCCCTCTTTCGCTCGTCGGTCGCACTCGAGCCGTCCGTGACCATCCGCTGCACCGTCATCCATGAACGACCGGCATCCGTGGCCGTCGACGGACGCGAACTGGCCGTCCTCGCCCCGGGCGAGTCGTTCGAGATCAGCCGAGGGCCGGACGTGCCCTTCATCGACGTGACCGGACGCTCCTACCCACAGACCTTGAAGCGGAAGCTGCGGCTCCATGAAGGCCTCGACGGAGTGCTGGGCGAGCACCGGCCATGACGGTGAAGCTGGACGAGTTGGTCGTCCGCAACCTCGGCGTACTGGCCGACGTCGCCCTGGAGCCCGCCGCCGGGTTGACCGTCGTCACCGGTGAGACGGGAGCAGGCAAGACGTTGCTCGTCGGCGCCTTGTCGGCTCTCCTCGGTCGGGGCCTCGACCAAGGACGGATCGGCCCTGCCGCCGATGAGGTCGACCTCTCCGTGCGCTTCGTCGGAGGCGGAGACGAGGTCGTTGCCCGGGCCAGGTTGGCCCGTGGGGGACGGACCCGCTCGTACATCGACGGGGCCATCACCCCGGCTGCCGAGGTGGCGGCACGGCTGGGGGACCTCGTGGAGGTCGTGGCCCAACACGACGGCCTGCGATTGCGGAGAGAACAGCCATTGCGGGCGATGCTCGACGCAGCTCTCGACGCCGATGACGCCTCCTACCTGTCCGCCTACGACGAGGCCTGGGCGGCGCTCCGCGAGACGGAGGAGGCGATCGCCGCCCTCGGTGACGATGAGCGCGGCCTGCGTCGCGAGCTGGACGTCGCCCGACTCGAGGCAGCGGAGATCGATGCGGCAACCCTCGTCGACGGGGAGGTCGAGGATCTCCAGGCAACCGTCGAGCGTCTCCGGAACCTGGACGCGCTCGTGGAAGCGGTCGGTGTGGCCGGTGATGCGCTGGCCGATGCCGATGATGCGCTCGGGCGGGCCGTGGACGCCGTTCGGCGGATCGATTCGCTCGACCCCGGCGCCGAGCTGGGGGAGGGGGCCGAGCGCGGCGCCGTTGAAGTCGGCGAGGTGATGGCGTCGCTCCGGCGATACCGGGAGGACCTGGCCCACGACCCGGAAGGTCTCGAGCTCGCCCAGGCGAGACTGGCTCGCATCGGCGAGCTGCGTCGCCGGTATGGCGCCGACATCGCCGCCATACGTGCGTACGGTGAGCGAGCCAGCTCCCGTGCCGCCGAGATCGCCGGCCTGCTCGAACGGGCGGACTCCCTCGGGACCGAGCTCGACGAGCGGCGCCGGGTTGCCGCTGGGGCCGCAGCCGACCTGGCGACATCGAGACGACGAGCCGGTGCGCTCCTTGCCGATCGAGCATGCGCCGAGCTCACCGACCTCGGCTTCTCCGATCCGGTGCTCGAGTTCCGGGTCGAGGAGGCGCCTCCCGGTCCCCGTGGGGGCGACACCATCACCCTGCTCTTTGCCTCCGACAGCCGGCTGTCCCCGGCGCCGATCTCGAGCGCCGCTTCGGGGGGCGAGCTCAGCCGGATCGTCCTCGCCCTGCGGCTGGCCGGCGGTGTCGCAGATGTGCCGGTCGTGGTGTTCGACGAGGTCGATGCCGGAGTCGGCGGGGGAACGGCGCTGGCGCTCGGCCGGAAGCTCGCCGCCGTGGCCCGTTCGGCCCAGGTGCTCTGTGTCACCCACCTCCCGCAGATCGCCGCCCACGCCGACCGTCACTTCGTGGTCGACCGCGATGGCCCCGCAGCGGGCGTGACCATGGTCGAGGGGGACGAGCGGCTCGCCGAGCTGACGCGGATGCTCTCGGGCATGCCCGACTCCGACCAGGGGAGATCACATGCACGGGAGCTGCTCGCCGAGGCGGGGCGACCCGGGTAGCCGCTCGGTAGGTTGACCCGTCATGGAGGTCAACGACACCAATCTCACGCCGCTGCTCCTGCTGGAGCGATCAGCGTCCGTATATCCCGAGAAGGTGGCCATTCGCCACCGTGACCAGACGACGACCTACGCCGAGATGGCCGGTCACGCCACGCGCCTGGCCAACGCACTGGCGGCTTCGGGCATCGAGCCCGGAGATCGGGTGGCCTACCTGTGCCCGAACATCCCCGAGATGCTGGTGGCCCACTTCGGCGTGCCGCTGTGCCACGGGGTCCTCGTGGCGATCAACACCCGGCTGTCGTCGGACGAGGTCCGCTACATACTCGACCACTCGGGAGCTTCGATGCTCGTGGTGGACACGGCGCTCTCCGGGGTCGTTGCCCCGATCGTCGACGAGGTACCGAGCCTCCGCGAGGTGGTGGTCATCGACGACGGTGGCGGTCGATCGCAGGTGGCGGGCACCCCCTACGAGGAGCTCTTGGCCCGCGGACTCGTCGACGACGAGGACCCGGCCCGACCGTGGCGGGTCGACGACGAGCAGCGCACCATCGCCATCAACTACACCTCGGGCACGACCGGTCGGCCCAAGGGCGTCATGTACACGCATCGCGGGGCCTATCTCAACGCGGTCTCGGAGATCCTGCACAGCCGCCACACGCCCGAGTCGGTGTACCTGTGGACGCTGCCGATGTTCCACTGCAACGGCTGGTGCACCACCTGGGGTGTGACGGCAATCGGTGGGACGCACGTCTGCCTGCGGGCCGTCGATCCCGGTGAGATCTGGGCCCGGATCGCCGACACCGGGGTGACCCACCTGAACGCGGCACCCACCGTGTTGATCTCGCTCGCCAACCACCCGGATGCGACGAAGGTCGAGTCCGGCCTCGTTGCCACCACCGCCGGCGCCCCACCGTCACCGACGATCATCGCCCAGATGGCCGAGCTGGGCATCGACGTGGTCCACGTCTACGGGCTCACCGAGACCTATGGCCCGTTCACCGTCTGTGAGGTCGACCCCGCCTGGTACGACCTCGATCCGGCCGAGCGTGCGAGGAAGGTCGCCCGCCAAGGGGTGGCGTTCATCGGTGCCGACCCGGTTCGGGTCGTGGATGAGGACATGAACGACGTGCCGGCCGACGGCAACGCCCTCGGGGAGGTCGTCATGCGGGGCAACATGGTCATGGCCGGGTACTACGGGGACCCCGAGGCCACGGCGACGGCATTCCGTGGCGGCTGGTTCCACTCGGGCGACGCCGCCGTCATGCATCCGGACGGTTACATCGAGCTGCGGGACCGGTTCAAGGACGTGATCATCTCCGGTGGGGAGAACATCTCCACGATCGAGGTCGAGCAAGCCCTCATGAGCCATCCGGCGGTGCTCGAGGCCGCCGTGGTCGCAGTCCCGCACGACAAGTGGGGCGAGCGGCCCAAGGCGTTCGTGATCCTCCGCGACGGTGCGTCGGTCGGATCGAACGAGCTGATCGAACACGTCCAAGGCCGCCTCGCCCGGTTCAAGGCACCCGATACGGTCGACGTCGTCGAGGCCCTGCCCAAGACCTCGACCGGCAAGATCCAGAAGTACGTGCTGCGCGAGCAGGAGTGGTCCGATCAGGACAAGCGGATCAACTAGGCCCGGCGCGGCCCCGAATCACCGCCGGGACCGGGAGGCTTGCGGTCCCCTCGGGGCGGACTGCTACATTGACCCTCCGTGACGAACTACATCTTCGTGACGGGTGGCGTGGTCTCGAGCCTCGGCAAGGGAATCACCGCTTCGTCTCTCGGACGACTCCTGAAGGGCCGCGGGCTCAGGGTCGTCAACCAGAAGCTCGATCCCTACATCAACGTCGACCCCGGAACGATGAATCCCTTCCAGCACGGCGAGGTCTTCGTGACCGACGACGGCGGGGAGACGGATCTCGATCTCGGCCACTACGAGCGATTCACCGGCGTCAGCCTCCGCAGGGACGCGTCCGTGTCGGCAGGCTCCATCTACCAGTCGGTGATCGCCAAGGAGCGTCGGGGTGACTACCTGGGGGCGACCGTCCAGGTCATCCCGCACGTCACCAACGAGATCAAGTCGCGCATACGCCGAATGGGCGAGCGTGACGACGTCGATGTGGTGATCAGCGAGATCGGTGGCACCGTCGGCGACATCGAGGGTCTTCCGTTCCTCGAAGCGATTCGACAGTTCGGCAACGACGTCGGGCGCGAGAACGTGTGCTTCATACACGTCACGCTCGTGCCGTACATCTCCTCCTCGGAGGAGCTCAAGTCCAAGCCGACGCAACACTCGGTCGCCGAGCTGCGGTCGCGGGGCATCCACCCCGATGTGATCGTCGTCCGTTCGGACCGACCGATCGACGAGTCGGTCCGACGCAAGATCAGCCTCTTCTGCGACGTCCCGGCCGGCAGCGTGATCAACGCCCAGGACGCCCGGGACATCTACGAGGTTCCCCTCCACATGCGAGACGCCGGGCTCGACCGGGTGGTGTGCACCCGACTCGGCATCGAGACCGGCGAATCGGACATCTCGGACTGGGAGGCGATGGTCGACCGGATGTTCGCCGCCAAGGACGAGGTGACCATCGGCATCGTCGGCAAGTACGTCGAGCTCCCCGATGCCTACCTTTCCGTCGCCGAGGCTCTCAAGCACGGGGCCGTCGCCAATGACGTGAAACTCGACCTCCGCTGGATCTCCTCCGAGGACCTGACCGGCCTCCTCGGTGACGGCCTACTCGACGGGCTGGACGGCATCGTCGTCCCCGGCGGCTTCGGCATCCGCGGTTTCGAGGGCAAGATCGAAGCCATCAGACAGGCCCGGGAGCGAGGGATCCCCTTCCTCGGCCTCTGCCTGGGGCTCCACGCGGCGACCATCGAGTTCGCCCGGAACGTGGCCGGGCTCACCGGTGCCCACTCCTCGGAGATGGACCCGACGTCCCGTCACCCGGTGATCGCCCTCATGGAGGAGCAGGAGGACGTCGAGGACAAGGGCGGCACGATGCGGCTCGGGCTCTACCCGTGCAAGCTCGCCGAGGGCAGCCGGGCCCGGGAGCTGTACGGCAAGGAAGTGGTCTACGAGCGTCACCGCCACCGCTGGGAGGTCAACAACAAGTACCGCACCCAGCTCACCGACCACGGCCTGCGGTTCGGCGGGATGAGCCCCGATGACCGGCTGGTGGAGATGATCGAGCTCCCCGAGCACCCGTTCTTCGTCGCCAGCCAGTTCCACCCCGAGCTGATGAGCCGTCCCGACGACCCGCACCCGTTGTTCGTCGGCCTCATGAAGGCGGCGGCAGCGCACGCCACCGTGCGACGGGCCGCCCCATTCGCCGAGGAATCGGAGACCGCAGCCGATCTCGCCACGTGAGGCCGTACGAGCCGCTCGGGTGGGTCAGTCGGCACAACGGACTGATCGCCGAGTTGCGGACCCACCACCACGAAGGACCCGACGGCACCTGGATCGGCCGTGATCGCCTCCACCTCCCGCCGTCGGTGGTGGTCGTCCCACTCATCGACGGTGACGTGTTGTTGGTGGAGCAATGGCGGGATGCTGCGGGGAAAGTGCTTCGAGAGGCGCCCGCCGGGAGGGTCGAGGCGGGGGAGCAGCCGTCGACGGCTGCTGCCAGGGAGTGCGAGGAGGAAGTCGGGTACTCACCGGGCCGGTTGGTCCCGCTCGGCCGGTGGTTCGCCTCGCCGGGGATAAGCACCGAGGTCATGGAGGCTTTCGTCGCCGAGGACCTGGCCCCTGTCGAGCGACGTCCGGACGGGATCGAAGAGGTGACGTCGACGATCGTCAGACTCCCGGTCGCCGAGGCAATCGGTGCTGCGCGGCGGGGCGATCTCGAGGACCTGAAGACGGTCGCCGCCCTGCTGGCCCTTGCGTCGGCCCCCTCCTAATCCCACGTCCTAGGTGCAGGGCGGCGGTATCGTGTGCGGGTCCCCTTGAACCCCTTGGAGTCGTCCCATGGCGATCGATCTCGATGCAATCCGCGCCGCCCTCGACGAGGAGCAGACCAAGCTCTTGGCCGTCATCGCCGAGCTCGGAGCGACCGAGGACGGTGAGATCCGTGACTCCGAGCAGTTCCAGCACGGCTTCTCCGACGCCGCCGCCGATACCGCCAGCCGACGTGAGATCCTCCAGCTGGCCGGCAAGACAGCCGAGGAGCTGAAACACGTTCGCCATGCGCTCGAGCGGCTCGACGACGGGTCCTACGGGGTGTGCGAGCAGTGCGGCAAGCCGATCAGCGACGAGCGCCTCGAGTTCCGACCGATCAGCGCTTGGTGCATCGACTGCAAGCGGGGCGCTGCCTAGCCTCGGCGTCGTGCAGACCCCAGGACCGCCCGCCCACCTCATTCGGCGGTTCTTCTCCTTCCTCGGGGCTCGTGGACTCGATGCCGACGAGCAACGCTGGATCGCCGGAGTCCTGAGCGCCGACGAGGCATCCCTGTTCTGGGCCCAGCCACAGGCCGACCAGCGGCACGGCCACGACTGTGGTCGCTGGATCGAAGCACACCACCCCCACAGACCCGACCTCATCCGGGCCGGCACCCTCCACGACATCGGCAAGCGCCATGCCGGGCTCGGTGCCGTCGGTCGGTCACTCGCGACGATCCTCACCGCCCTCGGGATACCGGGGCCGTCGGCGTTCCGGAAGTACACTCGCCACGGCCCGGTCGGAGCCGAGGAACTGGCCGAAGCCGGGGCTGAACCCCTCGTGGTCGAGTTCACCGAGCACCACCACGGGGACCGGCCGGACTCGATCGACGAGGCCGACTGGGAGTTGCTGAAGACCGCCGATCACCTGACATGAGGGAGCGATGACGTACGAGGTGAGAACGGCGGTGTTCGAGGGTCCCCTCGACCTGCTGCTGCAGCTCATCACCCGCTCGCAGCTCGACGTGACCGAGGTCAACCTCACCGACCTCGTCACCGAGTACCTCTCCTACCTCGACGCGATGCGCGGCCTCGACCTGGAGGTGACGAGCGAGTTCCTCCTCATCGCCTCCACCCTCATCCAGCTCAAGGCTCGACGCCTCCTCCCCGACGACACCGAGGTGGACCTCGACGAAGAGCTCGCCCTCATGGAGGAGCGGGATCGACTGCTGAGCCGGCTCCTCGCCTGTGTGACGTTCAAAGACGTGGCCGCCGTGCTGTCGGTGCGGATCCAGGACGGTGCCCGGTTCGTGCCACGCAGCCTCGGAATCACCGACGAGATCGCGGTCGACCGCCCGGTCGAGGTCCGGATCGGCGTCGACGCCGCAGGGCTCGGCGAGATCGCGCTCGGGGTCCTGACCCGACCCCGAGACCCCGACCTCGACCACCTCGACCTCGACCTCCCGTCGGTGGAGGTGGCCATGGAGGACCTCCAGGCCCGGGTGGCCGACCTCGCCGAGACGACCTTCGAGGATGTCGTGGCCACCTGCACCCGTCGGGTGGAGGTCGTCGCCTACTTCCTCGCGCTCCTCGAGCTCGCCCGCTGGGGCATGCTTGAGGTGAGCCAGGACGACTGGGCCTCGTCCATCAACATCCGCCACATCCCCGGAGCCGCAACATGACCAACCCGCGCACCGCCATCGAGGCGATCCTCTTCGTCGCCGAACGACCCGTGCCCGTGGGCGAGTTGGCCGAGGTGCTCGAGCTGGCGACCGGCGACGTCGAGGAGCACCTCCTCGGCCTCGCCGCCGATCTCGACGCCCGCGAGGCAGGGACCTGCGTGCGAGAGGTCGCCGGTGGTTGGCGCCTCGCGACCCGACCGAGTGCCTACCCCTACGTCGAGGAGTACGCAGCGACCCCGACCGCCTCCCGGCTCTCCGGAGCGGCGCTCGAAGTCCTCTCGGTCGTGGCCTATCGCCAACCGGTCTCACGGGCCCAGGTCGCCGAACTGCGCGGCGTCGACTCGGACTCGGTCATTCGAACGCTCGAGCGCCGAGGGCTGATCGAGGAGGTGGACCGTCTGAACCTCCCCGGCAACCCGGCCATCTACGGGACCACCGATCGATTCCTCGAGCTGATGGACCTCGAAGTGATCGACGACCTGCCCCCGCTGGCCGATCACGTGCCACCTGCGGGCGTGGTCGAGACGCTCGAGGAGACGTTCCGCACGGATGGCGACTGAGAAGCTGCACAAGGTGATGGCCCGGTCCGGGCTGGCCTCGCGGCGGGCCTCGGAGATTCTCATCACGCGGGGACGGGTCCTGGTCGACGGTGAGACCGCAGAGATCGGACAACGGGTGGACCCCGAGACGGCCTCGATCATGGTCGATGGCGTGGCCCTCCCCGTGCGCCCCGGCCTGGTCCACTACCTCGTCAACAAGCCGGTTGGCGTCGTCTGCACCGTCACGGACACCCATGGCCGCCCCGTCGTCGTGGACCTGGTACCGAACGAGCCCCGCGTGCACCCGGTGGGGCGGCTCGACCTGGACTCGGCCGGCTTGCTGGTACTCACCAACGACGGCGACCTGACCAACCTGCTCACCCACCCGAGGCACGAAGTACCCAAGACGTACCGAGTGCTGGTCGAAGGGGCCATCGCCAAGTCGGCCGTCGCCGCATTGACCGACGGCGTCCTGCTCGACGACGGGCCGGCCGCCGCCCGGGAGGCACGGGTCATCGATCGCCACGGCGACCGCAGCCTCGTCGAGGTCGTCATGACCGAAGGACGGAACCGCGAAGTCCGGCGGATGCTCGACGCCGTCGGCCATCCGGTGGTGGAGTTGTTCCGCCGCTCGATCGGCCCCGTCCACGACGCTGGGCTCAAGGCGGGGGAGTGGCGCCACCTCGACCTCGACGAGGTCCGAGCTCTCTACGAGGCCGCATCATGAGGGGCCGCCCCATCGAGACGGGCCGGGTCGTGCGGGGACGGATCAGACCACCCGGCTCCAAGTCCATCGCCAATCGAGTCCTTCCGCTGGCCGCCGGAGCCGAGGGAACGAGCGAGATCTCCGGCCTCCCGGACGGCGACGACGTCCGTCGGATGCTCGAGGGGATCGCCGCTCTCGGGGCGGTGGTGCAACAGGTCGCTCCGGGCTCGGTCCGAGTCACCGGGATCGCCGGACCCCCGGCCGGCGACACACGGATCGATGTCGGCGCATCGGGGACCACCATGCGATTCCTGGCCGGCTTCGCCGCGACCGGTTCGGGTGCGACGGTGCTCGACGGCACCCAGCGCATGCGGGAACGGCCGATCGGGCACCTGGCGGACGCCCTCCGGTCGCTCGGCGCGTCCATCGACTTCCCGGCGGTGCCCGGCTTCCCACCGATGGCCGTACGAGGGCCCATCGAAGGGGGCCGGGTGACGGTCGACGCCTCCGTGTCCTCGCAGTACGCCTCGGCCATCATGCTCGCCGCACCGCACGCCAGGTCGGACCTGGAGGTCACCATCTCCGACGACGTGGTGTCGGCCCCCTACCTCGAGGCGACCGTGGAGGCCTTGCAGTGCTTCGGGGTCCCCGTGGGACGTCACGAAACCGGTTGGACCGTCGGGGCGGGCTCCTACCGGGCGCAGCGCCTGGCCGTGGCCCCGGATGCCTCTGGCGCGGTCTACCCCTGGGTCGGTGCCGCAATCACCAGCGGGAACGTCCTGGTCGAGGGCCTCGACCGCCGGACGAGCACCCAGGCCGACATGGGCGTACTCGAGGTCCTCGAGCGCATGGGGGCGACGGTCACCCAGGAGCCCGATGGCATTCGCCTCGAAGGGCCGGGGAGACTGCAGGGCGTGGAGGCCGATCTCACGGCGTGCCCGGATGGTTCCCTGGGTCTGGCGATAGCGGCGGCCTGCGCCATCGGGCCGAGTCGATTCACCGGCCTCGGAACGCTCCGGGTCAAGGAGACCGACCGACTCGATGCTTTGGAGAACGAGCTCCGCAAGGTCGGGGTCGGGGCGACCGCCGGGCCCGACTCGCTCGACATCCATCCGGGGGACCTGCGCCCGGCCAGCGTTGCCACCTACGACGACCACCGCATGGCGATGTCGTTCGCACTGCTCGGCCTGGTCACGGACGGAATCGTCATCGAGGATCCCGATTGCGTGTCGAAGACGTGGCCGTCGTTCTTCACCGACCTCGACGCCATCGCTCCACCTTCCGTGGACGTGGTGGCCATCGACGGCCCGGCCGGCACGGGCAAGACGACGGTGAGCAAGGCCGTTGCCGACGCCCTCGGTCGACTCCGATTGGACACCGGCGCCTTCTACCGGGCTGCGACCCTGGTCGCCCAGCGCACCGGGGCGGCCGTGGATGCCGGCCTCGCAGACGAGCTGGCGAGCCATGCATTCACCTACGACGACGGCGTCATGCGCATCGACGGGGAGGACGTCTCGGCGGCGATCAGGACCGCTGAGGTGACGGCGGGAGTCAGTGCGGTGAGCGCCGTCGCCGAGGTCCGGGCCCGCATGGTCGATGCCCAACGCGACTGGGTGCGGGGATCGGGCGTGGGCGTCGTCGTCGAGGGCCGTGACATAGGGACGGTCGTCTTCCCCGGTGCCCGGACGAAGGTCTATCTCAACGCCCGTCCGGACGTCCGGGCGGCACGCCGGGCCGCCGAGGTGGGATCCGACCCGGCGGAGGAGGAGGCCCGGATCCGACGGCGCGACGAACTGGATTCATCGCGGGAGACCTCGCCGCTCCGGCCGGCCGACGACGCCTGGGAGCTCGACACGAGCGACCTGACCATCGAGCAGGTGGTGGACGCCATCGTGACCCGGGTCCGATCGAGCTAGGGATCAGCGGGTCAGGGCCTGGAGCGCCGCAGTGGCCGAGAAGGCCCGGTCGTCGTCGAGGACACTGGCGGGTCGGTCCGCTCCGAAACCCGCCCGGACGAGGTCGTCGAGGACGGACAACATCTTGCGGAGCTCGGGAGGAAGCGGGAAGTACTCGTCCTCGTCGGTCACGTTCACGAGGCGGACACCGTCGGCGGGACCGATCGCGTCGATCACCTCTTCCACGAGGTGGTCGGGCGCCGATGCGCCGGCCGTCAGCCCGACGGTCGTGGCACCCTCGAGCCAGGTCGGGTCGATCCCGTCGGCGGAGTCGATGCGATATGCCGGCGTGCCGTGCTCGCGTGCCACCCGGGCGAGCGCCTTCGTGTTGGAGGACGTCTCCGATCCCACGACGAGGAGCACGTCGACTTCCGGCGACAGAGCACGCACGGCGGCCTGTCGGTTGGTGGTGGCGTAGCAGAGGTCACCGCGACGCGCCGTCCAGAGGTCGGGATACCGGGTTTGGGCCGCATCACGGACTCCCTCCCACTCGTACACCCCGAGCGTGGTCTGGGCCACCAATGCCACCTTGCCGTCGCTGGCCGGGTCGAAACGATCGAGACCCCACTCGGGTTCGACGAGGGTGATGGCGTCCGGCGCTTCGGCGATGGTGCCGATGGCCTCGTCGTGGCCCTCATGACCGATGTAGATGATGTCGAAGCCCTTGTCGGCCATGCGGCGGACCTCATGGTGCACCTTGGTGACCAGTGGGCACACGGCATCCACGACGATCGCAGCCCGGTCGGCGGCACCTGACACGACGTCAGGAGCCGAGCCGTGGGCGGACAGCATGACCGCGGCGCCTTCGGGCACTTCCGAGATGTCCTCGACGAAGACGACGCCGGCCCGCTCGAAGGCCTCCACGACCCAGCGGTTGTGGACGATGTCGTGGTAGCAGTAGATGGGCGGCTCGAAGACGCGGACCATCCAGGTGAGGGCCTTGATGGCCATCTCGACGCCCGCGCAGAATCCGCGGGGTTCGGCAAGGAGGACGGTCTCGACGGCCATGGCAGTGAGGGTAGGGACCGAGGGCCCCATATCGGTCCGGCGCCAGGGCGGTAGCTTGGGAGCCCGCACCTTGGGAGGGGAGCATGACCATCGAAGGTCTCCTCGATGCGTTCACGAACAGCGTTGCCGCAACCGATTGGGAACGGGCAGGCCGACTGCTCGCGGATGGCTTCTTCGATCACGTACCGGGGGAGGGGGAACCCACTGCCCCCGAGCGGATCATCCCGCTGATCGCCGACCTGGCGTCGGCAGTACCCGACCTGGCACTCCGCTTCGATGGGCTGACGGGTGAGGGTCCCGAGCACCAAGCCACCTTCTCGCTGTCCGGAACGCATCTGGGGCCGCTCTGGGGCGCTCCGCCGACCGGGGCGGCGGTGGAGTGGAGCAATCCCATCACCTTGCGCACCGACGCCGGCAAGCTTGCCTTTCGCTTCGATGACGTGGCGTTTCCCGAGTTGGTGGCGGCGCTTCGCCAGTTCGGTCTCATCAACCCGGCCGATCTCATGGCCGAACCGCCGCCATACCCGGTGAGTGTCCCCGAGTTCGTCCTCAAGGTCGTGATGACCGGCCAGGCCGGGGACAGGGACTGCTCACACCTGAGTGACATCAGGGTGACCGAGCCCACGACGCGGGTCTGCGCAGCGTGTGTTGCCGAAGGGACCAATTGGCCCGCCCTGCGCATGTGTCTCTCGTGCGGGCATGTGGGCTGCTGCGACACCTCGAGGAACAAGCACGCCAAGGCCCACGCCGAGGAGGCCGGGCATCCCCTGATGCGCTCGATACGCATGGATGAATCGTGGGCTTGGTGCTACGTCGACGATGCCTTCTTCGAGGGCCGCCTACTGGCCGGGCTGGCCGGGCGTCACGGCTGATGGCCTGGATGATCTACCAGCGCTACACGACGGCGGTGGTCGAGGCGTACCGGGACAGGTCGGTCGCCGACGAGTTGGCCGCGGCCCGGTCCCACCGGCGCTGGCTCGAGGGTCTCGAGATCGACGCTGCGCTTCGATCCGCCCTGGTCGAGCAGGCGCTGGCGATCGAAGCGGGGTTCGAGCGACTCGACCGGTGAGAGCCCGGGCAGTGGACACCGCAGCGGCGGCGATACCCTTGCGCCATGTCCCGCCTCCCCGTGGTCGCCGTCGTCGGCCGACCGAACATCGGCAAGTCCACCCTGGTCAACCGCGTGATCGGTCGGCGGGAGGCCGTCGTCGAATCCGAGCCCGGCGTCACCCGGGACCGACGCGAGTTCGTCGGCGAGTGGGCCGGACGTCGGTTCCTCATGATCGACACGGGTGGGTGGCAGACCAAGGGTGACCAACTCACGGAGGACATCTCCGACCAGGCCGAGGCCGCCATCGCCGCCGCCGACGTCGTCTTGTTCGTCGTCGATGTGACGGCCGGCATCGGCCCCGACGACGATGGCGTGGCCCGGATGTTGCGAGGCGCCGAGCAGCCCGTGCTCCTGGCCGGCAACAAGGTGGACGGCCCGTCGGCCGAAGGCTTGCTGCCCGACTTCTGGAGCCTGGGTGTCGGCGAACCCATTGGCGTGAGCGCCCTGCACGGTCGCGGCGTCGGCGACCTGCTCGACCGCCTGGTCGACGCCCTCCCCGAATCCGAGGGCGGATCGGACGCCGCCGACGACGGGCCGCCCAAGCTCGCGATCATCGGCCGACCCAACGTCGGCAAGTCGACCCTGCTCAACCGACTGGTGGGGGAGGAGCGTGTTCTCGTCTCACCGGTCCCGGGCACCACCCGCGACCCGATCGACGTCGAGGTGGAGATCGATGGTGAGCAGTACGTGCTCGTCGACACGGCCGGTATCCGACGCTCGAGCAAGCTCTCCGACCGCCCGGAGTTCTTCGCGGTCCAACGGGCGAAGAAGGTGCTTGCCTCCGCAGACGTCGCCCTGCTGGTGGTGGACGCCACCGAAGGAGCGACCCAAGGGGACCAGCGGATCGCCGAAGAGGCAGCGTCCGGGGGAGCGGCCGTCATCGTCGTGCTGAACAAGTGGGACGACGTCGACGAGTACCAAAAGGAACTCACGGAGGACTCGGTCGCCGATCGACTCGGATTCGTCGGCTGGGCGCCGGTCCTGAGGATGTCGGCCAAGACCGGAGCACGGATCGGTCGCCTGGGGGCAGCCATCGAGACGGTGCTCGACCACCGGGCGATCCGGATACCGACGCCGGAGCTCAACCGGTTGGTCCGAGGTTGGCAGTCGGCGCACCCGATCCCGGTCCGAAAGGGCCGGCGGGCGAAGGTCCAGTACGCGGTGCAGGCCGGCGAGGAACCACCCACGTTCATCCTCTTCGCGTCGGGCGGCGACGTCCCCGACGACTACCTGCGGTTCATCGAGAACCGGCTACGCGGCACGTTCGACTTCGTGGGTACCCCGATCCACTTCGTCACCAGGCGCAAGCGCCGGGACCGTGGACGAGCCTGAGCCGTCTCCGGGCGAGGACGAGGAGCTCGTTGCCGACGAGCTCCCGCCAACGCCGTTCTCGTTCAAGCTGGTCGTGGTGCTCGGAGGGGCCTACCTGCTGTATCGGCTCGTCCAGCTCGTGATGTGCATCCCGAGTCTGTTCAGCGGGGCCGACTGCCCCTTCATGTGACCTACCGGGTGGAAGGCGATAGCCTTCCGGACCGACGGGCTGTGGCGCAGCTTGGTAGCGCACCAGTCTGGGGGACTGGGGGTCGCCGGTTCAAATCCGGCCAGCCCGACGCAGAGAGAAGGGTCCGCTCAGGCGGGCCCTTCCTCGCGTCCGGTCGGGCCAGAGCCGCCCTCCGACTATCGGACACCTCCCGCCAGCGCGTCCGTTCAGCGGACGGGTCTTTGGTCTGTTTCTCATCTGGCGTTTAAGGTGCCGGACGTCCGGGAAGGTGCCCCTGCCCGACCGGATCATCAGCGAAACTGGAGGAATGCAACGGTGATCAATTCATCGAAGCGTCACTGGCTGCGTCTCGTGGCAATCTTGGCGGCACTAGCCGTCATTGCCGCGGCATGTGGCGGCGGTGACTCGACCGATACGACGGAGGGCTCCTCGGAGACCACCGAAGGCTCGACCGAGACCACCGACGGTGGCGACACGACCGAGACCACAGAGGGTGGCGACACGGACGGCGGCGATGCTGCTGGTTCGTTCGAGACCTATGCGCTCGGCATGACGTCGGACATCACGACGACGAACTACTGGAACTACATCGGCCCCGAGGGCACGGTCTACAACCAGTATGTCCTTGCGGACACCAAGACGTCGTTGTTCGGCATCGAGTACCCGGCCATTCAGGTCGTCCCAGCAGCTGCCGTCGGCCTTCCGGCCGAGCCGGTGGAGGGCGACGGTGGATGGACCATCACGCAGGAGATGCGTGACGACATGGTGTGGTCCGATGGCACGCCCATCACGGCCAACGACGTCGCCTTCACCTACCGCGCGGTCTCCGAGGCTGCACTCGGTGGTGACTGGCTCTCGTCGTACCCCTACACCGAAGAGTCCAACCCGCAGTTGACCTCGGTCGAAGCGGTCGACGACACGACCGTGGTGTTCACCTTCTCCGACCGTCCAGGTCTCGGTGTGTGGCCCCACAACGTTGGCGTCGCCACCATCATGCCTGCCCACGTCTGGGAGCCGGTGCTCGAAGATGCACTGACCCAGGAGGACCCCGCCGGCGCCATGTACGGCGCTGACGCCTCCATCGACGTGTCGGCTGGCTCGACCATGTTCGACAGTTGGGAAGAGGGTGCGTTCGCCCGCAATGTGGCGAATGACAACTACTCCGACAGCGGACTCGTGCACAAGCAGTTCGACGACGGAACCGTCCAGATCGGCGACGAAATGTTCTACGGTGACGGTGGCGGCGAAGTCGTCGTCGAGTTCACCGAGGGCCCGTACCTCACCGAGCAGACGTTCTCCATCTACGCCGACCAGTCGGCAGCGATGCTTGCGCTCGTCAACGGCGAGATCGACTACTGGATCAACCCGCTCGGCGTCTCCCCGGGTCTGCGTGAGCAGGGCCTGAACGCCGACAACCTGTCCGTGGCGGTCAACCCGACCAACGGTATGCGGTACCTCGCGTTCAACATGCGCAAGAGCCCGGGTCAGTACAAGGGTTATCGCCAGGCCGTGGCGCTCATGATCGACAAGGAATTCCTCACCCAGAACGTGCTTCAGGGTGTGGCCTTCCCCATGTATCTGATGGTGCCCGAGGGCAACCAGAAGTTCTACGATGCTGAGCTCGCCGCCGAGCTCGAGGCGACCTACAAGGGCGTCTCGGAAGCCGATCGGATCACCCAGGCCGTCGAGGCCCTGAAGGCCGACGGCTTCACCTGGGAGACCGAGCCCAGCGTCGACGAGGAAGGCGTCATCACCTATGGCGTCGGCCTGATCGACCCTGACGGCAACGCGGTCACCGAGCAGGAGATCCTTGCTCCCCCCGCCTCCTACGACCCGCTGCGCGCCACTGCGTCGCTGTGGATCGAGGGCTGGATGGAGAACCTGGGTATCCCGGCTCGTGCCAACCCCACCGACTTCAACACCATCGTGGCCAAGATCTGGCCGGGCGTTGGTGAAGAGATCGGCTTCGACACCTACATCCTCGGCTGGTCGCTGGGCAACCCTGCCCTCCCGACCTTCCATGAGGCCTTCTGGCACTCCCGGAACCTCGCCGAGGTCAACGACGGCAACAACTCGACTGGCTTCGCCAACGACGAGTTCGACGCTGCCGCTGACGCTGTGCTTGCCGCACAGACCGAGGAAGAGGCACTCGAAGCAATCCTGACGGCAGAGCGAATCCTCGCCGACGAGCTCCCCTACGTGGTGCTCTTCGACACGCCGATCACGGAGTTCTACAGCAATGATCTGAGCTACCCGTTCACGCAGACGCTGTCGGGTCTTCAGTTCAACGTTGGCTTCCCTGGCACCGTTGCCAAGTAGTCGACGACCCAACATGTGAATCGTGGGAGGGGGCGCCTCCGGGCGCCCCCTCCCCGGTCCACTCCTCCGTCGGCCGGCGTCCATCGTTGGTACGCTGACCGGCATCCCTGCCCACAGGAGCCCGTCCCAACCTCATGTGGAAGTTCATAGCCAAGCGCGTCGGCCAGATGATCGTGCTGTTCTACATCTTCCTGGCGTTGCTGTTCGTCCTGCTGGACCTCCAGCCGGGCGACATCTCCCAGCAGTTCGTCGGGAACCCGGACATCCCGCCGGAGGCCAAGCAGCTGATGATCGACCAGCTCGGACTCGATGAGCCGAAGCACATCCAGCTGTTCAACCACCTCAAGAACTACTCGACGTTCAACATGGGCGCGAGTTGGAGCCAGTACCCACGAGATGTCTCGGACATCCTCTTCTCGGCGCTCCCACGCACCATCTACCTCTTCTTGACCGCGACCATCCTCGCCTACATCCTCGGCTTCTGGACCGGGAAGATCGTGGCCTGGAAACGCAACACAGCCACGGAGAAGGCCGTCATGGGCACGTCCATCTTCCTGTGGACGGTCTTCTACCCCTGGTTCGCGATCCTCATGCTCTGGTTCTTCGCGGCCTACCTCGACTGGTTCCCGGTCGGGAAATTCGTCACCCTCAACTTCGAGTCGCGTCCTGATCTGGTGAACAGCATCAGCGACGTCCTCTTCCGGACCTCCGGTTCCGAGGCCGCGAGTGGCTGGACCTCATCGGCCGCGCCGGGTGCCAATGACGTGTTCATGCTCCTCTTCACGTCCCTGATCGTCGGCACCATCGCCTTCTTCGGTATCCGGTGGATCGTCAAGCGCCAGGTGAAGGACCCCACCACCCAGGCCCGGCTCTTCACCGGTGGGACGGTGCTCGTCTTCGGCGGTTTCGTCCTCTACTGGATCACGAACGAGTACGGACCCTGGGCATTCGACATCTTCTGGCACTCGGTGATCCCGGTCATGACCCTGACCCTCGTCAGCTACGCCGGGACCACGCTGCTCACCCGGACCTCGATGATCGAGACGCTGAAGGAGGACTACATCCTCACCGCCAGGGCGAAGGGCGTACCGGACGTGACGATCCGCGACCGACACTCGGCCCGCAACGCCATGCTCCCGGTCACGACCTCACTGGTGCTGGCCCTGGCGACGGTGATCGGCGGCGGCATCATCACCGAACAGATCTTCTCCTGGCCGGGCATCGGCCAGACCTACCTGGCGGCGCTCAGCTCAGAGGACATCCCGCTGACGATGGGGGCCCTCGCCCTGATCGGCATCCTCGCCCTGATCGCCCACCTCGTTGCCGACATCCTCTACGCCTACCTGGATCCGCGGATCCGGGTACAGGGTTAGGAGCACGCCATGGCCGACCTACTGACCAAGCCCGAAGGTGATGCTCCCGAGGGTGAGGCCATCATCGCCACGCCCCTGTGGCGGATCCGACTCCGGTTGTTCAGACGCTCCTTCGCACGCAACTGGAAGATCTTCGCCCAGAACAAGATGGGCCTTGCCGGGCTCGCGATCATCGTGCTGTTCGGTCTGATGGCGATCGCCCACCCGATCTTCATGGCCACCATCTGGGACGGCCACGAAGAGGGCGGAAAGAACGTCTACGACCCCCGAGCCGGCGCCGACGCCGTCATCGTGGAGAAGACGGTCGTCCCCGACGGTGAGATCACCGATCCGACGACGCAGATCGGCCAGACGGAAGCAGCCCTGCAGGGCACCGGCCTGGTCATCCCCGAGGTGGGGACGGTCATGACCGCCCCGCTGGCCAACCCGGCCCCACCGGTCATCTCCGGCGTCCCGCATCCGCATTGGCTGGGTACGGACCCATTCGGCGGCGACATCCTCAGCCAATTGCTGTTCGGAGCACGAGCGGCGTTCGCCCTCGGCTTCACCGCCGCGATCAGTTCCGTGCTCATCGCCACCGCCGTCGGCACGGTCGCCGCCTACTACGGCGGGGTGATCGACACGCTCCTGATGCGCCTCGTCGACCTGATGATCCTGATCCCGGCCCTGCCGCTCCTGATCGTGATCTCGGGCTTCTGGGACCTCGACCTGATCAAACTCGGGATCGTCATAGGCGTGACCAGCGGTCTCGGCGGTACGGCGATCATCCTCAAATCGCAGGCGTTGTCGGTGAAGGTCAGACCATTCATCGACGCCGCGCGCGTCGCGGGCGGCTCCGACTTCCGGATCGTGCTCCAGCACATCACCCCCAACGTGCTGCCCCTGTCCTTCCTCTACATGATGTTCGGCGTCACGGCCGCGATCTTCATCGAGGCCTCGTTGTCGTTCCTCGGACTGCTCGCCATCGACCAGTCCTGGGGCATCATGATCAACATCGCCCACACGCAGGGCTACACCTTGCAGGGCCTGCAGGTCTGGTGGCTGATGATCCCCGCCGGTGCCTCGGTCACGCTGTTCTCGGCCGGATTCTTCATGGTCGCCCGAGCGATGGACGAGGTCGTCAACCCCCGTTTGCGGGCACGTTGAGGAAGGACGCATGACGCAAGTCGTAGAGATCGAATCAAGAGGCGGTCGCGCCGGTACGACCCTCCTCGAGGTCGACCACGTGGTGATGAACTACACCACGAAGGAAGGCGATGTCTCCGCCGTGGAGGACGTCACCTTCGACCTCAAGAATGGTGAATCGCTCGGCCTCGTCGGCGAGTCCGGCTGTGGGAAGACGTCGATGGCGTTGTCGCTGCTCCGACTCCTGCCGGACAACGGCGAGATCCGCCAGGGCCGGATACTCCTCGACGGCGAAGACCTCGTCGAACTGTCCGAAGAGGCGATGCGCCAGCGCCGGTGGCGCGACGTGTCGATGGTCTTCCAGGGCGCGATGAACTCATGGAACCCCGTCTACACGGTGGGCGACCAGATCCGCGAGGCGCTCCGCCTCCACTGGCCCACGACGCTCACCTACACCGAGGAGACCGAGCGGATCGCCGCCCTCTTCGAAATGGTGGGACTCAACTCGGCGATGATCGAGCGGTACCCGCACGAATTCTCCGGCGGCATGCGCCAGCGTGCCGTCATCGCCATGGCGCTCTCGTGCAACCCGAAGCTCATCATCGCCGACGAGCCGACGACGGCCCTCGACGTGATCGTCCAGGACCAGATCCTGAAGGAGCTGAAGGAAGTCCAGGCCGAGCTCGGCATGTCGATCATCTACATCAGCCACGACATCGCCGTCATCGCCGAGGTCACCGACCGGATCGGAGTGATGTACGCCGGCAAGCTCGTAGAGCTGGGTGACACCCTCGAGGTCTTCCATCGGCCGCGTCACCCCTACGCCTATCTGCTGCTCGGCTCCACCCCGTCGATCACCGGGCCGCGGCGCAAGCTCTCCCCGCTCGAGGGGGAGCCGCCCAACCTCCTCGACCCGCCGAAGGGATGCCGGTTCCACCCGCGCTGTCCCTTCGCCTCCGACCGCTGCAAGAGTGAGGAACCGCCCATGACGGACATCGGGGGCGGCCACGAGGTCGCCTGCTTCCACTGGGAAGAAGTGCCCGAGATCAGGGAGTTGTCCAAGTGACCGACGTCAAGGACGACACGGAGGTGCAGGCCCCGCTCGTGAAGGTGGCCGGCCTGGAGAAGCGGTTCCCCATCTCGAAGGGCATGTTCCGTGAAGCGACCGACTTCGTCCACGCCGTCGACGGCATCGACTTCGAGATCCTGCCGGGCCAGTCGCTCGGCCTGGTCGGCGAGTCGGGGTGTGGCAAGTCGACCACCGGTCGCCTGCTGGTGCGTCTCGACGACCCGACCAACGGCAACATCGAGCTGAACGCCGACGGCGCCAACGTCGACATCGCCCACATCGAACGCAAGGACATGCGGGCCTTCCGCTCGAAGGTCCAGATGATCTTCCAGGACCCCTTCGAGTCGCTGAATCCACGTCGGACGATCTTCGACACGGTCTCCGAGCCGCTGGCCGTGCAGGGCATCGGGTCGATCCAGGAGCGTGAGGAGAAGGTCGCCGACCTCCTCGACAAGGTCGGCCTGACGCCGGCCACGACGTTCATGTTCCGCTACCCCCACGAGCTCTCGGGCGGTCAGCGCCAGCGTGTCGCCATCGCCCG
>JAHEFX010000178.1 GCA_024639975.1 bacterium
AGCGCTGGAAGTACCACTGCGTCAGCTGCTCCTCGGTGGGCTTGCCGAGCGCCACCACCCGCGACCGCTTCTCATTCATGTAGCGGTTCACCCGGCGGATCGTCCCGCCCTTGCCGGAGGCGTCACGGCCCTCGAACAAGACGATCATCGGTCGCTTCGTCGCCTCGAGGTGGCGCTGGAGCTTCAGCAGTTCGACCTGGTAGGGGCGGAGCCTGGCCTCCCGGTCGAGGCCGGCCCTGGTCCCCTCCGTCTCGGACTCCAACTCGGCGACGCGAGCGCGCAAGGCGTCCAGTTCGGGGCCTTCCCCCTCGGTCGGCGTGGATTCCTCGGTCATCGGGGCAAGCCTATGCGATCAGCTTCCCTAGGTCGATCCGACCTCCTCGACGCCACTCTCGGTCGCCAGGTGGGTCATCTCGATGTCGTGCGACTCGGTGGGAAGCCCCTCGACCACGAGCGCGTCAGCCGTCACCCCGACCCTGATCGCCGTGGGCGATGTCCCCAGGAACCGGTCATAGTGGCCGGCGCCCTTCCCGAGGCGTCCGCCTCGTGGCGAGAAGGCCAGCCCCGGCACCAGCACCACGTCGATGGGACCGTCCCATGTCGGAGCCGACGCCAATGGTTGGGCGAACCCGAAAGGGTGGTGCTCCATCGGCGAGTCGGCCCGGTGGACCGTGAGTCGGCCTTCGCTCGGTGTCCTGGTGAGCAGGAGCGTCCGGCGGCGTTCTGGAAGGTCCACCTCGATCTCCGAGGGCATCGCCGCGTAGGAGAGGACGATCGCCTCCTCGGCGATCCACTCGTCCAGGTGACCGACGATCTCTCGGGAGATGCTTGCAAGGTCGAGGGGAACACGGCGAGCCCACCGCCGCCACTCGGCCTTGTCGGAACCGAGCGGTATCGGGCTAGCCTCACCGGCCGTGAAACGGCTGTTGTTCGACCCGCTTCGCACGGCGGTGACGCTACTCGTGATGGCCCCGATCACCCTGCTCGCCGCGGGCTCGGCGATCGTCGTGTCGTGGGTCAACCCTCGGTCGCGTCTCCTTCGGGCGGTCACGACCGGCTGGTCGCGTCCGTGGCTCGTCCTCACCGGCACGACACTCGAGGTCCGCGGCGGGGTCGACGACGTCTCCGCCTCCTATGTGATCATCTCCAACCACTCGTCGTGGCTGGACATCATGGCCAACTTCATCGCCGTCCCCGTGCCGGTCCGGTTCCTTGCCAAGAAGGAGCTGTTCCGAGTCCCGTTCATGGGAGCGGCGATGCGAGCCATGGGGATGGTCGAGATCGATCGGGAGCGCGCCGTCTCCATGCACGACGCCATCAACGAAGGAGTGCGGAAGGTGGCATCCAAGGGCGACTCCGTGATGGTCTACCCGGAAGGCACCCGGACGAGGGACGGTGCGATACGCCCCTTCAAGCGGGGCGCATTCTTCATGGCCATCGACAACCAGTTGCCGCTGCTGCCGGTCACGATCTCGGGGTCGTACGACGCCTGGCCGCCGGGACTGATCGCCCGTGGCGGGCGAATCATCGTGGAGATCGGCGAACCGATCCCAGTGGATGGGCTCGGTCGTGACGACCTCGAGGAGCTCAAGGCACGCTCGGAGCGGCTCATCCACGAGACCCGGGAACGACTCGACGACGAACTCGCCTTAGGGTGAACGGCATGGGCGACGACAAGCCGGTACTGCTCTCGGGCGGCAACCCCCAGATTCCCAAGGGCGACGGCGACGAACCGGTCCGGGACTACCTCGAGGCAATGCCGGGGTGGAAGAGCGAGGTGGGCCGACGCCTGGACTCGCTCGTCGTCGATGCCGTCCCCGACGTACGCAAGGCCATCAGGTGGAACTCGCCCTTCTACGGGATCGACGACATGGGCTGGTTCCTGAGCTTCCACTGCTTCACGAAGTACGTGAAGGTCACCTTCCTCAATGGTGGATCCCTCGACCCCCTGCCACCCGAGGTGTCCAAGCAAGGGACCGTGCGCTACCTGCACATCCACGAGGACGAGGCATTCGACGAGGCCCAGTTCGTCGAATGGGTGCGACAGGCCGCCGCCATCCCCGGCGAGCCGCTCTTCTGACCGACGACCCTTGCCCGGTCACCCCGGCGATGACATCATGCGGGAATGACCGAGCGCCCTCCCACCCACGTCTGGCCGATCCTCATCTATCGGGATGCCCCGGCGGCGATCACATTCCTGGAGGATGCGTTCGGTTTCGAATTGGTCGTCGCCCATGCCGATGATGACGACTCCTCGGTGCTCGACCACGTGCAGATGAACTGGTCCGGGGGTGGTGGGGTGATGTTCAGTTCTGTCCGCGACGACTCGATGCTCCCGGCCCGGACACCGGGATCCGACGCGGTATACGTGGTCTGTGCGGACCCGGACACGATCTGTGCGCGGGCTGTCGCAGCCGGGGCGGAGGTGGTCATGGAGCCGTTCGACACCGACTACGGATCGCGGGATTTCAGCGCCAAGGACCCGGAAGGGAACCTCTGGAGCTTCGGCACCTACCCGGGCGCTTGATTCAGTCGTAGACGCCCACGAGGTAGGTGCTCCCACCGTCGGCGACCTCGCAGAGGAAGGCCCCCGCCGAGGTGACCAACTG
>JAHEFX010000092.1 GCA_024639975.1 bacterium
TACCCGCTCATGATCGAGGGCATTCCGGCGACGGAGATGGCCGTAGTCATCAGCGGCGCCGCCGCCGTCCGCAAGGGAAACCAGACGGTCGCCATGCTCGGTCCGGGCGACGTCGTCGGCGAGATCGCACTCATCGCCCGCCGACGTAGGACGGCTTCGGTGGTCACGACCGAGGAATCCACTCTTTGGGTCCTCGAGGCCGATGCCTTCGACCAAGTCCTGGCCGACCACCCGTCGGTCGGCTCCAAGGTCCTTCGGGTCGTGGCCGAACGGTTGGCCGAGCTCGAAGAGCAGGGATGACCCCGGCCCATTTCGACGACCTCGTCGACCGCATCCTCGAGGACCTTCCCGCCTGGGTCCTCGACGAGGTGGACAACCTCGTCATCGTCGTCGAGGAAGAACCAACTCCCGAGCAAGACCCCACCGGCGACGGACTCCTCGGCCTCTATGAAGGCGTGAACAAGGCCGAGCGAGCCGACTACTGGGGTGCGATGCCCGACCGCATCACCATCTTCCGTGGCCCACACCTTCGGTTGGGCCTCTCCCGAACGGCGCTGAAGGCCGAGGTCCGCACGACCGTGCTTCACGAGCTGGCCCATCATCTCGGCATAGACGACGACCGCCTCCACGAGCTCGGATGGGACTGAAGCTCCTCGCCCTCGGTCTCAGTGTGCTCCTCATCTCGACTCCGGTCACAGCCCAGGAGCGCGACCTGGAGTCCCTCGCCCGCCGGGTGGTCGCCGTCGGTGTGCACGACCCGGAAGCGACCGATGCCCTTGAACACATCCGTGCCGGTGGAGGAGGTGTCGTCCTCTTCGGCGGCGCCATCGCCGACCGCGCAGGTCTTCGTCGGCTGACCAACCGCCTCCACTGCGCGGCAAACCAGCCATTGATCGTCTCGGTCGACGAGGAACCCGGAGCCGTCGGCCGACTCGACGGCCTCATCACGCCATTGCCCGATCCTTGGGGCGTCGAGCCAGAAGCCATGGAGTTGGCAGCAGGCACACTCGCTCGCGAGCTCCTCCAACTGGGAATCACGCTCGATCTTGCCCCCGTGGCCGACGTGGACATCTTCGGCTCCAGGGTTCTTCGAGGCCGAGCCTTCGGATCGTCGCCGGAGACAGTCAGCGCTCCGACCGAGTCCTTCGTCTCCGGGTTCGTCGGCCAGCACGTGGGCACCACGCTCAAACACTTCCCCGGGCACGGGGCGACCCCCGCCGACACGCACCGAGGTCCGACGGTCGTCAACGACCCACTCCCGGCCCTGCGCGAGAACCACCTCCCGCCGTTCCTCTCCGGGATCGCGGCGGGAGCCGACGCCGTCATGTTCAACCATGTCACGTACACCGCCCTCGACCCGACCCGACCGGCCTCCCTGTCGACTGCTGCCTACGACCTCCTGCGTTCAACCGGATTCGATGGCCTGGCCGTCACGGATGGCCTCGCCATGGGGGCAGTCCGGCCGTTCGGGTCGATCCCCGAGGTGGCCGTCGAGATGCTGGTCGCCGGGGCCGATCTGCTCCTCGTCGAGGACGCGAGCATCGCCGAAGCGGTCACCGGTGCGATTCTCGAAGCGATCGCCAGTGGCCGGCTCCCGATCAGACGCTTGGCCGACGCCGCCTCCCGGGTTGGCGCTTTCGCCGGCTCGGTTGCGTGGCCGGGCTGCGTCGGTCCTGGTCTACCGGCGCTCGGGCTCCGCTAGGCGATATCGGCGGTCCTCCAGCAGGGCACGATCGTCGTCATTCATCGGGCAATCCAGCGCCAAGTCCAGGGCCTCGATCGCATCTTGGCCGTGCCCCAGCTCCTCTAGGAACGATGCCTTGGCCGCCCAATAGAGGTGCCAGCCGTCGACACCGTTCACCCCTCCGAGCACGGCCAATCCGGCGGCCGGTCCATCCGCCTTCGCCAGGGCAACCGAGCGATTGACCGCCACGATCGGGGAGTCATCGACGGTGGCCAGGAGCCCGTACAGGTCGGCAATACGGGTCCAGTCGGTGGCCCCGTAGCGGGGGGCCGAACTGTGCTCCAAGGCAACGGCCGCCTGCAGGCTGTAGCTGCCGACTCGCCTCGCCTGCATCGCACTGTTGACCTCGGCAGTCGCCTCCGCCACCAGATCGGCATCCCAGGTGGTTCGGTCCTGGTCCTCGAGCAGGACCAGCGATCCGTCGGGGGCCATCCGACCAGGGCGACGAGCCGAGGTGGCGAGCATGAGTCCGAGCAAGCCATGTGCTTCGGGCTCGTCGGGCATGAGCAGAGCCAGCAGCCGGCCGAGTCGGATCGCCTCGTCCTCGAGGTCAACCCGCCCCCGCGCCGATCCGATCGGGGCGTGGTGACCAGTCGTATAGATCACGTAGAGGACTGCCAAGACGGCATCGAGCCGCTCGGGGAGCTCTTGGTCGGCGGGGACCCGGTACGGGATGGCCGCGACCTTGATCTTCTTCTTCGCCCGGCTGATGCGCTGGCCCATCGTCGGTTCGGACACGAGGAAGGCCCGGGCGATCTCGGGCGTGGTGAGCCCCCCGATGGTGCGGAGGGTGAGGGCTACCTGGGCGTCCGGAGCCAAGGCCGGGTGACAGCAGGTGAACAGGAGGCGGAGGCGGTCGTCGCCGCCGTCGTCGGTGGCCGCTCCCTGGTCCAGGAGCCGGACGGCCTCGGTCTCCTTGTCGACACGACGCGATTCCTTTCGGATGCGGTCCAAGGCCTTTCGTTTCGCCACGGTGGTCAACCAAGCGCCGGGATTGGCCGGGAGATCGTCGGCCCACCGATCGAGGGCCTCGATGGCGGCGTCCTGGACGGCGTCCTCGGCCAGCTCGAAGTCGCGGGTCATGCGAATGAGGGTGGCCAGCACCTGGCCACCCTCCACCCGCAGGATCTCCTCGACCCCGGTCGACACCTACTCCTCGAACTCCAGCAGCGGACGGACCTCGATCCGCCCATGCCAGGCGCCCGGGATCTTCGCCGCCCATTCGATGGCACCGTCGAGGTCGTCGGCATGGAGGATGTAGAAACCTCCCAGGACTTCCTTCGTCTCGGCGAACGGCCCGTCGGTCGTCGTGATGGTGCCGCCCTTGCCGCCCTCGACGTGGATGGTCGTGGCCGTGTCCGTGTCCTCGAGCGCTTCGCCCCCGAGCACGACGCCGGCGGCACCGGCCTCTGCCCCAAAGGCGCTGTACTCGTCCATGATCGCCTGCCAGTCCTCGGGGGAGCCTTGGCCCTCCGTGTCGGCGTCCGAGTAGATCAATGCTGCGTACCTGGGCATCCGTGTCTCCTTCCGTTGCCGGATGCGATTGTCGTCCATACGACGAACGCTCGGCTCGGAATTCGACAGATCGCCGAGATTTCTTCCCAGACCGTCAGGAAGCGGTTCGCCTGCCCACCTGGTACTGGCCCGGGAACCACTCCGAGAGCGGGAAGGAGATGGCGGTGTCGGCCGCCGCGGTGATGAGCGCGTCGTCGACCGTCCCTGCCGACAGGGCTACCACGAACGGTTGGGCGTCCACGGCGACCGGTAGCCCGTCCGATAGGTCGCAGACCTCCTTCGCCCGAGCCGACAACTCGGCGGTACCGACCTTGCGGGCGAGGGAGACGATGTCTTCCTTGCCCATCCCGAGGAGGGGGCGCAAGACCGACGCCTCCGTCGACTGGTCGATGGCGCGGAGGTGGGTGAGGGTCTGGGAAGAGACCTGGCCGAGGGCGTCGCCGGTGACCAGGGCGCCGATCCCGGAACGCTCGGCGAGCTCGGCAGCCGTGCGGGCCATGAGCACCTTCAGCGTGACTTGGCGCATCCGCGAATCGACCGATTCACGGATGGCTTCCTTGATCGGCTGGAAGTCGACGAGGTGCACCTTCGGGTCGACACCGTGACCCCACCGTTCGTCCAGGGCCTGGGCCACGGCGACGGCGTGGTCGGCTTGGGCGCAGTCGAGCGAGAAGTGCACGAACTCGACGGGGCAGCCCCGGGCCATCAGCATCCACGCCGCGACCACCGAGTCGAAACCACCGGAAAGAAGGACGAGGACTGGTTCCTGGGTGCCCATCGGGAGCCCGCCCGGACCCTTCGTGCGAGAGACGGTGATCCAAGTCCGTTCGCCATCGACCCGAATGCGCACGGTGTGGTCGGGATTGGAGAGGTCGACCCTGTTGCCGGGACGGTCGAGGATGCCACCGACGTGGCGCTCGGCCTCGACGGTCTTCCACGTCTGGGAGCCGATGCGTTTGACCCGGACGGCGAAGGTGCCGGAGGCCGTTTCGTCGGCCCAGAGTCGAACGACATGCTCGGTGATTTCGTCGAGGTCGTTGGTGTGCACCACCTCGACCACGTCGACGTGGTCGATGCCGAACACCCGTGAGATCGGGTCGAGCTGGTCGAGGGCCCGCTTGCCCTCGAGGAGGAGGCGATTGCCGCCGATCCGCCGGACCGAACCGGCCTTGATCCCGGCAGCAGCTGCGACGTTGTCCGCGATGATCGACAAGAACCGGCGCTGCGTGCGCCGGGACTTGAGATGGATCTCACCCGAAAGGGTGACGACGACGGTGCGGTGCGCGTCCACGGGAGGCTCTCTGTGAGAGGGTACTGGGAGAGAGGCAAGCCCAACCGGTGTCGGGCTATCGGACCAATCGTATGCCAGTCCCCCTTCTACCGACCCATCGAGCCGGTATCGTCTCACGGGTGATGCAGACATGACTGAGTGGGCACCGTTCTCGATCCCGGCCTTCCTGGCGGCAGTTGGGGCCCTGTGGCTGGTCTACTCGGCCCTGTACTTGGCTTGGGATTGGTTTGTGGACGTCGTGTTCGACGCCGGCAGATGGGTCGGCAAGTTGGTCAAGGCCATCTGGTACCAGGAGCCGATCGAGCGGGTAGCGACCATCGACCCCGACTGGTCCGCCAGCCTCGACCGCGCCTACTACGCCCACCTGCGACGGCGTATCGGGTAGCGGCGGAAGGCCCACGCCGAGCCTGGACGATGTCCGGCCGGGGGCAGCTCCGGTCCCTCGAACCGGCGCAGCGACTTCCTAGGCCGTGTCGAGCAGCTTCTCGGACTCCACGACGTCCCGTTCGAGCGGGCGCTCTGATCGGAGGAAGAGGAAGAAGCACCAGGTCGCGGCAGCGCTCAGGAGATGCCAGATCGCGTGCGCTTGGAGAATCGAGTCGGGGTCGCACCACGGGTGGTCGGCCGTGCCGGTCAGCCAGATCGCATAGGCCCCGAAGAACGAGGCGATGCCGAGCCAGAACCACGGCGTGTAGGTGCGACGAGCGGTCGACTCGTGCCGGGCAACGAGCGCTGGCACCCAGAAGAGCACCACCCACCAGTAGTCAGCTGGTGCCTCGAGCATCACCATCGGTGTGATGCCGAAAGCCGATGCGACAACGAAGCCGGCGACGCCCGAGAGCCAACGGACCCATTGGCCCGGGAATCGGAACACCAGTTCAGAGATGAGCCACAGCGCGATGGAGACGCCGAAGAGGTCGAGCCCGATGCCGAGGTCCGGGCCGATGAACCAGTATCCGGCTGCGTAGGAGCCGAGCAGAGTGGCGTACGTGGCGAAGAAGGTCCGATCGGACCACCGTCCGAGCCGGGCGAGGTTGAACAGCCACGGAATGAGGATGTAGGCCACCATGCTCACGTTGTCGAGCCAGGCGCCAGAACGCGTGTGACTGCCGTGCATGGCCATCGACCCGGGGCCGAGGAAGAGAGCGGCGCCGGCGTAGAGGAGCACGATCGGCTGGTTGCCGATGAATCGGTTCACCCGGGTCCTCCGGGACACCACGTCCCGAGCCAGCATCAGGTACATGGCCAATCCCGATGCCACGAAGCCGAGGTTGCCGAGCGTGTTCACCGGCTCGCGCAGCAGCCCGTCCGAGACCCGTTCGCACCAGCGCGACACCTCCCCGATCACCTGCTCGTTGGCAGCCGGATCGCCCCAGCCGATCACGGCCCAGGTGATGAAACCGACGGCGAACACACCGACCGCGGCGGCAGCGATCTTGAGGGGACGGTATGCGTCGGCCATGCGGGGACCGTAGCCAGCGCTCCTGCCCCGTAGGTCTGGTGACGAGCACCCTGGATTCTGGCCGTCGGCCGGTACCGGGTCCAGCAGCGGCGAGACCCGATAGTTTCCGCGCCTCACCCGATGGGAGCGAGCACATGCCCGATGACGTGGCGAAGCGATCCGGCGACGAACTGGTCGAGGCACAGGGGACCCCCGGTCTCACCAGACGCACGGCGTTCGACGGCGACGGGCACTGGTTCGGTCATGTCGAGGCCGAACCCAACACCATGTCTGGATGGCACCACCACGGGGAGAACACCACGGTCGGCTACCTCCTCAAAGGGCACGTCCGGGTCGAGTACGGGCCCGGGGGGTCGCTCAGCCAGGACGTCGGCGAGGGCGAGTACTTCACGGTCCCAGCAGGGGTCGTCCACCGTGAAGGCAACGCGACCGACGACGCCGCGGAAGCCGTGATCGTCCGTTTCGGTGAGGGGCCGCCGGTCTTCCCCGCTGACGGCCCCGACCCGGACTGATCCCGAAGAGCCCGAACGGCCTTCCCTCGGACATGGGAAGGGCCCCTATTCCTAGGGGCCCTTCAAGGGTGGGCGATGGCAGGATTGAACTGCCGACCTCTACCGTGTCAAGGTAGCGCTCTCCCACTGAGCTAATCGCCCTTGGTCGCTATCGAGGCGACGCCCGGAATCGAACCGGGGTACGAGGATTTGCAGTCCCCTGCCTAAGCCACTCGACCACGTCGCCGGGTTATGGCTCGGGCGACGATCGCTCGCCGCCCGTTCCGAGCGGAAGACGGGGTTCGAACCCGCGACCTCAACCTTGGCAAGGTTGCGCTCTACCAACTGAGCTACTTCCGCGCTGTGCGTCAATTGTAGGGGACACTTCCACAAAGCGGAACCGAACGCCCTCCCCGGTGCCGCGCTCTCACCGGCCGGTCGAACCGAAGCCGCCCTCGCCCCGAGGCGTCGGGGGGAGTTCGTCTACCTCGACGAGTTCCTGACCCGCCACGGGAACCAACACCAGCTGCGCGATGCGCTCGCCACGTTCGAACGAGACCGCCTCGTCACCGTGGTTCACGAGGATCACCTTCAGCTCGCCCCGGTAGCCGGCGTCGATGAGCCCCGGGGCGTTCACGACGCCCACACCGTGCCTGGCGGCGAGGCCCGATCTGGGGACGACGAGCCCGGCCCAGCCCATGGGGATGGCGACCGCCAGACCGGTGGGCACCATCGTCCTCTCCCCCGGCTCCAGTCCGAACCCCGCCGCCGCCAGCAGGTCGAGGCCGGCATCACCCGGATGGGCATGCTCGGGGAGGGGAAGGTCGGTATCGAGGCGTTTGACGATAAGCTGCATGGTGTTCAGGCCGGGGGGGTTATCCAGGGCGGAGACAACCCCGGAGTCGGATGAAGTGAGCGAATACTGCCAGACCTGCGGCAGTGACCCTGCCGTTTGTCGCCACGAGCGCTCGGGTTCGCTCCTGCTCGAATCCCTCGGCTTCGCCGATCGACGCAGCCATCGACGCGCCCTCCGGGTCACGCCTCCTCCCGTCCCGGCCCGGCCCGTGGCCACGACCGTCGCCTCCGGCATGCCCACCCGTTCGACCACCGGTCTCGTGGCCGAGCTCTGGGAGGCTGAACCGGAACTGCCTCCCTTCCCACCCCCCGCGTCCCCGATGGCCGTTTCTCGGCCACTCGGCTGGCTCCGCCTCTTCGTGGGTCTCCTGATCGCCTTGGCCATGGGCATCGTCGCCTACCTCGGGACCACCGCCTGGCTGGAAGCGACGACCGCAGCCGAGGTAGCGGCCTCGGTCTCGGCGCTGAATGCTCTCGAGGAAGGTGTTGCCGCCATCGAAGGGGCACCAGATCTCGTGGCTGATCCGTCGAGTGACGTCATCGCCCTCGGAGGGATCTCGACGGCGCTCGCCGACCTTCAGTCCGCCGCCGACCTGGTCGGTGTTGCGGCTATCGATCCGCCCGACCCGCTGGCCGGCTTCGGCGTCGATCGCGTCGACCCCCACGCGGCCAGGCGCTCCGCGCTCGGGCAGGTCCTCCCCTCCACCAATGCCTCCATCGACCGGCTCACCGAGATGCTGTCGACCCGGCTCGCCCTCGAGGCGCTCCCGGCGCTCCCCGACTTGCCGAGCGGGACCGACAACGCCACCACCGACCAACTCACCGGGTCGCTGATCGGCGTGGTCACCGAGCTGCGTGCGGCCTCGGGCCGCCTTC
>JAHEFX010000093.1 GCA_024639975.1 bacterium
GTCCCATCGGACTTCAGGACCTGGTCGGGGCCGTGCACATGGTTCGACCAATGGAGCTCGAGCGGGACCCGGTCCGCCACCGCCCGGTCACGTTGCCTCGAGAAGGCGGAGACGTCGGCGTTGGCCACGACCCGGGAGGCGCCGACTTCCGAGGCAACCCTCGGGACGACCTCGGCCGGGTCCCCCACCTCCACACGGAGCCGGCCACCGTGCTCGGCGATCCGGGCATCGAGCCCGTGGAGGCGGGCCACGAGCTCATCGCGTCGCGGGCCGACGGAGGGCAGTCGCGGGTCGAGCACGAAGAGCGGGACGACCATCCGACCGTCCAGGATCGGGTTGGCGTCGAGGCGCAGGTCGCGGCGGAACCAGGCGATGGTGGTCACACCCGAGTACGGAACGGTCGGGACGGGCGGATCCGCCTATCGTCGGCGGCCATGTGCGGCCGCTTCGTCCAGTCAGCGTCCCTCGACCACTGGGTCGGCGTCTTCGATGTCGAGCGAACGCTCACCGAAGAGCTCCATGCGTCCTGGAACGTCGCCCCGACCGACCCGATCTACATCGCCGCCGAGCACCGGGGCGAGCGCCAGCTGGGAGCCATGCGCTGGGGTCTTGTCCCGCATTGGGCCAAGGACGCCAAGGGCTTCCACATCAACGCCCGTTCCGAGACGATCGCGTCGAAGCCGGCATTCCGCGACGCCTTCCGATACCGACGATGCCTCGTCCCCTCCAACGGGTTCTACGAGTGGCAGGCGGGGCCGACCGGGAAGGTCCCCCACCACATCGACCTCGCCGACGGACCGATGGTCTTCGCGGGCGTCTGGTCCGGCTGGACCGATCCGACGTCCGGGGAGCAGCTGAACACGGTCGCCATCGTGACGACCGATGCCTCGCCCGAACTCGCACCGATCCACGACCGGATGCCCGTCTGGCTCCCGCCCGAGCTCTGGGACGACTGGCTGGACCGTGAGGCGACGGACCCCGACGACATCCTGCCGATCCTCGACCAGGCGTCGCCGGGCAACGTGGTGGCAAGACCTGTCGAAGACGCCGTCGGGTCGGTGGCGAACAACCGCCCGGACCTGCTCGCAGACCGCCAGGACCTCTTCTCGTGAGCCGGGTCCTCGTCACCCGGCGACCGCCGGGACGAGCGCTCGAGATGTTGGCTGCCGCCCATGAGGTGGACCTGTGGGACGGGCCGGGCGAGATGCCCCGCGACGAGCTGCTGGCCCGCCTTTCCGGCGTGGAGGGCCTCTACTGCATGCTCACCGATCGAATCGATGCGCGGGTGATCGGGACACCCGGGCTGCGCGCCATCTCGCAGATGGCCGTGGGCGTCGACAACGTCGACCTGGAGTCCATCCGCTCGGCCGGCATTCCGCTCGGCCACACGCCAGACGTGCTGACCGACGCCACCGCCGACCTCGCCGTGGCACTCCTGCTCGCCGGGGCGCGCCGGCTCGCCGAAGGGGTCGACCACGTCCGGGCGGACGCCTGGGGACCGTGGGAGCCCGAGCTGCTCCTCGGTGCCGAAGTCTCCGGTTCCACGGTCGGGATCGTCGGGTTCGGTCGCATCGGCGAGGCAGTGGCCCGACGGATGACCGGTTTCGGTTGCCGGCTCCTGGTCGCTTCGAGGAGTCCGAAGCCCGATCTGGAGGAAGCCGTCGGTGCCGAGCGGGTGTCGTTCGAGGAGCTGCTCGCCGCGGCCGACCACGTGGTGCTCACCGTCCCCCTGAGCGACGAGACCCGCGGCCTGATGGACGCGGACGCCCTGGGGAGGATGCAGCGCACGGCCGGACTCGTGAACGTGGCTCGGGGACCGGTGGTCGACACCGATGCGCTCGTCGCGGCCCTGGCGGCCGACGGTATCGCCTACGCGGCCCTCGATGTCACCGATCCGGAACCGATGCGGGCAGACCACCCACTGGTCGCCGACCCCCGCTGCACGATCCTCCCGCACCTCGGGTCCTCGACGACCGGCACGCGTGCCGCCATGGCCGAGCTCGCCGCCGAGAACCTGCTCGCCGCCCTTTCGGGCCGGCCGATGGTGGCTCGCATCGCCTGAGGCACCGGCACCTACAGTGTCCCGATGGCCCGAGTCCTCCTCCTGCGACATGCCCCGACCCCCGAGACGGGCAAGAAGCTGACAGGTCGACTCCCCGGTGTCGGTCTGGGCTCCCGGGGCGAGGCCATCGCCGCTGTGGCCGCCGAGTCGCTGGCCCACAGCGATCCCGCCGTGGTCGTCACCTCCCCGGTCCAGCGCTGTGCGGAGACCGCCGAGTTCGTCGCCCGTCCCCACGACCTGGATCCAGTCGTCGAAGCCGGGCTGGAGGAGATCGACTTCGGGGCCTGGCAGGGCCGGACGCTCAACTCACTCGCCAAACTGAAGACCTGGGAGACCGTCCAGCGAACCCCGTCACGCTTCCGCTTCCCCGACGGCGAGACCTTCGCCGAAGCCCAACTCCGTGCCGTGGATGCGATCGAACGTCTGGCGGCGAGCCACCGCAAGGCGACCGTGGTCGCCTGCTCCCATGCCGATGTCATCAAGCTCGTCCTCGCCCACTACCTGGGCATGCCGCTGGACCTCTTCCAACGGCTCGACGTCCGGCCGGCATCCGTCAGCGAGTTGGCCCTCGCCCCCGGGCTGGATCCACGGGTGGTCTCCATCAACGTGGGAGGCTCGAGATGAGCGAGGAGCTGGGGCCGGCCGAGGTCCTGTTCGCCGGTGCCATCGGCGAACCGGGCGACCGTACGTTCTTCGTCCACCTGGTGGTCGCCGGCGACCCCCTCTGGTTCACGGCCGAGAAGGAACAGGTGGACGCCCTCGCGGACCGCTCGCTGGAACTGCTCGTCGAGGCAGGACACCAACCCGACCAAGAGGCCGTCAAACGCATCCTGAAGAGGTTCCCGGAAGATCCCGGGCCGTTCATGCCTCGGTTCCGACTCGGGTCGATCGTTCTCCGGGCCGCCGAGGGGAGGGAGCTGGTGACCGTCGAGCTCGGTGCCGTCGACGGTGACGACGCCGTGACGGTGCTGGTCGCCCCCGAGCAGCTCCGGGCGATGGCACTGCGAGCGAAGGCCGTCGTCTCCGGCGGGCGTGAGATCTGCGAACGGTGTCGACTCCCGATGGACCCGACCGGGCACCTGTGCCCGTCCACGAATGGCCACCACTGACCCGGTCTGGGAAGTGAGGGCCGTCATCGGCCGGCTCCCCGGCGCGTCGAACGCCACCCTGTTGGCGCGACTGACCGACGACACCGAGGTCGTCTACAAGCCGATCGCCGGGGAGACGCCTCTCTGGGACTTCCCGAACGAGTCGCTCGCAATCCGCGAGGTGCTGGCCTACGAGGTCAGCGAGGCGGGCGGCCTCGACGTCGTGCCCGAGACACGCTGGTGCGACGGCCCGCACGGTCCCGGGTCGGCCCAGCGGTTCATCGCTGAGGACCGCGAGACCGACCAGCGCCGGCTCATCTCCCCAGATCTCGACGAGCGGCTCTGGCCGATCGCCGTGCTCGACCTCGTCACCAACAATGCCGACCGCAAGCTCGGCCACGTGCTCCCGACCCGGGACGCACGATTGTTCGCGATCGACAACGCCCTCACCTTCCACCCGCTCGACAAGATGCGGACCGTGCTCTGGGGTTTCGCCGGACAGGACCTGCCGCAACGTGCGCGATCGGCAGTCGAGGGATGGATGGCCCGGCGCGAGGAGTTGTACCGCCGCATCGAGGGTTCGTTGGGCGGTGCAGAGGCAACGGCCTTCACCTCGCGTGTCGAGTGGCTCTGGCACAACCCGGTGCACCCGCTGCCACCGGGCCACCGCCCAACCATGCCCTGGCCGCTCTGGTGAATACGCTTCCCGTCCGATGAGCCAGACCTCGCGGATCAGACCAGGGCTCGCCCTCCTCGCCACCGCCCTCGGTACCGGGGTGGCGGTCGGAGCGTTCTCCGCCGGGTTCATCTGGCTCATCGGCTGGCTGACGGACCTCGTGTGGGTCGCCTTGCCGGATCGGCTGGGCGTCGACGGCTTCGACTGGTGGTGGGTCGTGGCCGCACCGGTGGCCGGTGGACTCCTCGCCGGCCTCGGCCAGCGTTTCCTCGGCTTCCACCCCGCTCCCCTCCATGAGGCCGTCTCCGCCTGGCGCAGCGGCGGCGGCATCGACGCCGCCACGACCGGGCCGTCATTGGTGAACGCCCTGCCATCCCTTGTCTTCGGGGGCCCGCTCGGGTTCGAGGCGGCACTGGTCGGGGTGGTGGGCGGGTTCGGCGCCTGGGCGGGCGATCGGATCGGCCGGGTCGGCGAGATGACGAAGGCATGCCTGGGCCTGTCCCCCGACGAGGCGCTCCCGAGGGCCTGGAAGTCCAGTCCTGCCTGGCTGGCCGCGATCGTCGGGGTCCTGACCTTCCGGGCGCTCCCGTTCGGGAGCTTGCACTTCGGCGTGGACCTGCCCGAGCTGTCGTCCGGGTTCGACCTCGGAGCGGGATTGCTGGCGCTCGGCCTCGGCTCGGTCTTCGTCCTTCCGGCAACCCTCACCCTGGTCGGCGTCCACCGCCTGGAGGAGCTCCGGCCCTTCCGTCGGGCACCGGAGCTCTTCGGCATGGCTGCGGGCCTGGCACTGGGCCTCGCCGCGCTTGGATCGGACCTGGTCCTGTTCTCCGGTCAGCACGGCATCGCCGAGATCGCCGGAGCCGACAACGGCGAACTCATCTACGCAGCCGTCGCCAAGCTGGTGCTCCTGTTGGTCGTCATCGCCGCCGGATGGCGAGGCGGGCCGGTCTTCCCGATCTGGTTCTCGATCGCCGCCCTGACCACGATCGCGGGGAGTTGGGCCGACGTCGACGTGGCGGTCCCGTTGGCAGCCGGATTGGCGGCGGTCTCGGTTGCCTTCCTCGGGGGCAAGGCCGTCGGGGGGGTCCTGCTCACGATGCTGGTGGCCCCGTTCTCGCTCTTCGGACCGATCCTCGTCGGCGCGGTCGGAGCCGCAGCCGGGTTCGCCCTGTTCGGCTCGCTCGGCTGGCTGGGCTCAGCGTCCGAGGATCGCCAGGCGGGGACCCGGGAGACTGAGCACGAGGATGCTGACGGCACCGGCGAGGGTGCCCCACGGCAGGAACCAGAGCACCAGTAGGGAAGCGGTCACGCCGAGCCACCAGGCGACGGCACCCCATCCTGCGGCGATCGTGAACGCAGCCAACATCGCCATCGTCCCTGCCACGACATGCAGGATCTTCAGGGTGATGCCGTCGGGCGCGAGCGGCATCTGGGCGAAGATCTCCAACCACCGATCGACCTCGCCGTCGGCTTCGAAGTAGGACCCGGTCACGAGCGCGTTGGTGCCGTCGACGAACAGGAAGGCGCCCACGAGTCCGAGCAGCGCCACGACGATGAACCGGGATCGCATGGGCACCGAACAGTACCCGTGCATCGCCCGCGTAACGTCCCTGCGCATGGAACCACTGATGCGGGAGCCCGACGAGCACCGGCTCTTCCGCCGGACGGTCGCGGAGTTCGTCGCCAACGAGATCACGCCACACGTCGCCGAGTGGGACGAAGCCGAGGAATTCCCCCGGGATCTCTATCGCAAGGCAGGTGAACTGGGGCTTTTCGGGATCGGGTTCGCCGAGGAACACGGGGGCCTCGGCACCCACGACGCCCTCCTCCTCGCGATCGTCGCCGAAGAGCTCGCGCAGTGCGGGGCCGGGGGTATCCCGGCGTCGCTGTTCTCCAACTACATCGGTGCACCCCCGATCCAGGCGGCAGGGACACCGGAGACGCAGGCCGAGATCCTCCCGCGCATGCTCAGCGGAGACGCCGTCTGCGCGTTGGCCATCACCGAGCCCGGCGGCGGATCCGACGTGGCCAACCTTTCCACCACGGCCGTGGCAGACGGCGACGTGTACATCGTCAACGGCCAGAAGACCTTCATCACCTCGGGGATGCGTGCCGACTACGTGACGACGGCCGTGCGCACGGGCGACGACGGTGCAGCCGGCCTTTCCCTCCTCGTCGTGCCGACCGACCTGCCCGGATTCTCGACCACGCCACTGCAGAAGATGGGTTGGTGGGCATCCGACACGGCGACGCTCTACTTCGACGACGTCGCCGTGCCCAAGCGATACCTGCTCGGCGAGGAAGGTCAGGGATTCGGGCTCATCATGTTGAACTTCAACCACGAGCGGCTCTTCATGATCGCCGGGATGGTGGGGGGATCCCGGCTCCTCTTCGATGAAGCGCTCGACTGGGCGCGCGAGCGGGAGACCTTCGGCAGACCGCTCGCCACCCGACAGGTGGTCCGCCACAAACTCGTCGAGATGGATCGGCGGATCAACGCAACCCGGGCGTGGATGGCCGAGCTCATCGACCGGGTGGACGCCGGCGAGGCGCCGGTCGCCCAACTGGCCGAGTGCAAGGTGCAGGCCAGTCGGACCTTGGAGTTCTGCGCGCGTGAGGCCTCGCAGATCCTCGGCGGTGCGTCCTACCTGCGGGGCAACCCGGTGGAACGCCTCTACCGGGAGGTGCGGGTCAACGCCATCGGTGGGGGCAGCGAGGAGATCATGATCGACCTGGCCGCCCGCCAGCTCGGGATCTGAACCCTGCCAAAATCCCGCTCGCCGACCCCGAGGAGACCCATGACCCGCTTCGCCTACTTCGCCGGCCACGAGCAGTGGCAGCCCGAGGAGCTCGTCCACCACGCCGTGCTCGCCGAGGAGGCAGGCTTCGACATGATCATGGTGTCGGAGCACTTCCACCCCTGGGTCGACGACACCTCGGCCTCCGGGTTCGCCTACTCGACGATCGCCGCCATGGCCCAGGCGACCGAGCGGGTCGAGTTCTGCACGGCCGTCACGACGCCCCTGTTCCGCTTCCACCCGGCCATCACCGCCCAGGCCGCCGCAACGCTCGATCGCCTGTCGGGCGGGCGTTTCAACCTCGGGGTCGGCACCGGGGAGAACATCAACGAGGGACCGCTCGGCTACGCCTTCCCGAAGTACGCCGAGCGCAATGCCCGGATGACGGAAGCGCTCGAGGTCATGCGTCGGCTCCTCGACGGCGAGAAACTCACGTTCGACGGCGAGTACTACGAGACCGACCGGGCGAAGCTCTACTCGCCGCCCCTGCACCGGGTGCCGATCCTGATGGCGGCCGGCGGTCCGAAGTCGGCGACGCTCGCCGGACAGCGCGCCGATGGCGTCATCACTTCGGTCCGTGATCCCGAGACCACGCGGGAGCGGGTGACGGACCCACTCCGTGCTGCTGCCGCGGAGTCCGGACGACCCGAGCCGGTCGTCGCCGCATCGCGTTGGACGATCCACGCTTCCACCGACGACGAGGCGTGGGAGGCCCTCACCTCGTGGCGCGGCCTGCGCGCCCCCGGGCGGCTCGAGGCGGTGGACCCGGCGACGCTGCGGGAGCGGGCCGACGAGATGGACCGCTCCGAGATCCTCGGCATGTACGCCATCGCCCCCGACGCGGCGACCATCGTCGAGACCTACACCCCACTCGTCTCCGACCTGGGCGCCGACATCGTGACCATCCAGATGACGTCGACCGACCAGGAAGGGCTCATCACCGAGCTCGGAGCCGAGGTGCTTCCCGCCCTGCGGGCATTGGACTAGGCGCAAGCGGGACCGGGACCTACCGTGGCGGTGATGCCCGACCCCACGCCCAATCGCAGCTTGGCACTCGCTGCCGTCGTCGGGCTCGTGGCCGGCGTCCTGTCCGGCCTGTTCGGGATAGGCGGCGGGGTGGTCCTCGTCCCGGCACTCGTCCTCTTCTTCGCCCTTCCCCAGCTGCAGGCGTCAGCCGTCAGCCTCGCCGCCATCGCCACCGGTGCCGGGGCGGGGATCATCCCGTTCGCCCTGGACGGCGAGGTGGACTGGCTCCCCGGGATCGTGCTCGCGGCAGGGGCCATCGTCGGTTCTCTGCTGTCGACCCGGCTGGTCAGCCGCATCCCCGAGCGGGTCCTCGCCTGGGCCTTCGTCGTGGTCGTGGTCGCAGCCGCCATCCGGATGCTGGTCCCCGGCGGCGGGGGCGGCGGCTCGGGTATCGAGCTGACACCGGCGACAGCGTCCCTGCTGGCCGTCGTCGGGCTCGGGGCCGGGTTCACGGCGGTGACCCTCGGTCTGGGAGGCGGGATCATCTATGTGCCGTCCCTGGCGATCCTGTGGGG
>JAHEFX010000094.1 GCA_024639975.1 bacterium
TGCGTGCCTACGACCCAGGAGTCGTGGAGCCGGACTCGGCTTGAGTGCCGTCATCCCCGCGACGTTGGTGTTGGCCGGCTCGTAGCCGAGTTCGGCCCGGCTCCTGTCGTCGTCCACGACTGCGGGATCTCGTCGTCCGCGGTCCGGCTTCCGATCGCGTCGCCCCCACGAACCTCGAACCCCCGGTCATGACGATGCGCATACCGAGCCGATGGGCAGCCATAATCGACCAGATGCGACGAATCCTCGCCTCGCTGGCCGTGTCCGCGACGGTGCTGGCGGCCGCCCCGGTCGTCGCCCAGGCGGATCTCGATCTCGATGAGGTCGCGTCGGGCCTCCGGTCCGACGGCTACTGGGTCGAGGACGGCATGCGCATCGACGAGACGGCCGTGTCCGGCGCCCTCGATGGGGCTTCGAACCCGATCTACCTGATCGTCCTCGCGTCCGACCACGGCACCGACCCGGCGTTCATCGCCGAGGACATCGCCTCCGACTTCGCCTCGGGCACCTTCATCGCCCGCACCTACGAGTTTCTCGGGATCTACTCGAACGACTTCGGCCAAGACATCGTCGACGAGGCCATCGATGCCTTCGCCCTTCCCGATGCGGTCGGGATCGTGGCAGTCGACGCCGTACTCATCGGCACCTCCGGCGGCTCTTCGGGCGGGTTCCCTTGGGGGACCGTGGTCTTCGTCGTGATCGCCGGCGGTGTCGTGTGGATGGTGATGACCTCGAACAAGCGCTCGAAGAAGGCAGCCGAGGGCAAGCTCCAGGAGGCCCGCGAGCAGCTGTCCGAGCAGGCCGACGACGTGGCCGACGACATCCTCGCCCTCAACGAGATCGTCGCTGCGGCCGACATGGACGAGGCGACCGAGCACTACCGGGCGGCGAATCGGATCTTCGCCGAGACCGAGGAGCTGATCATGTCCGCCGTCCACGAGCGGGAGTTGGTCGACATCTCCAACCAGCTCACCGAGGCGGAGTGGCGGTTGGAGGCTGCCTCTGCCGTCGTCGACGGGCGCGAGGTCCCCGACAAGCCCGAGGACCGACCGATCGAGTGCTTCTTCCACTCCACCAAGGCCGGCGTCGAGGAAGCAGAGATCGATACGCCGGCCGGCAAGAAGAAGGTCAGCGTCTGTCGGGACTGCGCCGCCCGGCTCCTCAAAGGGGAGCCGCCGGTGGAACGCCAGGTGCAGGTCGGTGGTCGGCGCGTGCCTGCCGGCATGGCCCCGCGCTCGTACGGTGGCGGCGGCTTCGATGCGATGGACGTGTTCTCGATCGCCTTGGCCAGCTCGGCGGTCCGGCGGAGCCACTCATGGGGTGGAGCCCGAGCCGGCCGACGACCCCGGCCGAGCGGTCGCGTTTCTTCGCCGGGAAGAACCGGTGGGGGCCGCGCCAGCCGTCGACTCGGCTAGGCGTGCCCGGCACGCCCTAGCATCCGGCTCCAGACGCAGAGAGGACGACGAGTGTTCAAGAGGGTGTGGGCCTACATCCAGCAACTCTTCCGGGGCACGGCCGAAGCCGTGATGGATCCCAAGGTCGAGATCGAAGCTGCGATCAACGAGGCGAAGAAGCAGGACCAGGCGCTGCGCAACCAGGCGGCGAAGATCATCGCCCATCGGACGCAGCTCGAGCAGAAGCTCGAGAAGGCCGCCGACACGCTCGGGCAGTCGCGGGAGGTCGCCAAGCAGGCGCTCACCAAGGCCGACCAGTCCAAGGCCGCCGGTGACACCGCCGCCTACGACAAGTGGACGCGGGCCGCCCAGGCACAGGCGCTGAAGATGCAGGCCGCGGAGAACAACCTGAACGGGCTGCGCGAGCAGTACGAGATCGCCTCCTCCCAGTCGGAAGAGGCCAAGCGGGCGGTCCAGATGAACGCCGCCCGGGTCCAGGAGCTCGCCGCCAAGCGGATGGAGCTGCTGGGTCAGCTCGAGCAGGCGAAGATGCAGGAATCGGTCAACAAGGCGATGCAGTCGATGACCGTGGCGCTCGACCAGGAGGCCCCGAGCCTTGCTTCGGTCGAGGAGAAGATCAACAAGCGGGTGGCCGACGCCAAGGCCCACGCCGAGCTGCGCGAGTCGACCCCCGAGGGGGCCGAAGCCGAGCTGCGGGAGGCCATCTCGCTCGCCGGTGCCGACGCCAAGCTCGAAGAGCTCAGAGCGGAGTTGGGCCTGACCGAGTAGGGCCCAGCCAGTACTCCACTGCTCCCGATGGAGGCCCCGGCTGCGGCCGGGGCCTCGGTCATCTGGGGCTCAGCCCGTGCCCCGGACGATCTCCTCGACCCGTCCACCGGCGGCGAGGCGGTCCATTCCGCCCTCCACGACGAGGGAGGAACCGGACGCGATGGCCACGGTCTTGCCCTCGGCGTTGGTCACCTCGGCCTGTGCGACCCGGATCGATCGACCGCTGTGCACCACCTCTCCGGTGATGTCGAGGGTGCTGCCGTCGAGGATCACCGGCCGGAGGAACCTCACCTGCAGATCCAGCGACGGGGCGACGGCGCTCGCGTCGAGGGTGGTCCACACCGCACCGAGTAGCGCGGTATCGCACGCCCAGGCGAGGAGGCCGCCGTACATCGCTGGACCGCCGGCACTGAACCACGGGCTTGCAGGCAGCGTCGAGGCGACGGCTCCCGGCTTCACGTGGACGAACTCCATGCCGGTGAGGTTCCCGATCGGACCCGACCGCTCGCCCCGGGAGAGGCTGCGCTGGACGTCGATCCTGCGCTGCTCGTCCCACATCGACAGGTCGAGTTTGAGGTCGTCGGGGGTGTTGCGGAGGTAGGGATCCGGCGGCGCGGTGATCGGCGGGTTCGGTCCGCTCAGTTCGGCACCCGGGTCGAACGGGATGTCCTGGATGACGCAGCGGGTGGTGGCGTGTGCCATGGTCCGGCCCCTGGCGTCCTCGATCGTGGCCTCGCTCACACCGACGCTCCGACCGAGGTAGACGGACCGGGCACGCCCCACCAGTTGGCCACTCTCGGGCGTCGTCGGACGCAGGTAGTTGATGGAGAGCTCGCTGGTCGAGACGACCTTGCCGGGGGGCAGCCCGGTGTAGAGCGCCGTGGCTATCGGGGCGTCGGCGACGATCCCGTAGATGCCACCCCATATGATCCCGAAGGAGTCCTCGAGCCACGGCGTCACGGGCATGGCGAAGGTCGAGGTCCCGAGGCCGACCTCAGTCGGCTGCAGGCCGAAGAGATGGTGGATCGGTGGCGTGGGTGCCCTCCCCTTCACGGCCCGGCGCATTGCCTCGAGGCCCGGGAGCTGCAGGGCGCTCGTGTCACCGATCGATCCGCGGACAGGTTCGTTCACGATTGGATCCATGGGGCGAACCTATGGAATGGGACCGCCGGCGTGGGTGCAGGTGCACCATTTTGAGCCTTTGCTCAAGTGTTTGGCCCCCCAGTTAGAGTCACCGCCCATGAGCGTGACCGAGACGAAGCCGGCGTCGGACGAGGGGCGCAAGCTCCCATCAGCGTCGGAGCTGCTCGTTGCCCTGGCGGTGGCGTCCGTACTCGCGACCCTCGCGTTGTGGGTCCTCGGCTCCGCCGAATGGGCCCAGCACGACCCTGAGGTCGGCCGCGAGGTGTTCGGGAACGTCCCGCCGGTGCTCGAGGCCGTCTTCTATGTCGCCGTCGCCGCGTCGCTCGGCCTCGTCTTCTGGCTCTTCTCACTCCGCGCCCGCAACTGGCAGCGGGGCACATCGGACGACCGCACCGGGATGATGCGCGAGCGCCTCGCCGAGCTCTCCCGGGGCATGCGGATGCAGACCCTTCTCGAGGACCGCGCCGCCGGCCTCATGCACGCCTTCATCTACTACGGCTTCATCGTCCTCTTCCTCGGCACGGTCACCCTCGAGATCGACCATCTCCTCCCGGAGCAGTTGAAGTTCCTCGAGGGTGGCTTCTACATGGGGTACTCGTTCGTCCTGGACCTTGCCGGACTCGTGTTCCTCGTGGGCCTGGCGTGGGCGTTCGTGCGCCGCTACCTGCAGAAGCCGTGGCGGCTCAAGGCCAAGACCAAGCCCGAGGACGCCTGGATCCTCCTGACGCTCACCTCCATCGGGGTCACCGGCTTGTTGACCGAGGGCGCCCGCATTGCCTGGATGGGCACTCCCGACTTCGAGGTGTGGAGCTTCATCGGCTACCCGCTGTCGTTCCTCTTCGCCGAGTCGGGCGCAGAAGGCTGGCATCGGGTCTTCTGGGTCGCCCACTCGGCGGCGTTCGTGGCGTTCCTCGTCCTGCTCCCGACGACGAAGATGCGCCACATGTTCACCAGCCCGGTGAACATGTACCTCTCCCCCAAGGGCCGCCAAAAGGGCGCCATGAAGCCCTTGCCGAACCTGATGGAGACCGACCTCGAGTCGTTCGGGGCATCGGTGGTGGAGGAGCTCACCTGGAAGCAGATCTTCGACACCGATGCCTGCACGGTCTGTGGGCGCTGCACGTCGGTCTGCCCGGCCAACACCACCGGCAAGGCGCTCGACCCTCGAGAAATCGTCATGAAGGTCGGTGAGGTCTCGAGCGCCACCGGCACGCCGCCGGTGAGCACGCCGGTCTCCCTCTCGGCCGGGACCACGATCACCGCCGATTCGCTCTTCGACCGGATCACCACCGACGAGCTCTACTCATGCACCACCTGTCGGGCGTGCGACGAGATCTGCCCGGTGGACATCGAGATCCTCGACAAGATCCTCGACATGCGTCGGTACAAGACGCTGATGGAGTCCGACTTCCCGACCGAGCTCGGGAAGGCCTACATGGGCCTCGAGAACCAGGGCAACCCGTGGGGGATGAGCCAGTCCGCCCGGGCCGACTGGGCGAAGGACCTCCCGATCCATGTCCCGATCCTGGGTGAGGACAAGCAGACCGCCGAGTACCTCTACTGGGTGGGCTGCGCCGGCTCGTTCGACGACCGCAACGTGGCGGTGACCAAGTCGGTGGCGACCCTGCTCGATGCCGCCGGCGTCGACTACGCCATCCTCGGCCCGAAGGAGGGCTGCACCGGAGACCCGGCCCGTCGCTCGGGCAACGAGTACCTCTTCCAGATGGCGGCATTCGAGAACATCGAGACGCTGAACAGTCACAACGTCACGAAGATCATCACGCAGTGCCCGCACTGCATGACCACGCTCGGCAACGACTACGCCCAGTTCGGCGGCGAGTACGAGGTCATCCACCACAGCCAACTACTGGCCGAGCTCGTGCGGCGGGGCCACCTCGACGTGGACCTGGGCGACGAGAAGATCACCTATCACGATCCGTGCTACCTCGGTCGCCACAACGACGTCTACCTCGACCCGCGCGAGGTGGTCGCCTCCACCGGCAACCTCATCGAGATGGAGCGATCGGGCCCCGACTCGTTCTGCTGTGGCGCCGGCGGTGGTCGATTCTTCATGGAGGAGTCGACCGGCAAGAAGGTCAACGTCGAGCGGTCGGAGGAGGCAATCGCCACCGGTGCCGACACCGTCGCCGTGGGCTGTCCCTTCTGTTTCGTGATGATGGACGACGGCGTGAAGGAGCTCGGGGCCGAGAACGTCCAGGTGAAGGACCTCGCAATGCTCATGGCCGAGAACCTCAAGCAGCCCGAGTAGCTCCCCCGACGGCTACCCCGGCGTGGGTATCGGCGCCCCGGACGGGGCCTACCCTTCTCGGCCATGCCGATCGGATACCAGGGCGAGGTCTACTCCTACTCACACACCGCCGCGGGGGAGCTGTTCCCCGAGCGTGATCGTGTGGGCTTCTCGACGTTCCCGGGGGCGTTCGACGCGCTCGTGGCCGGGAAGGTCGCCAAGCTCGTCCTCCCGGTGGAGAACTCGACGACCGGGTCGATCCTCCCGGTCCTCGACAGCCTCGTCGGTGGCGGTACCCGTGTCGTAGCCGAGCACTACCTCCCGGTCCGTCATGCCGTGCTCGGCGTTCCGGGCACGCCGCTCGATCGGATCAAGGAGATCCGGTCCCACCCCCAGGCCCTGTCGCAGGCGGTCAAGTGGATCGTCCACCACGGGTGGGAGCCGATGCCGGTCCACGACACCGCCGGCGCCGTGCGACTCGTCTCCGAGACCGGTGACCCGTCGATCGCCGCCCTCGCCCCGCCGTGGGCGGCCGAGGCACACGGACTCGAGGTCCTCGCCAGCGACGTGATGGACCGCAGCCACAACACCACCCGTTTCGTGGTGCTGGAGAAGGGCGATCCGACCGTCGCCGAAGAGGCGAACAAGTCGTCGATCGCCTTCGAGACCCAACACCGCCCCGGCGCCCTCGCCCTGGTGGTCACCGAGCTGGGCCTGCGCGGGGCAAACATGACCCGAATCGAGTCACGGCCCACCGACGAGGCCTGGACCTACCGCTTTTTCGTGGATCTCACCCATCCCCCGGGACGTGAGGGATTCGACTCGGTGTTCGACCCCATCCCTGCGACGATGGCCGAGTTCCATCACCTGGGCAGCTACCACGCCGCCCCACGACCCGAATAGGAGCTCTCATGGAGTCCCGCCCCTTCCATGCCGGAGGCCCGACCGTGTCCGTCGTCGGCCTCGGTGCCTGGGCCATCGGCGGCTCTTGGGGAGAAGTGACCGAGGAGGACGGCCTGGCGACCATCGCCGCCGCCGTCGACGCCGGTGTCACGTTCATCGATACGGCCGATGTGTATGGCGACGGGCGCAGCGAGCGGCTCATCGCCCGGTACAGGGCGGCGAATCCGGATCAGGCAATCACCGTCGCCACCAAGGCCGGTCGACGCCTCGACCCACACGTGGCCGAGCGCTACACGATCGGCAACCTCGAGGCGTTCATGGAGCGGAGTCGGGAGAACCTCGATGTCGACACCCTCGACCTCGTGCAGCTCCACTGCCCGCCGACCGACGTCTACTACAACCCGGAGCTGTTCGAGGGCCTCGACGAACTCGTCGCCGACGGCCTCTTGACCCGGTATGGCGTCAGTGTCGAAAAGGTCGAAGAGGCCATGAAGGCGATCGAGTACCCCGGCGTGGCGACCGTCCAGATCATCTTCAACGCGTTCCGCCAGCGGCCGGCCGAGCACTTCCTCGCGGCCGCTGCCGAGCGGGGCGTCGGGGTCATCGTGCGGGTGCCGCTTGCTTCGGGCCTACTGACCGGGAAGATGACGGCCGAATCGACCTTCGCTGCTGACGACCACCGCAGCTTCAACCGAACGGGTGAGGCCTTCGACGTCGGGGAGACCTTCGCCGGGGTGCCCTTCGAAGTGGGCTTGGCCGCCGTCGAGGAGCTCAGGCCCCTCGTCCCCGAAGGTGCCTCCCTCGCCCAGTTCGCGCTCCGATGGATCATCGACCACCCGGGCGTGACGACCGTGATCCCGGGAGCCCGTCGACCTGAGCAGGCGATCTCGAACGCCGGCGCGGCCGACCTGGCCCCTTTGTCGGACGGGGCGATGGCCGCGGTCGACGACGTCTACCGGCGGCTCATCAAGCCCCACGTGCACCAGCGCTGGTAGCCAGCGCCTCTCGTGCTGCCGCGATCGGGTCGAGCGACAGGGGGATCAGACCGTCTGGCTCCAGCCCGGTGACATCGCGGGCCGCGTCGGTGGCGTCCTCGTCGACGACCCGGTTGAGGACCAGCCGGGGGATCGGCCACTCCCATCGCTCGATCATCCCCATGCCCCGCAGCAGGCCCTGCACCGAGGCGTCGAGCACGAGAACGACTTCGTCGGCGCACCAGCCAACCCGTCGGTCGAACGGGGGAGGGGCGTCGACGATGACCCGGGCGAAGACCTGGCCGGCAAGGGTGACCGCCCTCGTGGCGTCGGCCAACGTCGGCGGCGCATCCAGGGCTCCGATGGTGAGGATCGTCGGACCCTGCTCGAGCTCGGTACCCGAGTGGACGAGGTCCTCGGGCCCGGACGCCCGCCGGGTCGGCGGGGCAAGCCCCAGCATGGGGCCGACGCCGGGGGTCGAGTCGGTGTCGATGATCGCCAGGTCCCGGTGGCCGCCGGCCAGCCCTATGGCAACGGTGGTCGCTCCCGCGCCGCGAGGTCCGACCACGGCGAGGACGCCGCCGCCCGAGGGTTCTGGCATCGGCGGTGGG
>JAHEFX010000095.1 GCA_024639975.1 bacterium
GGGGCCGGGGGTGGCTCACTGCCCGACGAGAAGGCCCGTGACATGCTGACCGAGCAGGCCAGCCAGCTGATCGAGGAGATCCGCGGAACGGTCGAGTTCTACAACGCCCAGCAGGGCGGGGACTCGCCCGTTGGTGAGGTCATGATCAGCGGCAACGCCGCCCGACTCCCACACCTCGCCACCCGAATGACTCGCATACTCGATGTGCCTGTCGTGCCGGTGAAGCTGCTCGGCGAGTCGATCCAGGTCGGCAAGACCGGTTTGAGCGATGAGCAACTCGCCCACGCCCAGCCGGTGTTGCCGGTAGCCGTCGGGCTCGCCGAATGGGGGTTGGTCTGATGCCAAAGATCAACCTGCTGCCCCAGGAGCGGGCAGAGAAGGCAAAAGCCCGGAAGGGCTGGATGGGTTCGGCCTTCCTCGCGATCGTCTACGTCGCCATCCTCGGAGCCACGTTCGTGTACTTCAAGGGCGCCGAGTCGGCTGCCCAGGCCGATCTCGATGCCCAGGTCGCTGCCAACCAACAACTGCAGTCGGAGATCTCGACCCTGCAGCCCTATGCGGAGCTCGCAGCCAAGTACGAGACCGGCTCGCAGATGATCAGGACGGCGCTCGCCAACGATGTGGCCTGGGGCCGCCTCCTCGGTGACTTCGGCCGGATGATCTCGGACAAGCGGGTCTGGATGGAGTCGCTGTCCGTCGGTGTCGCATCGCCAGCTGCAGAGACGCCGACCGTCTTCGGGTCGGTGTCGATGACCGGGCGCGGCTTCGACTATCCCGACGTCTCTTCCTGGCTGCTGACGCTCGACTCGCAGGACTGGGACTCCGTGACCGGCTCGTGGGCCGGAACGGTCACCCAGGACGACAGCGACGAAGAGCTCGTGACCTGGAACCTCACGACGTCGATCACCGATCAGGCGCTGTCCGATCGGATAGAGACCCTGATCCCGGAGGTGCCGGAATGAACATGCGAGTCGTCTTGGGCAGCCTGTTGGCCGTCCTGGTCGGGGCCGGGTTCTACTTCCTGGCGATCAGCCCGATCATCGAGAACACCAACGTCATCGAGGGAGAGACCGCGGCTGCAGAGCAGCAGGGTGCGGCTCTCACGGGAGAGCGCAACCGTCTGCTCCGGATCCAGGAGAACGAACTCCACTACATCGACGCCGTCGGTGAGTTGGAAGCGTCCATTCCGACGAGTCCGAACCAGTCCGAGCTGATCAACGCGTTCGAGGCACTCGCCACCGAATCAGCGGTCGATTGGGAAGGCGCATCGTTCGGCCAGCCGACCGCGAGCGCAGAAGCGGCCTACAACGAGATCTCACTCAACGTGCAGGTCTCGGGCCAGTACTTCGAGCTGCTCGGCTACCTGTACTCCATGCAGGACCTCGACCGACTCGTCCGCATCGATTCGGCGACCTTCGCGCCGTCCGTGGACGAAAACATCGTCGACCTGGCAGTGACGATCAGCGCCACTGCGTTCACCACCGGCGAGGTCCTCGTGACCGCTCCGGTCGAAGAGGAGCCCGCTCCCGAATCGACCGAAGGGGCAACCGAGGATGACGTCGAACAGACCGAGGAAGGGGCCTGACATGGCAGCGCACGCAACCCCGCGATCGCGGTCGGGTTTTGCCACCGCTCTCGCCATCTTGTTGATCGGAGTCGGCTTCGCCGCAGCGTGGTGGGCCGTGGCCCCCTCGGTGCTCGGCGCCGACGGCCCGGCAATTCCCGCACTCGAGGGTGCGTACGCCGAGACGGTCGTCGCCGACGCCGCACCGGCTGCAGCGCTCTCCGAGGGCGTTCGGATCTCGACATCCATCCAGGTGGCCCAGCCACGCGACCCGTTCCGCCCACTGGCGGCGGACGGCAGCGGCGGGGACGGAACGGATGCCTCGGACCGGCTCCAGTTCGGACTGGTCTCCGTCAATGAGGTCGACGGGGTCCCCCGGGCAACCGTCCAGGTGGACAACGTCGAGTACACCGTCGGTGTCGGGGACACGTTCGCCGGCAACTTCAAGGTGGTCTCCCTGACCCCGGCCGACTCGACTGCCGATGAATCCGGCGCCGGTGTCTTCCAATACGGGGACAACACCTTCGAGGCGAGCGTCGGTCAAACGATTCTGAAGTAGCCACGCAAGCACCGAATACGCAGCACCAGTGAGAAGCCCGGGCAAAGGCCCGGGCTTCTCCGGTCTTGGTACTCACGGTTTGGTTCTCGGTACCCTGCCGCTCCATGTTGCGCTACCTCACCGCCGGCGAGTCCCATGGACCGGGCCTCGTGGCGATCGTCGAAGGCATGCCGTCGGGGGTCGAAGTGACGACCGACGGCATCGCCGAACAGCTTGCCCGCCGACGGCTGGGTCATGGCCGTGGCAACCGCATGAAGCTGGAGAAGGACGAGCTCGAGATCCTCGGAGGCGTTCGCTTCGGCAAGACCCTTGGGTCACCGGTGGCGGTGGTGGTTCGCAACACCGAGTGGCCTCGCTGGCAGAAGGACATGTCGCCCGATCCGGGTGGCGAGGCCACGCGGACGCTCACGACGCCACGCCCGGGCCATGCCGATCTGGTCGGCATGCAGAAGTACGACACCCACGACGCCCGAGACATCCTCGAGCGCGCCTCGGCCCGCGAGACCGCCGCCAGAACCGTCGTCGGCTACCTCGCCCGACAGGTCCTCGCCGCCCTCGACGTCGAGGTGCTCAGCCACGTCGTGGCCATCGGCTCCGTCGAGGCACCAGCCGGCAACGTCCCCGAGCGAGGGTCCCTCGACCGGATCGATGAGGATCCGGTGCGCTGCGCCGACCCCGAGACCTCGGCGGCAATGGTCGAGGAGGTCGATCGGGCCAAGTCCGACCGCGACACACTTGGTGGCATCATCGAAGTCGTCGTCCACGGGCTCCCCCCGGGTGTCGGCTCACACGTCCATTGGGACCGGCGACTCGACGCCAAGCTCGCCGAGGCCGTCCTGTCGGTCCAGGCGATGAAGGGTGTCGAGATCGGAGACGGCTTCGCCCAAGCCCGCAGCCGTGGCTCCGTCGCCCACGACGAGATCGTCCCCGAGGGTGACGAGACCTTTGCGAGGGCATCCAATCGGGCCGGAGGTACCGAGGGGGGCATGACGACCGGCGCGCCCCTCCGGGTGCGAGCCGCCATGAAGCCGATCTCCACCGTGATGCGACCCCTCCGGACGGTCGACGTGGTGACCAAGGAGCCTGACGTGGCTTTCCGCGAGCGATCCGACGTGTCCGCCGTCCCTCGCGCGGGCGTCGTCCTCGAACAGGTGGTCGCTGTCACCGTTGCCAATGAGCTCTTGCGGATGCTCGGGGGCGACACGCTCGGAGACGTCGTCGCATCCCTGGAGCGCTACAGGGCCCGGCTCGACGAGTTCTGATGATCTGGCTCGTCGGCATGATGGGATCGGGCAAGTCGTCCGTCGGGGCAGCGGTTGCAGCGGCCGGGGGCCTGGATCACATCGACACCGATGCCTTGATCGAGAACCGCTCCGACTCGACCATCGCCCGGCTCTTCGATTCGATCGGCGAGCCGACTTTCCGCCTCTTCGAGTCGGCCGTGGTGAAGGAGATCGCCGATACAGGCGGCGAGGCGGTGGTCTCGACCGGTGGGGGAGTCATCCTCGACGCCCAATCGGTCCGTCGTATGCGCGACAGCGGGTGTGTCGTGTGGCTGTCGGCCGCGACGGCCGAGCTCGCCGGGCGGGTCGGTTCGGGCGAGGGCCGGCCCCTGATCGGAGACGACACCGAGAACAGCCTCGACGAACTACTCGTCAAGCGAGCCCCGCTCTACCGTGAAGCGGCCCACCACACCGTCGAGACCGCCGGGCGCGGGATCGACGACATTGCACGAGAGGTGCTGGAACTGTGCCACGCCTGACCGTCGGGGACCGATCCGAGATACTCATCGAGCGGGAGCTCCCTCCTGTGCTTCCCGAACGAACGGGGCGCGAACAGGTTGCCCTGCTCGTCCAACCGGGCGCTGCCGAGATCGGCGAACGGGTGGCCGAGTCCGTGGATGTCCCGGTCGCCGGGTATGAGCTCCCCGATCGCGATGAAGCGAAGACCCCTGACGTCCTCACGGACCTGTGGGAATGGCTGTCCGACGTGGGGCTCGGGCGCCACGACACGATCGTCGGTGTCGGCGGCGGAGCGGCGACCGACGTGGCTGGTTTCGTCGCAGCGACCTGGATGCGCGGGATCGAGTCCGTGCTGGTTCCGACGACGCTCCTCGCCGCCGTCGACGCCTCGATCGGCGGCAAGACCGGCATCAATGTCGGTGGGAAGAACCTCGTGGGCGCCTTCTGGCAGCCGACTCGGGTCGCCATAGGCGTCGAGGCGTTCTCGACCCTCGAGCCGATGGTCTACCGGGAGGGCTTGGCCGAGTCCGTCAAGCACGGCTACCTGGCCGATCCGGTGCTGCTCGGGATGCTCCAGAACGACGGTCCGAATGCCGAGCCGCTGGAGATGGTCGTCCGCTCGGTCGCCGTGAAGGTCGCTGTCGTCTCCGCAGACGAGCGAGAGTCGGGCATCCGAGCCCATCTCAACTACGGGCACACGATCGGGCACGCCATCGAGATGGCCCACGGCCTCTCCCACGGGGCGGCGGTTGCCGTCGGAATGGTGGCCGAGGCGGCGATCGCCGCCGACCGACTCGACTTCGACGCCGTCGACGAGCACCGGGCGACCATCGCCGGACTCGGCCTTCCGACGGCGGTCGACGACATCGACGTCGAATCCGTGAGGCGGTTGGTGCTCCTCGACAAGAAGCGCACCGCCGACGGCGTGCGCATGGCAGTGCTCGCCGGCTACCAGGAGCCGACGGTGATCGATGTGGACGAGGCAGGACTGTCGGTCGGGATCGACGCCATCGCCATGTGAGACCGTTGGTCGGTCGGACAGGTACCCTCGCCGCCGATGATTTCGACCAACGACGTCAAGCCCGGGATGGCACTGGCCCTCCCCGAAGGCTTGTTCACCATCGTCAACCACGAACACGTCAAACCCGGTAAGGGCAAGGCGTTCGTGCGCATGAAGCTCAAGAAGATCGAGACCGGTCAGGTGCTGGACCGGACCTTCCGCGCCGACGAGGACGTACCGAGGGCGATCGTCGAGACGCGGGACCACCAGTTCCTGTACCGGGACGATCTCGGGTTCCACTTCATGAACCTCGAGGACTACTCCCAGTTCGCCCTCGGCGAGGGACTCGTCGACGAGGCCAGGGACTTCCTCCTGGAGGGAGCCACCGTGGGACTCACCATCTACGAAGGTACGGCGATCGGCGTCGAGCTGCCCACCACGGTCGAGCTCGAAGTGACGCACGCCGAACCGGCGGTCAAGGGCGACCGCGTGTCGGGTGCCACCAAGCCGGTGACGACCGAGACCGGGCTGGTCGTGCAGGTGCCCCTGTTCGTGACGCAGGGTGACCGCATCAAGGTGGACACCCGCAACGGCGAGTACATGACCCGGGCGTGACCCACGTCGAACCCCGCGATCGGGCGCTGCAGGCGCTGTACGAGGCGGACCAGCGGGGCGGGAGCCCACTGGACGCCGAGGAGATGACCGGCAAGGCCGGCCGGCTCATCGAGGGCGTGGCCGAGCACCTGGAGACCATCGATGCCGCCATCGCCGCCAAGTCGGAACGGTGGCGGCCCGAACGGATGCCGATCATCGACCGCGCCGTCCTGCGCATCGGCGTCTACGAGCTCCTCTTCGAGCCCGGTACGCCGGCTCCCGTGGTGATGGCGGAGGCTGCTCGCCTCGCCAGCTCGTTCTCGACGGAGAAGAGCGCCCCATTCATCAACGGCGTCCTCGGGGCCATCGCCGCCGACCGCTGATCCGGGGAGGCATCGGCCTCCCGCCCACTTCAGGTTGAGGGATCCCCGAACGGGGATCGGACCAACGAAGCACGGCGGAGTGGGGGAAGGGCGGGCTTCAGCCCGATCGGACCGACCGGCTGGCCAGCCAAGCCCCCGACAGGGTGATCACCACGCCGACGATGGCCCAGGGTGAGACCGTCTCGTCGAGGACGACCACGCCGAGCACGATCGCCACCACCGGAATCAAGTACGTCGTGGTGGTCATCCGTGGCCCGCCGACCCGGCCGGCCAAGGTCGTCGCGAGGGCCCTTGCGAGTCCGGTCCCCACGACGCCCAGGATCACGACGGCGACGACGGATCGAACGCTGAATTCCGAATCGTCGATGGTCATGAGGCCATACGGGGCCAACACGACGCTCGAGACGACCAAGGCCCACAGCATCACGGTGGGCCCTCCGTAGCGCTGTTGGAGGGGGACCAGCAGATTCGAGTTGGTGGCATAGCCGACGGTGGCAACCAGGACCAGTGCCACGCCCAGTGGCGCTGCGTTGGCGCCGGAGAAGGACGGGACCGCCATGAGGACGGTCCCGACCAGACCCAGGGCCATCCCGACGACCTGCACCGTTCGGGGCAGCTGGCGGAGGACGGCCGCGGCTATGCCGAGGGAGAGCAGGGGAGTGGCGGCGGTGATCATTCCGGCGACCGCCGAGTCGAGCTCTGTCTCGGCAATGGCGAAGAGCACCGCGGGAGCGGCATTGCCGATGATGGCGACGACGCCGATCCGGCCCCAGTCCGAGCGGGCAATGGGTGCACGGGCCCGAGGGAAAGCGGCCAATGCGACAGCACCCAGCGCCACCCTCGAGAAGGCGACGACTCCGGGGGCCAGGGACTCCACCCCGAGGGCGATCCACAGGAACGACGAACCCCAGATCAGACCGATGATGCCGGTGAGGCCCCATTCGGCGGGCCCGTAGGCATCGGGTCGCGAACCGACGTTGGTCAAGGGGCGCTCCACGCCCCGGAGCGTAGAGCCGCCATCAGGTGGGCAACCGACACCGGGTGGGGAAATTGCAGGCGTGTAACCCGCTTGGGCTATGGTCGGCTCCGCAACCTTTAAATCGGTCCCGTGAGGCCGAGAAGGAGACACACGATGGCCACCGCCGTCCTCGACGACGCCGACATCCGGCGCTCCCTTCGCCGCATCGCCCATGAGATCGTCGAGCGATGCCGCACCACGGACGATGTCGTCCTCATCGGCATCCACTCCCGAGGCGTTCCCCTCGCGGAGCGACTCGCCGTCGAACTTGCATCCATCGGCGACCACGACGTCCCCTTGGGCCGGCTGGACATCGGGCTCTACCGGGACGACCTGGCCAGCCGCCCGACCCCGAGCCTCGCCCGCACCGAAGTGCCGGCGCTCGACGACAAGACCGTGGTCCTCGTCGACGATGTCCTCTATACCGGCAGGACGATCCGGGCGGCCCTCGACGCTCTCGCCGACCTCGGACGGCCGGCCGCGGTCCAGCTCGCCGTGCTCGTCGACCGCGGCCACCGCCAGCTCCCGATCCGCGCCGACTACGTGGGCAAGAACCTCCCGACGAACCCCGACGAGCGGGTGACCGTGAAGGTCGCCGAGGTCGACGGTGACGAGGGCGTCTGGCTGGAACGGCGATGAACCACCTCCTGTCCCTCGAACACCTCGACGCCGACACGATGAACCGGCTCCTCGACCAGGCCGACGAGTTCCTCGAGGTCCTCGACCGGCCAATCCCGAAGGTCCCACCACTCCGCGGGAAGACGGTCGCCACGCTCTTCTTCGAGCCGTCCACCCGAACCAAGCTCTCCTTCGACAAGGCGGCGAGGGCGCTGAGCGCCGACACCATGGCGTTCTCCGCCTCGGGCTCCTCGGTCTCGAAGGGTGAGAGCCTGAAGGACACGGCCCTCACGCTCCAGGCGATGGGCCCGGACCTGATGGTGGTCCGCCACAAGGCCACAGGAGCCCCCTGGCGGATCGCCGAGTGGACGGGCCTACCGGTGGTCAATGCCGGGGACGGAGCCCACCAGCACCCCACGCAGGGCCTCCTCGACGCCTTGACCATCCGACAGCGCTTCGGGAGCCTCGAAGGCCTCCACATCGCCCTCGTCGGAGACATCCGGCACAGCCGGGTCGCACGATCGGACATCGATGCCTTCACGACGCTCGGGGCGAGGGTGACGCTCGTCGCCCCTCGGACACT
>JAHEFX010000179.1 GCA_024639975.1 bacterium
GTGGACACTCGGGTTCTTGAAGAGGCCGACGTCACCCTCGGCCTGTGCGGGGAAGCGGGTGTAGAAGAAGCCATCGCCATGCCAGGCGAACGATGTGAATCGGATGTGGTGGATCTCGTCGGCGAGCACCCGCCCGGTGGCCGTCTCGAGTACCTGACCGACCTGGCGGTCCGAGCCGGCCTCGGCAACGGAGTAGGCGAGGTGGCGCCCTTCGGGTGAGAGCACCCAAACGGGGACCGCGACGGCGCCGTCGTCGGACATCGTGTTGGGGTCGAGGAGCACCCGGGGTTCGCCGCCGTCGATCGAGACCATGAAGACTGGCTGATCGGACAGGCCGTCGTTGTGCGTCCAGACGACGACGCCGTTTCGCTCCACCGGCGCGCCGGTGCGGGGCGTGTCCCAGACCTCGGCCATGCGCGGCCGGAGCCGTTCCACCTCGGGGAGCGAGGCCAGGTAGGGCACGGTCACGGCGTTCTGGGCCTCGACGAACGCCTTGGTCTCAGGGTCTTGGGGGTCCTCGGTCCAGCGATACGGGTCGGCGACCGGCGTGCCGTGGTAGTCGTCGACGACGTCAGCCCGACGGGCGTCGGGATAGGTGAAAGGCATCCGGAGAGGGTACGACGTGTCGGGAGGGAGGGACTCGATGCTGTGGCCCACTCGGCATCGTCCACCACATCTGATCCCGCGCCCCCTAGGTGGTCAAAGGCCTCCTACCACGAAGGCGGAGTAGGGGTCGCCAAGTACCTCGCCGCCCTCGTCGAGGAGGTTCAGTCCGTCCCTGAACGCCCGGCCGAGGGACCCGGGCACCGGAACGCGCGCGATGCGCAGCCTCTTGCCTGACTCCGCGGCCCAAGCCTCGAGGGCTTCGGCAACGTCGACCACCTCGGGACCACCGATGTCGCGGGCCCGTCCGCTCGGGCCTGCCTCGACCAACTCGACGAGTCGATCGGCTACCCGGTCGGCGTCGATGGCCTGGATGCGGTAGCCCTTCGGGACGATGGTGAACCGGCCTCGCTTCAGCATGAGGGCGATGCGGGGGACGAAGCTGTGGAACTGGGTGGCCCGGAGGACCGTCCACGGAACCCGGCTCGCGGCCAGGAGCTCCTCCTGGGTGACCTTGGCTCGGTAGTACGGCAGGGGATGGTCGTCGATGCCGACGATGGACATGAACACGAGGTGCGGAAGCCCCGCGGCCTCGCCGGCCTCGACCAGACGGCGCACGGCCTCGACGTCGCGTTGCGGATCCATCGCGTCCGAGGCCAGGTGGACGACGGCGTCGTAGCCGTCCAGGGGCGGCGGATCCTCGAGGTCGTAGGCGACGGTGTCCGGGCCACTCGGCGTCCTGGTGGCGATGATCGGATGGTGGCCATTGACTCGAAGGCGATCCACCACCCGATGGCCGAGGTCTCCGGTCCCTCCCGTGATGAGTACTTGCATGGTTCTCCCTCCCGGTCGCTCACCCCCTCGATGGGATGGCGACCGACTCCGGGACAGGTGCCGCCTAGCCTGCCACCCCGATGCCCGGCTTGCTCGCCTTCCATGCCCATCCCGATGACGAGGTCACCTCGACCGGCGGCACGCTTGCCCGGTATGCCGCCGAGGGGGAGCAGGTGGTGGTGGTCACCGCCACCGACGGCGCTGAAGGTGAGGTCCACAACTACGAGGACCCGGAGCCGGTCAAGGCTCGACTGGGGGAAGTGCGGGCGGAGGAGTTGGCGAAGGCGCTCGCCATCCTCGGCGTGCAGCACTCGGAGTTCCTCGGCTACCGGGACTCGGGGATGATGGGCGACCCCGCCAACGACCACCCTGACTCGTTCTGGCAGGCTGACTTCCAGGAGGCGACCAAGCGCCTCGTCCACCTGATCCGCAAGCACCAGCCCGAGGTGATGGTCGTCTACGACCCCTTCGGCGGGTACGGGCACCCCGACCACATCAACGTCCACCGAGTGGGGGTCGCTGCCTTCTACCAGTGCCGCGACCTCGCCCGGTTCCCACTCGCCGACGGCGATGAGGAGTGGCAGCCACAGAAGCTCTATTGGACGGCCTGGCCCCGCTCGAGGGTGCGGGCGTTCGCCGAGGTGCGCCACCGGGAGGGGCAGATCTCCGACGAGGAGTACGAACGGGCCCGCAACGGCGGGTACCCGGACGAGTCGATCAATGCCTGGATCTCGGTCGAGCGCCACTGGCAGCAGAAAGAGGACGCCTGGCGCGCCCACCGGACGCAGATCCCCGAGGACTGGTTCGCCTTCCAGGTGCCGGCCGAGCAACGCCCGAAGGTGTTCGGTTCCGAGGCCTTCGTCCGCGTGGCCGCTCTCGGGGTGTCCTGCACCGACGTCGAGGATGACCTCTTCGCCGGGCTTCGGTGATGGCTACCCCCGACCTCCTCGGGATCATCTTCCGGATCGCTTGGGACACCGTGGATGTCATTCGCAGCTTCAACGATCAGTGGCCCGAGCCCGCCGGGCACCGCATGGTCGTCGCCTTCCGTTGTGAGGGTCCGGCCGAGGTCGACCGG
>JAHEFX010000096.1 GCA_024639975.1 bacterium
GCCGAGGGCTGGCACACGGTCAACGTCACCGCCGTCTGATCCCCCGGCGGTTCAGGGCCGTCCCAGCACATGGGAGTGGGCGACGTCGACGAGGAACCGTCCGTGGATGGCGCGTCGGCCCAACAGCATCCGAAAGCCCATGGCATCGCGTGAGGTGAGGGTCAGTTCGATCTCCCACGACAGGTCGCCCGCCGTAATCGTCGTCGCCACCACCGGGCGGCGTTGCACCTGACCGTTCGACGAACGGACCTCTCGCCACTCGACGATCGGTAGCTCGGTGGGGATCGCCGGGACCGCCTTGCGCTGCACCGGGTGGATCTCGAACGAGGCCACGTCCTCGGTCGTGCGCAGGCGGTGGGCGTGCAGCGCCGAAGTCTTTGCGCCGGTGTCGATCTTGGCGCGGATCCGGTCCACCCCGAGGTCCGGGAGGGCCACCCACTCACGCCAGCCGATGATCCGGTCGGGGGGCGGCCTACGGGCCATCCGGGGTCTCGTCGTGGATCGGTTCGTCGGGAAGCGGCTGGACCTCGGGTCGTGCCCGTCGCCGGCGTCGTTCGGGGACGAGGTCGCGCATCGAGTCGAGCCGACCGAAACAGAGGAGCCGGTCGTCGGCCTCGAGGACCCGTTCGCCGCGGGGGTTCGGGACGACCTTGGTCCCGCGAGTGAGTGTCAACACCCGGAGGTCCCGTTCCCGGAGCCCCTCATCGATGGTCTGGCCGACCACGTCGGAGCCCTCCCGGATCAGGAGCTCTGCCACGCCGTACCCGGTGCTGACCGTGAGCCGTTGGCGGACGTCCAACTCGGGGAACGAAACCTGGGCGGCGATGTAATCCACGATCGCCCCGGCGACGTCCAATTCCGTTGCCTTCTCGATCCCCTCCAGGCCTGGTGAGGAGTTCACCTCCATCACCAGGGGTCCGTCCTCGCCCTCGAGCATGTCGACGCCGGCGACGCGCAACCCCATGATCTGGGCGGCCTGCACGGCGGTTCGCTGGTACTCCTCGTCGAGCTCCACCACCTCGGTCGACCCGCCCCGGTGGACGTTCGACCGGAACTCGTTGCCTTTCGCAACCCGCCGCATCGCTGCGACGACCCGGTCGCCCACCACGAGTGCCCGGACGTCGCGTCCCCGGCTCTCGGACACGAATCGCTGCAGCAGCACGTTCTGCTTCGTGCTCTGGAGGGTCTCGATCACCGCCTCGGCGACCTTCGTGTCGGGCGCGAGGATCACCCCGATGCCCTGGGTTCCCTCGAGCAGCTTGATGACCACCGGGGCGCCGCCCACCTGCTCGATGGCGGGCAGGACGTCGGAGCGACTGCGGACGAACATCGTCGCCGGCATGCCGACGGCGTGCCGGCTGAGGATCTGCGAGGCGCGGAGCTTGTCCCTCGAGTTCGAGATGCCATGGGCGGGGTTCGGCGTGTACACGTCCATCTGCTCGAACTGGCGCACCACCGCCACGCCGAAGAAGGTGATGGAGGCACCGATGCGCGGCAGCACGGCGTCGAAGTCCTCGATCGGCTTGCTGCGGTACTGCAGGTCGGGTTCACTACCCGAGAGGTCGATGGCGAAGCGGAGCGTGTCCAGCACTTGGACCTCGTGGCCGCGTTCATGGGCTGCGGTGACGAGCCGTTGGGTCGAGTACGCCGTGGGGGCGCGCGACAGGATGGCGAGTTGCACTTAGTTGCTCCGCTCTATCAGTTGGATGTGGGTGCCGTCGGGGTCTTGCCAGGTGCAGAAGCGGTCGAAGCCGTTCTCGGTGATCTCGTCGACCGGATGGTGGCCGATCCCGGCCAGTCGCTCGATCTCCGAGTCGAGGTCATCGACCCGGAACACCACCACCGCCCGCTGGCCACCCGACGGCTCGGGGCCTTCGTGGAGGGCGAAACCGGAACCCTCCGACACCACCATCCGCTGCCAGACCCCGTACCGAGGACCCGCTTCGATGCCGATGACGTCCCGGTAGAACGGGACGGAGGCGTCCAGGTCGGCGACCCAGACGAAGACGGTGTCGATGAACATCAGGAGCCGAGGCTAGGCACCGGTAGGTTGGCGGGATGGTGTTCGACTATGTGATCGTCGGGGCTGGTTCGGCCGGGTGCGTGCTTGCCAACCGGCTCTCTGCCGACCCCGACCGCACCGTCCTCCTCCTCGAGGCCGGCGGCTCGGACCGCAACCTCAACGTCCGCATCCCGGCCGCCTTCTACAAGAACTTCCGCACCGAGCGCGACTGGAACTACAACACGCAGCCCGAGCCGGCACTCGACGGCCGCAGCCTCTACCTCCCTCGCGGCAAGGCGCTGGGCGGTTCCCACTCGATCAACGCCATGATCTACATACGGGGGGATCGGGCCGACTACGACGGCTGGCGCGACGACCACGGTTGCGGGGGCTGGGGCTGGGACGACGCCCTCCCCTACTTCAAGCGGGCGGAGCACAACGAGCGCGGCCCCTCGGAGTTCCACGCCATCGGCGGTCCGCTCAATGTTGCCGACCTCAAGGTCGTGAATCCCAACACCCGACGTTTCGTCGAGGCCTGCGAGCAGGCCGGCGTCGGGACTGTCGACGACTTCAACACGGGTTCGCCGCTCGGCGCCGGGGTCCTGCAGGCCACCCAGCGGAACGGGGAGCGTTTCAGCGTCGTCGACGGCTATCTCACCCCCGCCAAGAGCCGATCGAACCTGACGGTGATCCCCAAGGCGCTCGCGCTCCGGGTCCTGTTCGACGAGAACCGCGCCGTCGGCGTCGAGTTCTTCGACGGACGTGTCGTCAAGCGGGCGTCCGCCGCCGGCGAGGTCATCCTGTCCGCCGGGGCGATCGGCTCCCCACACCTGCTCATGGTCTCGGGCGTCGGCCCCGCCGACCACCTCCGCGAGCGAGGCGTCGACCCCGTCGTGGACCTCCCTGGTGTTGGCGCAAACCTCCAGGACCACGCCGTCGTCCCGCTCATCCACGAGGTCAAGACCGATGACACCATCGACGACGCCGAGAACCCGGTCGAGGTGGTCAAGTGGATGACCCGTCGTTCGGGGCGACTCACCTCCTCCGTCGCCGAGGGCCTCGCATTCGTCGACCGGGACGCTGACGGCGCGGCTGACCTGCAGTTCCATTTCGGACCTGCCTACTTCGCCAAGCACGGCTTCGAGCCACGCGAGGGCAACCATGTCACCATCGGGCCGACCCTGCTCCGTCCCGAAGCCAGGGGGACGGTCCGGTTGCGGACCGGGGACCCGACCATCCATCCCGACATCGTCACGAACACGCTCGACAATGCCGCCGATCTGGCCGCGCTCAGGGACGGGCTCGAGCTCGCCCGGGAAGTGCTGTCGCAGGATGCCTTCGCCGAGGTCATCGGGGCTCGTATCGAGCCGCCGGTCGGGACCGATGACCTCGATCAGTGGATGCGTGACTCGGTCGAGCTGCTCTACCACCTGTCCGGGACCGTGGCGATGGGTTCTTCGGACGAGGCGCCGCTCGACCCCGAGCTTCGGGTGAAGGGTCTCGACGGACTGCGGGTCATCGATGCCTCGGTCATGCCGACCGTCACCCGTGGCAACACCAACGCCCCGACGATCATGATCGCCGAGCGTGGTGCCGACCTGATCTCAGGCCTCGCCTAGGCGGGAACCGCTGCGGGCCCCCCGACCGTCCAAGCGATGACGGAAGGACTGACACATGCGACGGATAGCTCTCCTACTGGCCTTGGCCCTCGTGGTCGCCGCCTGCAGCCCCGGCACCGCCGGCGATACGACGACCACCACAGAAGGGCCCAGCGGTGACCCGGGTCCCGTCGGCCTCTTTGCCTCATCGCTTTCACTCGCCACCTCCTGTGACGACCTCCTCGAGCGGTACCAGGAGCATGCGCTCGAGGTCGTGACCCCGTGGGGTCTTCCCGGCGACTACTGGGGTCCGATCTGGCGTGGCGACGTGATGGAGGAATTCGCCACCGACGGCGATGATGCCGCGGTCTCCGCACCCGCCGGGGGCGAGGCCGGCGTCGACTACTCGACGACCAACGTCCAGGAAGCCGGGGTCGACGAACCGGACATCGTCAAGACCGATGGCCGGTATGTCTTCGCACTCGTCGACGGGGCCCTGCGAGTCGCCGAGGTCGATGGCGACGACGTCGCCGTGCTTGGCACCGACCGCTTCGGTGACATCCACTACTCCAGCCTCCTGCTCGCCGGCGATCGTCTCCTCATGGTCGGACATGGCTGGTCCGAGCGCTCGTTCGGCGACGTCGCCGGCGACATCGCCTACCCAGGAGGCTCCGAGATCAGCACCATCCTCGAGCTCGACGTCTCCGACCCGTCCGATCCCGACGTCCTCCGCACCCTCCAAATCGACGGCTCCGTCGTCTCGGCTCGCATGGTCGACGACCGGGTTCGCCTCGTCACCCGCTCCCAGCCCGTCGGCTTCGTCTGGGAGTACCCCGAGGGGAACGGTCTCCGGGCAGAGCGCAACGCCCTCGAGGCCAACAAGGAGATCATCCGCGAGTCGACGATCGACATGTGGCTCCCCTATCACGTGCTCTCAGACGACGTCGCGAACCGCGAGACCGAGGGCCAACTCGTCGACTGCGACGACATGTACCTGCCGTCGGAGCCCTCCGGCGTCTCGACGCTCTCCATCCTCTCGTTCCCGCTCGGCGGCGATGGGCTCGCCGACGTATGGCCGGCCGGCCTGCTCGCCCAGGGCGAGACGGTCTACGCCTCCAACGACAGCCTCTACGTCGCCACCCAACGCTGGGTCGACTGGGGCGTGCTCGCCTCCGACGGTGACGCCGAGGAAGCCGCCGAGCAGTTCAAGACCCGCATCCACAAATTCGCCATCACCGGTCCCAAGGCCCGATACGAGGCCTCCGGTGAGGTGCCCGGCTTCCTCATCGGCCAATGGGCGATGAGCGAGCACGAGGGTGACCTTCGGGTGGCCTCCACCACGAACCCGTGGGGTTGGTGGTCTTCCGCCGAGTCGGAGTCCGAGCTCAACGTCCTCCGCCCCGACGGCGAGGGCCGACTCGAGTCGGTCGGCCGGGTCGGCGGCATGGGGGAGACGGAGACCATCCGCGCGGTCCGGTTCATCGGCGAGATGGGCTACATCGTCACATTCCGCCAAACAGACCCGTTGTACGTGATCGACGTCTCCGACCCGACCGACCCGGTCATCGACGGCGAGCTCAAGATCAACGGCTACTCGGCCTACCTGCACCCGGTCGGTGACGGCCTGCTCATGGGCGTCGGTCAGGACGCCACCGACGAGGGCCGGGTGCTCGGCACCCAGATCTCCCTCTTCGACGTGTCCGACCCGGCCAACCCCCAGCGGGTCTCCCAGATCACCATCGAGGACGCCTGGGCCGAGGCCGAGTGGGACCACCACGCCTTCCTCTGGTGGGACGGTCTCGCCGTCTCGCCCTATCAGGTGTGGAGCTGGAACGAGAAGGACGAGACCGAGACCTTCGACACCGGCGCCATCGCCGTCCGGGTCGTCGACGGCGAGCTCGTCGACGCCGGCCGGATCCGCAACGGGCTCGAGGGCCCCGTGGTGTTCGGTGATGGCGAGGACGACTGGCCGGTCGACCCTTGGCGTGCCCAGATCCGGCGCACCATCGTCATTGGTGACGTCCTCCTGACGGTCGGCGAGGGTGGCATCGGCGTCCACGACCTGAGCACGCTCGAGAACCTGGACTACGAGACCTGGCGGTAGGACCGACGAAACCCCGGGGTTGAGCCTTGGGCGCTCGTCGCCGTGACCGAGGTCAGCCCCGCAAGGCGGCCGACAGGATGCCGGGGATCTTCCAGCTCTTGGGGTCGGCTTCGAAGTCCACGAGCTTGCGGACCAGGGCGTCGCCGGCGCCGCCGACATGCCAGAACGGGGCCGGCCACGCCCGGAACGGGGCTCGCACCACCGACTTCTGCGGGTGGTCGAACAGGTAGGTGTTGTGGACGACTTTCAGGCCCGACTGGATGTCGTTTCGGGGGTGGCCGGGAAAGGCGCCCCACGACGGGTTGCCGAGGGCGTAGTTGAGGGCGGTCCAGCAGTTGACACCCACCGAGCCGTAGCGGAGGTCCGCAACGGCTTGCTCCAACGCCTGCCCGATGACCGGGTCCTTGGCGGTCTTGGGGTGGGCGATGATCGAGGCACCTAGCGTCCCCCAAAGCGTCTCGTTGGCGAATTCCACCGCCGCTTCGAGGAAGACCCCGACGTCGAGGTCGACATCGAGTGCGGTCTCGGCGAAGACCCCGTTGAAGGCCTCGACCGTGAACGCGATGTTCTCGGTGTCGCCCGGGTCGATGCCCTCGATGAAGGTCCACGGGACGCACCCCTCACCGGCGTCCCCGATCACGTGCGCGTCGGGATGCTCGTCGATGAACTCCTGCCAACGGACCTCGGCGCCGGGGTAGTAGGGGTGTCGCTCGGGATGGTTGGCAAGCGCCTCGCGTATCGCCTCGATGAGTTGCTCGCGCTGGTTCCACTGGGCGTGGGTGATGATGACCCGCGAGGCGATGCAGTTGAAGCCGCCGTTGTTCACCAGTGAGCCGGCGATGTGGTTCGCCTGGTAGGTGATGTCGTCGTCTGACCAGGGGCCGGGCACGACGATGATCGGCGTGACGTTCCCCAGCTCGGCGGAGATCGGTTTCGTGAAGATGGGGTCGTCGGCCGCCTTGCGGGCCGCGCCTTCCTCGCCGGTGCCGAACACGATGGCGTCGAACGTCTTGTCGGACCCGGTCATGTGGATGGTGTCGACCTCGTCGTGGGAGGTGAGGTACTGGCCGACGTCGGCGCCGCCATAGGCGACCCGCAGGTAGCCGGCTTCGATGAATCCCGCCAGGGCCGCCTCCCAGTGGGGGCCGAGGTAGCGATTCACGGGATTGGTCTTCAGCAGGCAGACCTGCTGCTCTGCGATCAGTTGGTAGAGGACGTCCATCGGCCCGATCGAGGCGACGTTGCCGGCGCCCAGCACGAGGCTCACCGTGGGATCCACCGTGACGCCGCGCCGGTAGGCCCTGGCGATGGAAGCGTTGAGATTGCCCGGATTCACGCCGGGCTGCATCCAGATCTCAGCGGTGATTCCCTGGTACAGGACCCGGTCGGTGGGATGGGAGGGGAAGACCCCGACGACGGTCTGTCCGTCCGGTCGCTGGGTGATCGGCCCGGGAGGGATCGGTCGACCGTCGTCCCGGATACTCAAGAGGGTGTCGCGCAGCAGGCGGGCGTTGCGCACCACCGCCACGGGACCGCCGAACATCTCTTCCCACTCCAGACCCATCTCCGGGGTCAGCCCTTTGGCGGTCATGGCTTCCTGGGTCCATGCCTCCGCGACAGCCCTGGTGTCGGCCATGACCCGTTCGAGCAGCTCGATCCGCTCGTCCAGCGAGGCAGCCACCCACCGCGGGGCCGACTCTCGGAGGTCGGTGAGCATCGCGTCCATCTCGGACTCGGTGGATTCGTCGGGCCGACGTTCGAGCAGGTTGGCGAAAGAAGCGGAACCGGACATGACAACGACCTCCGAGGCGGGCCTCGGATCCTACCGGTCAGTCGCCGGCGGCCGCCGAGCCGACCTCGATGCCTGACATGGCCTCCAGCGCCTTCACCAAAGCGTGGTTGCCCTCGTCGCCGAGGCCCCGGGCCTGCAGTGAGCGGTACAGCTGGAACACCAGGCCGGTGCCGGGTAGCGGGACGCCGAGCTCGTCGGCGGCCTCGAGCACCAGCCGCAGGTCCTTCTGCTGCAGGTCGATCGTGAAGCCCGGCCGCCAGTCACGAACCGCCATCTGCGGCCCACGGTTGGCGAGCATCCACGAACCGGCGGCACCGCCGGTCACGGCGCTCAGGGTCTTGTCGAGGTCGAGACCGGCGGCCTCGGCCAGGAGGAGCGCCTCGGAGACGGCGAGCTGGGTGCCCACGACAAGGATCTGGTTGACGATCTTCACGGTCTGGCCGGCGCCGATCGGACCGACATG
>JAHEFX010000097.1 GCA_024639975.1 bacterium
GCGCAGCGTGCAGAGAATCGACGAGTCGGTGGCAGCCCCACCGCCCACGAGGGTTCCCGAATCCATCGGGTCCTTCGATGAGTTCTACGAACGGGAGTACCGGCGGGTCGTCGCCATCACGTTCGCCCTCGCCGGCTCCTGGCAAGCAGCCGAGGACGCTGCCCAGGACGCCTTCATCGCCGCCCATCACCGGTGGGACGAGCTGGTCGGCTTCGACCTCCCGGCAGCCTGGGTCACCCGGGTGGCGTCCAACAACGCCATCTCCATGCTCCGGCGCCGGAAGAGCGAGTTGAAGGCGATCGCCTCGATGCGCCAGTGGCGCCACAAGCCGGTGGAGCTGGATTCGGCCGACCACGAGTTCTGGGCCGAGGTCCGGAGGCTCCCACCGAACCAGGCCACTGCCATCACGCTCTTCTACCTCGACGACCGGCCCGTCGCCGAGATCGCCGAAGTCCTCGACTGCGCTCCGTCCACGGCGCGCGTCCACCTGCATCGCGGTCGCAAGACACTTGCCGCCGCCCTCGACCTGGAGGTCTCCGAATGAACCTCGACCACCGAGCCCAGCGAGCTTCTCGCGGCATCAAGGCCGGCATCTCCGGTGTCCCGATCCCCCCGCCCCCTGGCACGATCGCAAGCGCCTCGGCCGCGTCCGGCGCCCCCTGGATGCGGGCCATCGCCGCGGCGGCGGCCGTCGTCATCGTGGGTGCGTTCGTAGCCATGGTCGCCCAGCCGGGCGTGTTCGCGCCGGCGACCGGGGGTGGTGACCCGAGCCCGGTCGTCGTCGACACGACTACCACGACCGAACCCAGGGCCACGACCACCACGGAGGTCCAGAAGGAGACCACCACCACGCAAGCTCCCAAGGCGAAGGCAACTGAACCGCAGAAGCCGACGACGACGGTGGCGCCGAAGAAGGCGCCGACCGTCGATCACGCGATCACGATCACCTCGCCCGAGGAAGGCATCGAGACCGAGGCGAAGGGCATCACCCTCCGCGCAGAGGTCACGGATGGCCTGGAGGTGAAGATGCACGGTGTCGTGGTCGAGGCAGTCGACGGTGTCGCCGAGGGCTACATCCTCCTCGAACCCGGCTGGAACGAGCTGTGGGTCAAGGGCTACGCCGATGGCGAGAAGGTCGCGTACGACACGGTGAAGGTCTTCCGGATCGCCCCGGAGCCCACGAAGGAACCGGTCGAGGAGAAGCCGGCGTATGCCGTCGAGATCACCTCGCCCGCCTCCGGGACCGAGACGGACGGCGACAAGGTCGTCGTATCGGGGAAGGCGACCCCGGGCGTCGGCGAGTTGAAGGTCCATGGCAACCCGGTCACGGTTGCCGCCGACGGATCCTGGTCGACGGAGGTCTGGCTGTCAGGCGGGAAGAACGAGATCTGGGCGAAGCTCTACGTCGGCGGCGAGAAGGTCGCCTACGACACCACCGTGGTCAAGAAGGCCGTGGTCGAGTCGATCGCCTTCACGTCGCACCAGGTCTACGGCTCGTGCTCGGAGAACCCTCCCTATGACGTGTTCCACGGCACGGCGACGCCCGGTCACGAGGTGAAGGTCTGGACGGACTCATACGGCTACCAGAAGGTCCAGGTGGGTGAGTCCGGCAACTGGGAGATCAGGTTCACGTTCCCCGAAACGGTCGCCTCGAACACCCAGATCCCGATCGAGGTCTGGAACTACACGACCGGTGAGAAGCACCAGTACTCGTTCGTCTACCAACCCACCGGCTGAACACCCCGCTCCGCGTCGAGGGCCCGGGCCTTCCCGGGCCCTCAGCGCGTCCCCGGTCGATACCGTTTGGCGCGTTCCCGAGCCTCGGCCACGAGCTCCGACGGGAGGTCGGCCGGCTGTGGTGAGAACTCGCGGGTGAACTCGGAGATGAGCGCCGCTTCGACCGTGTCGAGATCGACCGCCACCCGATCGTCGAGGGCGCCGGCGGTCCGAGGGTCCCAGTGGAGTCCGAGCGCCCGGTACACCGGGACCAGTGCGGTCCGGACGAGGTCGGAACGCCCCACGACGACCACGCCTCCCGTGTGGGCGGCCCCCTTCACCAACCGCTGCCCGAAGCCGGCGACCTTCAGGCGGCCGTCGAGGTGGACCGAGTAGGCGCCGGGGCAGTACTCACCCGGTAGCTCGCCGATGGCGGCGTCGGCACCGAGGGACCGCAGGGCGTTGACGGTGCCCCCGGCCACGGCCTCGAACCGTTCCCGTATGCCGAGCTTCGGTTCGTCGGCCGGAACCGCGAACGACACGGCGAGAGTGGACTCGTGGAAGACCGCAGCGCGACCTCCGGCGAGTCGCTCCACGGGTGTGAAGCCCGCCGAACGGGCCTCGGCAACAGCCTCCGGGTACCCGGGTGCGTTCCGGTCGGCGCGTCCGAAGGCCAGAATCCGCCCCGGTCGGTGCACCCGCAGGACGGGCGCGTGCCGGCCCTCCCCGACCCGTTCGGCGAGCAAGCCGGAGAGGGCCGTATCCGTGGCCGGGTCGTCGATCGAACCCGTGTAGACCACGACCTCGTTCGGATTTCGGGGAACCGACGGAGACCCCGCGTCGTCATAGGGTGTGTCGATGGGAATGACACGGAGGTTACGAGCCAGGGCCACCGTGGGGATGGTCGTCCTCACGCTGTCTCTCGGCGCGTGCTCCGCCGCCGGGGAGGAGTTCCTCACCGATGCCGGCCCCGGGCTCGACTGGGTCGGTCAGGCCGAGGAGCGGTCGATCGTCGTCACAGCCCCACCCACCACCGTTCCGGAGTGGTCTGCCGTGTCCGCGCTCGACTGGGTCAACGACGGAGCGGCCACCTCCAGTCCGGATGACCCGCCGGCCCTCGTCGCCGAGAAGGTCTACCTCACCTCGAGCGGCACCGATCGCTACGTACAGGCCGCAGCCTCCGACATCGCCGCTGCACTCCCCGGTATCGACGTCCCGGCCGAGATGCCATCGTCCGTGACCCACGTGAGCAGCCAGCTCGTGTTCGACGTCGCCGACAGGCGGCTCGGCGACGACCCGGCGGCGGCATTCGGGTTCTGGGTGGTCGAGCCCTACACCCAGTCCCGCTCGGTCGGCCAGCGAGCCGTCCTCCATGTGTCGCTCGACGCCGACTCGATCGATCAACTCCCCGAGGCATCCGCCGTTTGCCGACGCTTCTCGACCCGGGGAGCGTGCGAGCCGGTGACGATCGGCGACCGACCGGCCTGGTGGATCCTGGGGGACGAGGAAACCCTCGTCTGGTACGAGGCCCCGCACCGCTACGAACTCGAGGTTCGCAACGTCGGGCGCGACGTCGCCGAGGACATCGCCTCGAACCTGGTGCCCCTCGCCGACGTGGTGAAGGGGACCGGGGTCCAGGCAGCCTCCGGGTAGCCTCGCCGGATGTTCCACCAGGGCGGCTGGTTCGCCCGACTCCAGTACGACGACTCGAACCGTCCTTCGGTCGACCGTTCGCTCCTTCGCCGGGTCTTCGCCTACGCGCGCCCGTACCGCGGTCACCTATCCGGGGTTCTGGCGACGATCGTCGTCATCTCGGTCCTGACGGTCGTCCCGCCGCTGCTCGTCCGGGCGCTCATCGACGAGGCGATCCCCAACGAAGACCTCGGCCAACTCACGCTCCTCGGGGCGTTGATGGTGGGCGTACCGCTCGTCTCGGCGGGTGTCGGCGCCTTCCAGCGCTGGCTCTCGGCTTCCGTGGGCGAAGGGATCATCTTCGACCTCCGGACCACGGCGTTCGGGCACCTCCAACGCATGTCGCTGCGGTTCTTCACCTCGACCCGCACCGGCGAGCTGATCAGCCGGCTCAACCAGGACGTGGTCGGGGCCCAGCAGGCCGTCACGGGGACCTTCGTCACGATCGCCTCCAACCTCGTCGCCGTGATCACCACGCTCGTGGTCATGCTCGGCACGGACTGGCGGCTCACCCTCTTGGCGGTGGCCGCACTCCCGCTGTTCATCATCCCGGCTCGAACGGTGGCCGGGGTCCTGCGTCGCATCGCCCGGGAGCAGATGGAGCACGACGCCGCCATGTCGGCGATCCTCCAGGAGACGTTCAACGTCTCCGGAGCGCTGCTCGTCAAGCTGTTCGGCCGCATCGAACACGAGGAGGACCGATACGCCTCGGAGGCCGACCAGGTGCGTGCCCTCGGCATCCGGCGTGCGTTGGTCGGACGGTGGCTGTTCGCCGGCCTCGGGCTCATCTCGGCGATCGGCTCGGCCGCCGTCTTCTGGGTCGGCGGCTGGATGGTGATCAACGACCTGATCACGCTCGGTGACGTCGTCATGTTCTCGACACTCACGGCCCAGCTCTATGGACCGCTGTCCGCACTGACCAACGCCCGGGTCGAGTTCGCCACCTCGCTGGTGAGCTTCGAGCGGGTGTTCGAGGTGCTCGACCTGCCGATCGAAGTCGGTGAGCCGACCGATCCGGTGGACCGCCCGATCGGCGGGGGCGTGACCTTCGAGGATGTCTGGTTCAAGTACGACGCCGACGGACCGGTGGGTCTCGAGGCCGTGAAGCGCTTCAGCTTCCGTGGTTCGAGCCAGGACGAGGGTCTCGTCGCCCAGGCGTCCGGTCGGGAGTGGGCTCTCGAGGCCATCGATTTCGAGGCGGGAGCGGGTGAGATGGTCGCCCTCGTCGGCCCGTCGGGAGCCGGGAAGACGACGATGTCGTACCTGGTGCCGCGCCTCTACGACGTGAACGAAGGGCGGATCCTGCTCGACGGCCAGGACGTGCGCCTCTACCCACTGGCCCGGCTGGCCGAGTCGGTGGGCGTGGTCACCCAGGAGTCGTACCTGTTCCACGACACCATCGCCGCCAACCTCCGCTACGCCCGACCCGACGCCGACGATGAAGCCCTCGTGGAAGCGTGTCGGGCGGCGAACATCCACGAGTTCATCGAATCGCTGCCCGATGGCTACGGGACGGTCGTGGGGGAGCGGGGACACCGACTCTCCGGCGGTGAGAAGCAGCGCGTCGCCATTGCCCGAGTCATCCTGAAGGACCCGAGCGTCCTGGTGCTGGACGAGGCAACGGCCCACCTCGACTCACAGTCCGAAGCCCTCATCCAGGAAGCCCTGGTCCGGGTCATGGCCGGTCGGACATCGATCGTCATCGCCCACCGCCTGTCGACCATTCGTGCTGCGGACAAGATCCTGGTCATCGACGAGGGTCGCCTCGTCGAGCAGGGAACGCACGACGAGTTGCTGGCGGGCGGCGGCCTCTATGCCGACCTGCACGCGACACAGTTCGGGGCCACGAGCGCCGTCTGAGGTCCCGGCGGCTGGGGGCCTACGGCGTTACGCTGGCGCCATGGCCGATTCCTCGGCGACGTTGCTCGTCGCCTTGATTGCCCTGCTGCATGCGCAGGCGAACGATCCGGAGCGACGCGGGATGATCTCCCGCATCGCCTCCAGGGCCACCGACGCGGTCACCGACGTGGTCGATCCCGATGTGATCATCGACAAGGTCGACGTCGACGCCATCCTCCAGCGGGTGGACGTCGATGCCTTGGTCCAACGGGTGGACATCGACGCCTTGGTGCGTCGGATCGACGTCGACGACCTCATGCGCCAGGTGGACGTCAATCAGCTGGTCAAGGAAGTCGATGTCGACGCCCTGCTCGAGCATGTGGATGTCAACCGCCTCCTGGACCGGGTGGACGTGAACGAACTCCTGGACCGGGTGGACGTGGATCGACTGATGGACCGGGTCGATGTCAACGCGATCATGGACCGGGTCGACATCGAGGAAGTCGTCGAGCGGGCGGGCATCCCCGAGATCGTCCGGGAGAGCACAGGGCACATGGCGGGGTCGATGATCGATGTCGGCCGACGTCAACTCGTCGGGGTCGACCAGCTCGTGGGACGAGTCACGTACCGGATCATCGGTCGGGACAACGCGATGCGCCCGGACTCGCCCGAGTCTCTCGAATCGGTCGAAGAGACGATCCCGGGAAGCATGACCGGCTACTACGCGGGTCCCATCAGCCGCTTCTTCTCGTGGGTCATCGACCTCGGTGTGATCTGGGGTGTCTACCTGCTGATCACGGGTGGTCTCGCGCTGGCCGCCTATTGGCTCTTCGACCTGACGATCGAGAACCCGCTTCGGACCGGCATATGGGCTGCAGTCGCCTGGGGTTTGTGGAGCTTCACCTACGAATGGGTTGGCACGGCCATCTCGGGTCGAACCGTCGGAAGACGCGTCATCGGCGTTCGCGTGGTGGAGCGAGACGGCACCCCGCTGCGCGGGCGACACGCCTTCCTGCGGGCGTTGTTCAGGCCGCTCTCGTTCCTCTTCGCCGGGTTGGGGTTGCTTGGCGCGGTCTTCTCCGCCGAGCGTCGCACCTTGCACGACGCCATGGCCGGCACTGCCGTGGTCTATGACTGGGGTGGCCGCACCGCCAGCATGCCGGCGCCCCTCACGGCCTTCCTGTCCCGACACAATGTCGACCTGTCGGACCCGGACCTCTAGGCACCGAGCTTCGAGACGAGGTTTCGGTCGACGGGAGCGAGCAGCAGCCGCTCACCGTCATGGCTCATCCACAGGCCCGGATGGGCCCGCAGCCAGACCCGCTTCGGGAACACGTCGAGGACCCGACGAGCCTTGCGAGCGTCGGCTCGATAGACCAGCACTTCCGGTGCCGGGGCCGCCAGCCCCGGGAGCGTCCCTTCGAGCTCCAGGTCGCCGAAGAGGCGCTGGAGCGCGGCGGTCGGCTCGACGAGACCCCTGGTATCCCACCAGTCCACCGTCTGGCATTCGCCACAGGCCACCACACCAATGCCTGCCACCTGTCGTAGTTCGTGCACACACCGTTCCATGCCCACCATCGTGGCGGGAGGGTGTGACAGTTTTCGCGAGGACCCGCCTCAGTCCGTCTCGTCGGATTCCTGGCGAGCACTCGGCACGACGACCGTGGGGATCCGCGACCGGTCGACCACCTTCGCCGAGATGGAGTCCCAGGCGCTCTCGGCGAACAGGCGCTTGGTCGCCCCGAGGACGATGAGCGATGCACCGACGGTCTCGGCCGTGGCCACGATTGCATCGGCGGCGTCCACACCGTCGACGAACACGGTCTGGGCCGGGATGCTCCTCGCGGCGAGTGCAGAGATGATGGGCTCGGCCAGCCGGTGTCCTCGCTCGGTGACGTAGGCGGCCACCGCCTCGCCGTCGGTGGACCGGGCCGGGTCGGCGTCGGGGTACAGCGGGCTCCACTCGCTGGCCTCCTCGTTGAGTTCGTCGAGGAACTCCCGCGGGACCTGGATGGCGGTGACCACGGACGCCTTGAAGCCCGGTCGCCAGATTCGCTCGAGGAGATCGGCGACCGGTTGCGGGGGAAGCGCGCCGGCCGTCGCGATGAGCACGTGCATCGGCGTGGATAATAGACCCCGTACCCCGACCGCCACCCAGGAATGACCATGCTCACCGATGAACTGACCAACCAGGTCACGTGGAAGATCCCGAATGCCCTTGCCCTCGTCGGCTCCCGGTCCGGCGACGAGTGGAACGGCATGACCACCTCGTGGATCACGCAGGTCGCCCAGGACCCCGTCCTGATCGGCGTGGGGATCGACACCGCAGCCGTGACGCACCGGCTCATCGCCGACGGTGGGTCCTTCACCGTCAACCTCTGGGACTCGGAGAACACCCGACCGTTCGTGAAGTTCTCGAAGCCGGCGACCAAGGAGGGGATGGCGCTGAACGGGTGGTCGATCAGCGAGGGCGCCACCGGGGCACCGGTATTCGACGATGCGATCGCATGGATGGAGTGCGAGGTCCGCCAAGCCGTCGACTGCGGGAGCCACACGTTCTTCATCGGTGAACTCGTCGGGGCGGCGATCAACGACGACGAGGCCCGGCCGGCTTCGATGGCAGACACGCGGATGAAGTACGGGG
>JAHEFX010000098.1 GCA_024639975.1 bacterium
CCGATCGAGCGCCGCGGCCAGGTCGGGTGGCTCCACCAAGGCGTCGATGTCGTCGAGGATGTTCCAGCTCCCGTCGGCTTTCGCCCGGTCGACGGCCGACTGGCCGCGATCGGTCATCCGTCCCTCCTGCTGCAACTTCGCGACCTTCTCCTTGTTCACCCGACTCCACATGCTGCCGGGCTTGCGGGGGGTCACCCGGAACAGGGTGCGATCGTCGTCGAGGCGGCGAGTCCTCGAATCGATCCACCCGTAGGCGATGAGGGACTCGACGAGGTCACCGAACGACACGTGGTCCGGGTGGTGGCTCTTCCAGGTCACCAGCCAGACCGGTCCCTCCGCCGGAGCTGCGGCGAGCCAGTCCTCCAGCTCTCGCACCGAACGCACCTCGACCCGGGTCTCCTCTGTCATGCCCCGAGTATGCCGGTCGTCGGATCGACCAGTGTGGGCGGGATGCCTAACCTGCTCGGTCCATGCAGATCATCGTCGTCGGAGCCGGTGCAGTCGGCTCGTACCTCGCCGAGCGGTTCTCGGTGGAGGGCCAAGACGTCGTCGTGATCGAGTCCGACCCCGTCCGGGCCCGTCAGGTCCAGGCCGAGCTGGATGCCCTCGTCATCACCGGCAACGGTGCCTCTGCCGCAACCCTGGAGAAGGCGCCCTTCGACGAGCCGGACCTCCTCGTCGCCGTGTCCTCGTCGGATGCCGTGAACGTCCTTGCCTGCAACGCGGCCACCAAGCTGGGGATCCCGCGCAAGATCGCCCGCGTGGAGGACCCCCAGCTGAAGGCGGACGTCGAGGCCCTGGGTGTCGATCTGGTCATCGACCCGGGTGAATCGGCGGCGCGTGACCTGCTCACCCTCGTGAATACCGGGCACGTGAGTGAGCACATCGCATTCGCCGATGGAGGTCTGCTCCTCGTCGGCACCTACGTGACGGGGGAGTCGCCCTTCGTCGGCACGAGCCTCTCAGAGATCCGTGATCAGGTGGACGAATGGCAGTGGCTCGTGGTCGCCATCGTCCGGCATGGGGAGACGTTCATCGCTCGGGGCGGGACGACCCTCGAGGTGGGTGACCACGTGCTCTTCATGGCCACGGCCGACGCCACCGACGAGCCGTACGAGATGCTCGGGCTGTCCGAGCGGCCAGCCGAGAAGGTGATCATCTTGGGCGGGACCCGCTTGGCCTCCATGACGGCTCGCATGCTCGCCGAGCGGGGCGTGTCGACGACGATCATCGACCGTGATCGGAATCGGTGCAGGACCTTCGCCGAGTCGCTGCCGGACACCGTGGTCGTGTGCGGTGACCCGACCGACCCCAAGGTGTTGGAGGAGGTCGGCTTGGACGAACGCGATGCCGTCCTGGCCCTCACCGGGTGGGACGGCCAGAACCTGCTCGGATGCCTCGTGGCGAAGGCGATCGGTGCCGGCGAGGTCATAGCTCGGTTCTCGAACACGGACTACGTCGGCATGCTCGGCGGCTTCGGCATCGACGCGACGGTCTCGGCACGCTTGTCGGCAGCCAACGAGATCCTGCGCTTCGTCCGCCGTGGTGTCATCTTCAGCGCCGTCACGATCCCCGGCTCCGACGCCGAGGCGTTGGAGCTGGAGGTCAGCCCCGGCAGCCCGGCCGCAGGCAAGAGCCTCGCCGAACTCCACCTGCCGAAGTCCTTGATCGTCGGCGGTTTGCAGCGCAATGGGACGGCCTTCGTCCCCCGTGGCAACACCGTGATCGAAGAGGGCGATCATCTGATCGTCGTCGCCCTTCCCGACGGCATTCGCGTCGCCGAGAAGCTCTCCGGCGACTAGATGCGGTTTCGCAATCTCCTGAACCTGGTCGGTGCCGTCATCGGTGCCTCGGGGGTGGCCATGTTCTCCGCCGCCGCCGTGAGCCTCCTCTACCGGGAGTGGCAGGTCGCCGGCGAGATCGCCCTTGCCGGCGCCGTCACCGTCGCTGTGGGTGCCGTGGTTTGGCGAGCATTCGGGACCCCGACCGAGCTGTCGACCCGAGAGGGCTTCGCCGCCGTTGGTCTCGCTTGGTCGCTGATGTGTCTCTTCGGCGCCCTGCCCTACCTCCTCACCGGGTCGCTCCCCGATGTCGCCGACGCCATCTTCGAGTCGGCTGCCGGCTTCACCACCACCGGGTCCTCGGTCATCGGTGAGCCGGGCGCCCTCTCGCACGGGATCCTCTTCTGGCGCTCGTTGACGCAGTGGGTTGGTGGCATGGGGATCATCGTCCTGTCGGTCGCCATCCTCCCCTTGCTGGGAATGGGCGCCGTCCAGTTGGTTCGGGCCGAGAGTCCCGGCCCGACGCCGGACCGCCTCACCCCTCGGTTCGCCGACACGGCGAAGCGGCTCTGGGTGGTCTACGTCGGCCTGACCGTTCTCGAGACGGTGCTCCTCTGGATCGGCGACATGACCCTGTTCGAGGCGATCAATCACTCCTTCACCACCATGTCGACCGGTGGGTTCAGCACCAACGCCGGTTCTCTCGGCGCCTATTCGGCATACGCGCAGTGGGTGGTCATCGCCTTCATGGTCCTCGCGGGGACGTCGTTCGCACTCCACTACAAGGCGCTGACCGTGGGGCTTCGGTCCTACCTCAAGAGCGTCGAGCTTCGGGTCTACCTGACCCTGCTCGGGCTGGCCGCCGCGGCGATGCTGTTCGGCACCTGGGGACAGGGCGCCCACGACACGATCCGCGACGCCATCTTCACATCGGCAACCCTCATCACGACGACCGGGTACGGGACACACGACTTCGCGCTGTGGGGCCCGGCGCTCCAGATCATGGTGGTGGGACTGATGTTCCTCGGTGGGATGGCAGGCTCCACGTCGGGCGGGATGAAGACGTACCGGTTGGACGTGCTGACCCAGGCCAGTCGTATGGACGTTCGACGGCTCATCCAACCCCGTGGGATCTTCGTGACACGGGTCGGAAAGGATCCGGTGCCCGACTCCATCGTGGAGGCCGTCCAGACCTTCTTCCTGCTCTACATGTTCGCCTTCATGACCGGCACGTTCGGGTTCGCCATCGTGACCCGGCTTGCCGGCACCGAGCTCGGGATCGTCGAGATGGTCTCGGCGGTGGCGACCGCGCTCGGCAACGTCGGGCCCGCACTCGACACGCTGGGTCCGACGGAGACGTTTGCGTCGGTGCCGGCCGTGGGCAAGCTGATGCTGTCCGGCCTGATGGTGATCGGCAGACTCGAGATCCTGCCGATCCTGATCCTCTTCAGCCCCCACCTCTGGAAGCGGTAGGTCGGGAGCAGTAGACCCCGGGTTCGCGAGGGTCCGCGCAACGGGGCTAGGTCGGGTTCAAGCTGATCCCGGCCGCCGCGGCGACGGCCCGGAACTGGTCGGCGAGCGTGTCCACGGTCTCGTGTGCGTTCAGTCCCGATGGGTTGCCGAGCAGCCAGAGCTCGGCGTCGCCGATGCGCTCCTCCTGCCGACCCTTCCTCGCCTTGGGTTTCCCGAAGGCGGTGCGGTAGGCACCCAGGCCCGCCACCGCGACGACGGCGGGGGCGTGCTCGCCGACGAACCGTTCGAGCCGTGCGCCGCCCTCGACCAGCTCCTCCTTCGCAAGCTCATCGGCACGGGCGGTGGCTCGGGCAACGAGGTTCGTGATGCCGATGCCCTTCCCGGTCACCATGGCCCTGTCCGCGTCCGTCATCCCGGCGCCCGGGTCGATCGGCCAGTCCGTGAGGCCGGCCCGGTGGAGGGCGGGGTAGAAGCGGTTGCCCGGGTAGGAGAAGTGGGTCTGGGTGGCAGCGGTCCACAGCCCGGGGTTGATGCCGACGATCAGCAGGTCCAGCTCCGGTCCGACCAGGTCGGGCACGGTCTTGTCGTACTGCGCGAGGAGATGCTCGCGGGTGAATCGCACTAGGCCGAGACCGCCTGTCGCCGAGCGAGCCACCGGTCGAGGCCGACGAACACGTAGCCGAGGGTCAGGAACACGGCGGGGAGGATCCCCACCCACACCGTCGCGGCAGCGGGGCCGATCTCCGGCACGTCCATGAAGGGGTAGGGATAGGTCCCGACCCAGGGCCCGGCGAGCATCCAGAACAGGTACCAGGTGATGGGGTACCAGAGCCAGCCGAACGGGTCCTTCCACCCGAGCGTCCCCTTCGGCACCGCCACGACGAACCAGGCCAACGCAACGAGTGGCGAGATCGTGTGCGTGGTCAGGTCACCCACCCACCACCACACGTTGTCGAACGCCTCGTAGTCGGGTCCGCCGAGGAGGATCCACAGGCCGAGCCCGACGAAGAAGACGTAGACCGAGACGGCGGTCTGGACGGTCGGTCGTCGTGCGAACCGGGCGAGGGAGCCGTCGCCTTCGGCGAGGAGCAGTCCGGCGAACACGGCAGCGATGATGTTCGAGGTGATCGTGTAGTAGGCGAAGTAGCGGATGGAGGCCTTGAGCAGCCCCAATTCCTCGGCCGGGTCGCCGGTGACCGTGAGACCGTAGAACACGGTCACGCCGACCACGGAAGACGAGAGCAGCGTCCAGAGAAGGAGACGTCGGAAGGGGAGTCGGTTCATCGGTCGGGGATCGTAGAGACCGTGCGCGTCGTCAGTCCCCTTCTGTCTGGCTCGCGGCCAACTCCTCGAACGACACGTCGGGAATCCGTCGAACCAGGAACAACGAACCGATCACGATCAGGGCAGCCACCTCCAAGCCGGCGCGGAGCGCTTCGAGCTGGGAAGCCTTCAGGGAGTCGGATATGGCGTCGATCTGGTCTTCGGGGAGGCTGGTGAGCTCGCGGAGTCCTGCTTCCACGTCGTCGGCCCGGACGAACTGCACCGACCCCGAGAGCTCGGTCGTCGCCGCTCCGACCACGACGGGGTCGAGTCGGGGGTCCGCTGCCAACTGGGAAACGAACGCGGAGCCGAGCGCACCGAGCACGATGGCTCCGATCAGTGCCGTGCCGAGGGACGAACCGAGCTGCTGGGCCGTGTACTGGAGACCGCCGGCCTGGGAGCGGTCGGCTGGGCCCGCCGAGCTCTGGACGACGTTGCCGAGCTGGCTCGCCAGTAGTCCCATACCGATGCCCAGCAATGCCATCGACGAGCCGAAGACGATGCCTTCGAGCTCGTGGGTGATCGTGCCGGCCAGCACCACGACGGCCGCGAGGAGCACCCAGAGGCCGATCCGGACCACCTGGCGAGGCGTCATCGACTGGCTGAGGCGGGCACCGACGAACGACATGATGAACATCGTCACCGAGACGGGGAGCATCTTGATCCCGGTCTCCAGTGCGTCGAGTCCCTGCACGATCTGCAGGTAGAGCGGCACCGAGAAGAACACACCCATGAGGATCAGGCTCTGGCTCATGAACATCATGAGACCCCCCTTGAGGGGCTGGATGTCGAGCAGGCCGAGCCGGAACAGCGGGTCTTGACCGCGCTCCTCGCGTCGTCGCGTCCTCCGCAGGAACAACACGAGGATCCCGATGCCGGCGCCCACGACGAATGGCGTCAACGACAGGCCGAGCGGTGCCACCGGGGAGTTGGCGCTGGCGATCCATCCCCATTCGCTGGCCTGGAGGACTCCGAACACGGCAAGACCGAGCCCGGCCGCCGACAGGGCGGCCCCCACCCAGTCGATGCTCGGGGGATTCTGGGGCCGCTCCTCGCGACCCAGCCACCCGGCGAGTGCCACGACCACCAAGGAGACGACCACCTCGCCGATGAACACATATCGCCACGTGAATGCGGTCGTGACCCACCCGCCGAGGATCGGTCCCACGGCAATGCCGGCCCCGGCCACTCCTCCGATGATCCCGTAGGCAACGGCCCGGTCCGCACCCTGGTACCGGCCGGCGATGAGTGCCACCAGCGCGGGGAGGACGAGGGCCGCTCCGATGCCCTCGAGGACCGACCAGCCGAGCAGCAGCGTCGGCACCGACTGCGAGACGGCCGTGACCGCCGAGCCGGCACCGTAGATGACCAGTCCGACGACGAAGGCCCGCTTGCGCCCCCACCGATCACCGAGTTTGCCCCCGGTGATCATGAGCGCGGCCATGGTCAGCGCATAGAAGGTGATCACGCCCTGGATGACCGAGACCGTCGTGTCGAAGTCCTCGACCAACTGACTGATGGAGACGTTCATCACCGCTTGGTCGAGGACCATCAGGAACTGGGCAAGAGAGAGGACGATGAGGGCGCGCCACTTCATCGCGCCCAACCTACAGTTTGGGCCGTGCGCTTCCTCCCCGTGGTCCTCGCCCTCGCCGTCACGGCCTGCACCACGGTCGGCACCGCCGAAGTCGTGGACACGTCGGCCCCCACCACGACGACCACCGCGAGCACCACTTCCACGACGACGACGCCGACCAGTACCACCGTCGCCGAGGTGGTGGTCGAGACCGACCCGGTCGCTGGCATCACCCCCACGGGCATCGTCGTCACCATCAGGGCGTCGGGTGCGGGTCGGCACATCGTTGGGACCCCCTGTGCCAATAGCGCCGTCGTCGAGGATCTGGAGCCGATCCACCCGGTCGACATCGTCATCGACCCGGGACATGGCGGCGACGTGGAGACCGGGTCGGTCGGTGCCAACGGCCTGCGCGAGGCCGACCTCAACCTCACCGTGGCGCGCAAGCTGCGGGATTGGTTGGCAGACGAGGACATCAGCTCCGTGCTGACCCGTGACGGCGACTACCGGATGGCGATCCGGGCCCGGGTGGAGCTCACCCAGGCGATCCAACCGAAGCTCTTCGTCTCGGTCCACCACAACGCCGGCGACATCTCTGCCTGGGACGAACCGGGAACGATCGTGTTCCACCAGGCCGAGGACGACGAGTCACGCCGAGCGGCCGGCCTCCTGTACGAGGAGCTCGTTTCCGCCCTGGCGCCACTGGACCTGCCGTGGGTGGCATCCAACCCCCCGGGGGCCACGGCCGCGGTGCGGGGCAGCGACGGCTTCGATGCATACGGGGTGCTTCGCCTCAACTACCCGGTGCCCGCCGTGCTGACCGAGGCGATGTTCCTGCAGAACCGGCCGGAGGCAGAGGCGTTGGCCACCGAGGAGGTCCAGGACCTCGAGGTCGAGGCACTCGGTGCGGCGATCGTCCGGTTCCTCGAGACCGACGACGAGGGGACCGGGCACTACGACCCGCTCGTATACAACTTCCCGGTTTCGGCCACCGGTGGGACCGACGGCTGCGTCGATCCGGACCTGGGCAGCTAGCGACCCGTCTTCGAGAAGTGCTGGTAGTCAGGCGACGACCAGACCCCGCCCCAGGACCAGCCGATGGCCTCGAACGCCGCGACCACCTGGGGGGTGACCATTCCCGGCGCGAGCTCCTGACGATCCAGGTACCGCTCGCCGGCCGGAGGCAGGACGACGTCCCGGACGTAGGGATTCTGCACCGGGTTGATGTCGATCGCCCAGCCGTACGAATGCTGGGACCATGCCGACCCACCAGTGACGTTCCGGCAGTTGAAGACCGACGTGTTGTTGGCCGCCATCGAGGCGTCGTCGTCCCCGCCGTACCGGTCCACCGGCTCCATCCGCTCGATGGGGAACCCGAGGTCGAACAAGACCTCGAACACCCGGACCAGATCGTCGGCCACCTCCTCGTGGGCGATCAGGACCCCGCTCGTCGCGGCACCCGAGAAGCCCCAGTGGGCGAGCTCGACCCGGCGGAGCTCGTCGGGGTCGACCGGGCAGCCAGTCCGCCACGAAGCCGGGAGGTCACTCTCGGACACGAGATCGACGGCAGCCGAGTAGGTGGGCGGAGGCGTGGTCGTGGTCGTCGGCGTCGACGTCGAGGTGGCTGGTTGTCTGATAGCTGCCTCGGTCGGCTCGGTGAAGCCGGCACCGGCCGCGGAGAC